>JAISGJ010000194.1 GCA_031263105.1 Coriobacteriales bacterium
CCGCTGGCGCGGTCGAAGATTCCTCGACAGGCTCGGAATGACAGTGATGGCTCGGGATGGCAGTGGGGACTCGGGATGGCAGTGGGGGCTCGGGATGGCAGTGGGGGCTCGGGATGGCAGTGGGGGCTCGGGATGGCAGTGGGGGGCGTGAGCTGCAGGCAGTGGGGTGTGCGAACTGCAACTTGCGGGCAGAGGCACTGCGGGCAGAGGCACTGCGGACAGAGGCACTGCGGACAGAGGCATTGCGGACAGAGGCAAGGAAACGAACGAGAGAAGGAGGCAGGCATGGCGGAATACAACAACGAGTACAACATGGAGCTGTATCCTGAGCAGCTCCACTGGCAGGAAGGCGACCTTACTGCCACGCGCACCACGATGTGGTCGGGGCCCGGCTGCCACGACGGCTGTCAGATCATCTTCTACACCGACAAGGACGGCACGCTCGTCAAGACCGAGGGCGACCCCAACAGCCCGCTGTCGCAGGGGCGCCTGTGCATGCGCTGTCTGGAGCTGCCCCAGATAGTCAACCATCCCGACCGCCTCAAGTACCCCATGAAGCGCACAGGGGAGCGCGGCGAGGACAAATGGGAGCGCGTCAGCTGGGACGAGGCCTACGACATCATCGAGGAGAACGTGCGGCGCTTCCAGAAGGAGACCGGCCCGGAGTCGATCGTCTCCATGATCGGCACCGGCCGCAACGTGTCGCAGGTCATCGCGCACAACCAGTACGCCAACTTCGGAGGCGCCGACCTGACGCTGTGCTTCCTGTCCGGCGACAGCTGCATGCTGCCGCGCACGGCGCTGTGCTTCGTGATCATGGGCAACCAGTGGGTGGCGGACATGTCGCAGTACCGGCCGACGCGCTACGACGAGGACGAGGACTGGGTGCCCCCGGAGTGCATCCTGATATGGGGCACGAACCCCGTGATCAACAACGCCGACGCCTTCCTCGGCCACTGGATAGTCGAGGCCATGAAGCGCGGCAGCCAGCTGGTGACCGTCGACCCGCAGCTTACCTGGATCGCCTCGAAGTCCAAGTACTGGCTGCACATCCGCCCGGGCACCGATGCGGCGCTTGCGCTCGGCATGCTCAACGTCATCATCAACGAGGACATCGTCGACCACGACTTCATCGACACGTGGACCTACGGCTACGAGGAACTCAGGGAGCGCGTGCAGGAGTACCCGCCGGGCAAGGTCGCCGAGATCTGCTGGATCGACGAGGAGGAGCTGGTCGAGGCGGCACGCTTCTACGCCAAGGCACATCCCTCCACCATCCAGTGGGGCCTCGCCGTCGACATGAGCAAGATCGGCACGCAGACGGCACACGCCATCGCCTGCCTGGCCGGCGTGACGGGCAACATCGACAACCCCGGCGGCAACGTCCTCATCGACCAGGCCGCCGGCCTGGAGTTCGGCTACAACTCGGGCATCGAGTACGTGGACCCGCACATGGTCGCGATCCGCCTGGGCAACGAGAAGTACCCGCTCAAGAAGTACGGGTTCACCGCATCCTCGCAGTCCGACGCCATCCTCGAGGCCATCGAGACCGGGGAGCCGCGGCCCGTGCGCATGCTCTGGATCCAGTCCTCCAACCCTATCACCAACATGGGCCAGGACGCCCCGCGCATCTACCGGGCGATGAAGAAGGTGGACTTCATCTGTGTCATCGACCTGTTCAAGACGCCGTACGCCGTGGCCTGCGCGGACCTGCTGCTGCCCTGCGCCATGAGCAACGAGCGCGACTGCATCCGTGTCTGGTTCGACCCCATGCGCTCGCTCACCAAGTGCTCCAGCTACTACGAGGCCAAAGAGGACGAGCAGATCATGATCGACCTGGGGCACCGCCTGTCGCCGGACAAGTGGCCCGAGTGGGTGCAGACCCCGCGCGACTACATGAACTGGCGCATGGACGGCGCCAATGTGGGCTATACCATGGAGGAGCTCGAGGAGACGTACCACGGCATGCACTACAGCCCCTTCCGCTACAAGAAGCACGAGAAGGGCCTGCTGCGCCCGGACGGGGAGGTCGGCTTCATGACGCCCACGGGGCGCTACGAGTTCTTCAGCACCCTGTTCGAGAACTGGGACATGGACCCGTTGCCGTTTTACGAGGAGCCGCCCACCTCGCCCTACTCGACGCCCGAGATGGCGGCGGAATACCCCTTCGTGCTCACGACGGGCAAGCGCTCCTTCGAGTTCTTCCACTCGGAGTGGCGCCAGAAGGGCACCACGAGCCGCGAGCTGCACCCCAACCCCTACTTCGACATCCATCCCGACGCGGCCGCACAATACGGCATAGCCGAAGGGCAATGGGCATGGATCGAGAACCACCTGGGACGCTTTCGCCAGATCGCGCGCTACAACATCACGCTCGACCCTCGGATCGTCTCCACCGAGCACGGCTGGTGGTTCCCGGAGACCGAGGCGGCGGAGCCGAGCCTCTTCGGCGTGTTCGACTGCAACCCCAACAACGCGATCCCCATGTGCGAGAACGGGCCTTCCGGCTATGGCGCGCCCATCAAGTGCGGCATCTGCAAGGTCTATCCGGTCACACCGGAGAACTCGGGCCCGAAGGCCCAGCCCACCTATCAAGTGACCAGAGGAGGAGGATACACCCATGGCGTCTAATGGCGAATACGGACTGTTGATCGACTTCGAGTTCTGCTCAGGCTGCCATGCCTGCGAGGTGGCCTGCAAGACGGAGCACCGGATGCCGGAGGGCGACTTCGGCATCCATATCCTGCAGGACGGGCCGCGCAAGAACTCCAACGGCACGTGGGAGTACCTCTACCTGCCGGTGCCCACGAGCCTGTGCGACCTGTGCGAGGAGCGCGTTGCGGCAGGCAAGCTGCCCACCTGCGTGCATCACTGCCAGGCAGGCGTCATGGCCTATGGCAGGCTGGCCGACCTCGCCGCCAAGGCCGGCAAGCCGACGGTGGCGATCTTCAGCCGTTGAGCCGGGCCCGAACCGAGCTGGGAGACGGCCCATGCGGAACGGACATGCGCCCTGCCCTGACGCCGGGAAGACGCACGGATGCTCCGTGCCCCTCGATGTCGTGCTGGACCTCGAGGCATTGGAGCACCATCTTTGCCATCCCGCCAACCTCAAGCGCGGCTTCTGCTGGCCGGCACTGGCGGATCCTACGCCGCCCGTCCCGGGCAGGCAGGGCGGGGGCCCGCTGCTGTACATAGTGGGGGCCGATGCCGCCAGGGGCTTCCTTGCGGGGCACGTCGAGGCCTTCTGCCTCGTCGTGCAGCCGGAGGGCGACCTTTCCGACTGGCTGGCGGAGTATGGCGACCGCGTGTGCGCCGTCTCCAGCACACTGGACGTCATGCAGATATTTGCACAGGTCCAAGGCCTGTTCTCCCAGATAGCGCTGTGGCTGGGGGCCATGGAGCTTGCCATAGCGCGTCACGCCTCCCTGCAGCAGCTGCTCGATGAGGGCGAGCAGGTGCTCCCTGGCTTCGTCTACATCTATGACGACAAGGGGAGCCTGCGTGCCTACACCAGGTCGATGGTGCCGCCGTCGCCGAGCTACGTGGAGCTCGGGAAGACCGGCAACCTGAGGCCCGAACAGGTCCTGGGCCCTCACAGGAAGGACTTCGAGGCGCTTGCCTGCGAGGGCCCGACCGTCTGGCTCGAGAAGCCGACGGACGGGCAAACGGGAGAGCGAAGGCGCGAACGCCGCCTGTTCAGCTCGGTCGAGGTCGCCCATGCCGACATCTGCACCATCGTCATGGTCGGCGGCCACACGCAGCCGACCAAGGGGCAGGTCACGTTGTTTGCGCTGTTCGTGACCTATGCACGAAGGCTCTGCCAGGCGCAGTGCCGCAGCGCTGCCGCCCTTGGCGCAGAGCCGCGACACGAGCTGTTCGACA
The DNA here is from genome assembly GCA_031263105.1 of Coriobacteriales bacterium. GTDB lineage: Bacteria > Actinomycetota > Coriobacteriia > Coriobacteriales > UBA8131 > JAISGJ01. Next base: position 3,883 of record JAISGJ010000194.1, read on the forward strand.
AGCTCCTGAACGGAGAACAGCTGCACACCAGCTACATCGAGAGCCAGGCGAGGCGGTTGTCCGTTCCGACGGACGCCGAGCTCAAGCTGCTGCAGATAGGGCCGTTGCCGCCACAGGGACAGGCGCCCCTCCCCAGCGTCCTGCAGGAGGCAGGAAGGCTCAACGGCGGGGAATGCAGGGCCTTTTTCCATGAGGACAAGCTGTTGGTGCTCTGTCACTGCGAGAAGAGCGACAACCGCCTGTCCGTGCGCAGGATCGACGCGGACCTGCGCACGCATCTTCACAGGCCGTTCGGGGCGGTCGCGTCGTCGTCCCAGGTGTTCTCCCACCTCAAGAACCTGGAATTCGCCTACCGGCAGACGAACATAGCCTTCGACCTCAGAAAGGCCATCGATGCGGAGTTCCCCGGCAGCGGCCCGGACGGCTCCAGGGCGGTGTATGCCTTCGAGGACGCGTTCCTGTTCTATCTGATAACCCAAAAGGAGCCGGACGCGCGCTTCCTGGCCTTCTCGTTCTCGCATACGGTCCTGGAGAAGATCCATGCCGAGGACGTCGGGCACGACACTGACGACGTGTGGCTGCTATGGCTCTACCTGCACTTCGAGCGCAGGGCCTCCGCCGTAGCCGAGGCCCTGCACATGCATCGCAACACCGTCATCTACCGCATCGAGCGCATCTGCAGGCGCTTCGACCTCGACTTCACGGACCAGGGCACACGCGACCGCCTGCTCCTGGACTACAAGGTCTACTTCCTCGCTGCGACCGACACGCACCAGCTCGCCCGCAAGATCCGCAAGAACGCCTCCCTCTCCTCCTGACTCTGGTTCACGCCCCCACTGTCATTCCGAGCGGAGGCGGCGCCGCAGCCGAGGAATCCTTGGGTTCGAGCGCCCGGAAAACAGTCCGGTGGGTCCGAGCGCCCGGACGGGGTGCCGGTGGCACCCCGTCAGCGAAGAACGGGTGAAGCGCTTGCGCGAACCCACGGGTCTGTTTTCAGCGAGGACGGCGCGACAGTCCGGTGGACTGTCGCGGGGCGAAGCTGCGGAGCAGCGGGGGAGCCCATGGAACCGACAGGCCCACGGAACGCAAAGCGGCCAACCGCAGTCGGAAGGCGCTTCGATCCGCAGTCGGCTGCTTCGCAGCCGAAGATTCCTCGACGGGGCTCGGAATGACAGTGAGGGGTGAGCAGTAGACAGTGAGGGGTGAGCAGTAGACAGTGAGGGGTGAGCAGTAGACAGTGAGGGGTGAGCAGTAGACAGTGAGGGGTGAGCAGTAGACAGTGAGGGGTGAGCAGTAACCCCTGACAGGTCCGAGCAGAATCGTGCGCCGGTACCGACGGGCACACCGGCACCGGCGCAGGGCACCTACGCGTACGTCTCGGCGAGGCAGGCGGAGCAGACGATGCGGCAGTTGTCCAGCTCCAAGGGGCCGTCCGGGTCGATGGGCATGGCCTCGAAGCCTCCGGGGGCCTGGCTGCCCTGCATGGGCATCGAGCAACGGGTGTTGCAGCGCACGGGCCCATGGGCGTGCTCGGCGGCCTCGCACTCGCAGCAGCCGCCCGCCCGCTCGAAGGCGGCGTTGACGACGACCGTCGGGAAGGGCCGCTCGATCCGGTAGTTGGCCTTCTGGGCTATCGACTTTCCCATCGTGGGATGCTCGACGCGCTCGTAGGCCCAGCCTCCCCGCTCGGTGACCTGCACGGACGGCATGACCGTGCTGTTTTCTGGCGTGCAGGGATAGACCTTGCAGAGCAGGCCCTTGTAGGGCGCGCCGTAGCCGGTGTCCCCCACCACCATCATCGTGGTGAGGTTGTTGATGTTGGAGTCGAAGACGTCGAACAGGTGCGGGCTCGCCGCCTCCTTCTCCGGGAACCACCAGCCGTGCTCCGCGCTGACGCAGCCCTTCTTCAGGCCCGGGTTGAGGTGCGCCTTCTGCCGGCACCGCCCCCGCTGGTTCTCGATCCAGACCCACTGGCCACCGGTGATTCCCAGATCGGCCGCGTCCTCGGGGTTGAGGTCGACGAGCGGGTCGGGATGGAACTCGCGCATGGTCGGCAGCTGGCGGTGCTCGGAGTGGAAGAACTCGTAGGAGCGGTGCCCGGTGGTGAGCACCAAGGGATACTCCTCGAAGAGCCCCGGTGTGCTCACCGGGCTCTCGGGCGGCTCCTCGTAATGCGGCAGCGGGTCGTTGCCGAAGGCCTTGAGGGTCGTGCAGTACAGCTCGATGCGCCCCGTCGGCGTGTTGAAGCCCGGCTGGCCGTCAGGGCGCAAGAGCCCCTTGACATGACGGTTGTATTCCAGCGGCTGCCAGTCGTAGACGCGCTCCTGCAGCTCCTTGAAGCCGTAGGGCACCCCGCCTTCGACAAGGCGGGCATCGAGCAGGTCGATGTCGGTCTCGTAGGGCCAGGCCTCGGGGTTCAGGCGCTTGCCGAGGTCGAGGATGATCTGCTCGTCGGATTTTGCCTCGTAGTACTGCGTGATCTTGGAGATGGCCCGAAGCGGGGTCCACCACGTGCGCAGCGAGTTGCGCTCGATGCTCATGCCGCAGGGCAGCACGACGTCTGCGCAGGCCACGGCCGTCGGCGTCATGAACACGTCCACGACCACGTTGAAGTCCGTGGAGCGGATGGCCTCGTAGATGCGCGGGGCCTCGGCGCCCATGTTGGCGATGGTGTTGTTGCCTTGGAACCACAGCATCTTTATGGGGTAGGGCTTGCCGGTCTCGATGGCCTCAAGGACGCAGTCCGACGAGGCCGTGGCGCTCAGTCCGAACTGGTGCATCGGCGACATGTCGTCACCGATGCGCTTGGCGCGCATCTCGGCATCGAGGTTCTCGAAATACCCGCACTGGTAGGCGAGGTTCATGTGATACGACTCGCGGGCCAGGTAGTTGCCGCCCGGGGCCTCGATGTTGCCGCAGATGGCGTTCAGGGCCATCAGCCCATGCGCCTCGGAGATGCCGTTGACGCGCATGTCCGTGGTCAGCCCCCATTGCAGGGCGCCGGGCCTGGCCGCGGCGAACAGGCGCGAGGCCTTGACGATCTCCTCGGGCGTGACCCAGGCGACCTCGGCCGCGCGCTCCGGCGTCCACTCGCTGACGCGCTCGGCAAGCTCGTCGAAGCCGTAGCACCAGAGGTCGACGAACTCGCGGTCGTACAGGCCCTCCTTGATGATGACGTCGATCATCGCGAGGATGACGGCCCCGTCCGAGCCCGGACGGGGCTGGATGTGCACCTCGGCACGCGAGGCCAGCCAAGTGACGTCGGGGTCCACGACGATGAGCCTGGTCGCGCCCTCGGCCATCATCTCGACAAGCCAATGGCCGAAGAAGCCGTCGCCGTTGCTCTTGAGCACGTTGTTGCCCCAGATCAGGACGACCTCCGGGTACACGTACTCGGGGTGCTCCCAACGCGCCTCGTTGAACTGGGACGCGTCCAGCACCGGCAGGTCGCCACAGACGCAGAACGACAGCGACGTGCGGGGCACCATGCAGCTGTCGCCGGACAGGAAGCCGAACGACATGTTGGGCGTGCCGAAGGCGGCGTAGCACACCAAGGGGTTCTGCCAGCACACGTTGCGCCCCGTGCCGATCATGCCGCAGATGCTCTCCGGGCCGTACCTGTCCCAGATCCTGCGGACGTTCTCCTCGATGATGTCGTAGGCCTCGTCCCAGCTGACGCGCTCCCACCGGTTCTCGCCGCGCTCGCCCACGCGCTTGAGCGGGTACTTGAGACGGTCGGGGTGGTTCACCGTCTCGGGGAGGTTGAGGCAGCGCATGCAGAGGTGGCCGTAGTTGTAGGGCTGGTTCGGGTCGCCTTCGACATGGTCGAGCCTGCCGTCCTTGACGTAGTACAGCATCCCGCAGCTGTTGTGGCAGCCCGGCGCCGACCAGTGGCAGGAGCGGTAGACGTCGAAGCCGTCCTCCTCCCAGTGGAAGTCCTTGCGGTAGGCCTCCTTGTTCACGGTGGTTCCCATGGCTCTCCTCACTTCCTTTCCGGTAACGAACGTCGATTGCGGCTCACTTGATGCGGCACAGGATTGCGAAGCTGATGCCGAAGGCGCTGATGCCGAACACGACAGAGGCCATCATCGCCCATTGGTCGAGCGCGGGGCCGAGCACCAGGGCCGGCAGCATCGTGCCGAGGAACTGCCCTATGCTCTGGATGACGGTGAGCAGCCCCATGCCGACGGCAAGCATCGCGGGATCGCCGATCAGCCGCGGATACACGGCCACCGCCACGGTGGGGGCGCCCATGCCCAGCAGGCCCATCAGCGCCACGCCCAGCCAAAGCGTCGTCCCCGTGGAGGTGAACATGCAGAACACCGCCAAGGCCATGGCGATGAGACCGACAAGGTAGAGGAGCTTGTACCTTCCCGTGCGGTCGGCGATGATGCCGAAGGCCACCGATGTGACTATCGAGAGCAGCATGGGCAGCGTGGACACCAGGCCGGAGAGCGTAGGGCTGAAGTCGTTCTGTTGCAGATAGGTGGGCGAGAAGGTCAGGGTCGTGAGCAGCAGTATCTGGAACACGACAAAGGAGGCGAAGAACAGCAGCATGTTACGGGTGAGCAGCAGCCGGTAGGCGGCAGGGGGCGTGCGGGCTACAGGGGATGCACGGTCGGCAGGGGGCGTGCCGCCTCCCGGTGCGCGTCCCGGCACCGTCGCACGGTCCGGCTCCCCGCGCCGGTCGTCGACGACGAGGAACAGCGCCATGCCTGCCGCCATCGTGAGCGCGGCATATCCCAGCCAGACGCCGAGCAGCCCACCGAGCTCGAAGACGGTGGGCGTGAGCACCCCTGCAAGGAAGGCCCCGAGCATCCCGCCCACTATCCAAAGCCCGGTCGCGACGCCGCGCCTGTCGGGGGCGATCTTATGCTGCACCACGACAGGGCCCGAGACTATGAGCAAGGTGAGCGCCATGCCCTCGAAGACACGGCAGGCGTACAGGACCGCCACGTTCTCCGACATGATGCCCAACGAGGCCGCCGCGACGATGCCGACAGACGCAAGCAATGCGTTCTTGGCACCGATGCGGTGCACGAGAAGCCCTGCCGGCAACGCCAGGAAGATACCGACGAAGGTGAAGGCCGGCATCAGGAACGTGGTCTGCCGGACGTCCATGACGCCGCTGGCGACGATGCCGGGGATGATGGTCGGAACCTTGTACTGCACCATGGTGACGGATACGGCAACCGCCATCACCGCCATGGAGACGACAAGGAAGTTCTGATACGTTCCGCGCTGCTCCACTCGCCCCTCCTCATCTCACAGACACGCTCACAACGGAGACGATGACTGCTCATCGTCTCCCGAGGGCCTTTTCGACCGTACTCCAGTATGAACGGCCCTCGCTTCTACCGGAAGCCGCTGCATCGGTAGCTTCCTCCAAGGATTCTTCGTCTGGATGTATGTTGCTACAGTTCACACCCCACTGTCATTCCGAGCCCCGCCGAGGAATCTTTGGACACGCAGTGTCCAACGGCAGGTCAGGAGGTCCTTTGACCTGCGGTCGACCGCTTGCGCGGTCGAGGATCCCTCGGCAGGCTCGGGATGACAGTGGGGTGTGAACGGTAACGTCTGTTTGCACAAGCTGGTACGGAATGTGCGATTTCCCCTTGACAGCTTCAGTTAGAGGAACTAAACTTCACAGGAGTTAAACAGTCCTTACAAATGGGCCGAGCGGGAGCAGGCCCGGTGGAACGGTCGGTCGGGACAAGAGAGCGCAGGACGGGGAACACCTTTGGCAACCACGATGAGACTCCATACCCTTGGGCGGGCCCTGCCCGGCATCTTGGCCGTCCTTCTGGCGCTCGTCTTCGCGTTTCCCCCCGTTGCCGCCCATGCCGCAGACAATGCGGACTACGAGTCCTGGAACCAGATCGTCGACGAGATGGAGGACATCCTCGACGACTCCTATGCGATATACGGGGAAGGCGACGCGAAGGCCGCGAAGGCGCGCGTCGATGACGCGTACTACGGCTACTACGAGGCGCTCGGATTCGAGAAGACGGTCATGGCGCATATCTCGGGGGATCGGGCGGCCGAGGTCGAGTACAACTTCAGCTTCGCCAAGCGCGCCATGGAAGAAGGGCGCAGCGACGATGCCCGCGCATCGCTCGACACCCTCGTCCGCCTGCTCAGAGAGGACGCGAACACCCTCGACGGCTCCGCCGGAAACCCCTTTGTGGCCTTCCTGGGGTCGCTTGCCATCATCGTCCGCGAGGGCTTCGAGGCCATACTGGTGGTCGGTGCCATCATCGCCTATCTGGTGAAGAGCGGCAACAAGGCGCAGACGCGGCCGGTCTACATCGGCTCGGCCCTTGCGCTGGTCGCAAGCGTGGCCCTTGCCTTTCTCCTCACGGCCCTCTCGGCCGCAAGCAGCGCGAACCAGGAGATCATCGAGGGCGCCACCATGCTGTTCGCGGTCGTCGTGCTGTTCTATGTGAGCAACTGGATGATATCGAAGGCTGATTCCTCGTCGTGGAAGTCCTATATCGAGGGGAAGGTGCAGGCCTCGGTCAGCCGGGGCAGCGTGTTCGCCTTGGCCTTCGCCGCCTTTCTGGCGGTCTTTCGCGAGGGTGCCGAGACCATCCTGTTCTACGGCGCCCTGTTCTCAGGTTCGGGCGAGGAGAGCGCAGGCATGATTTGGGTGGGCCTCGGAGTCGGCCTCGTCATGCTCGTCGTGCTGTTCGTGCTCATACGCTTCCTCTCCATCAGGCTGCCGCTCAAGCCTTTCTTCATGGCGACCAGCCTCCTGATGTTCCTGCTCTGCATCGTTTTCGTCGGCTCAGGCGTCAAAGAGCTCCAGGAAGGCAACGTGATAGGGGTCACCTCCCTGCCCGGCCTTCCGTCAGTGGACCTGCTGGGAATCTACCCCACGCTCGAGACCTTGGTCCCGCAGGTCGTCCTTTTGGTTATCTCGGTAGCGACCATCGTCTACCAGATACGTAAGTGGAAGAAGAACCGGACCATCAGAGAAGAAGGAGAAACACGATGAAGCACAGAATTGTCTTGGCGTTCGTGGCCTGTCTTGCCGCCGCTTTTGCGCTGGTAGGATGTGCGCAGACCGGTGGCGAGGGGAGCGCAACGGGCCCGCAGGACGCGGGCGGCTTCGAAGAGTACCCGATAGGCGACGACCTCGTGCTGGGGCCGCTCAACGTCGCGGGCGTCTACTTCCAGCCCGTCGACATGGAGCCTGCGGGCAACTCGCTGCCCGCCGCTGAGAGCGACATGCACATCGAGGCTGACATATCGGCCGCCGAGGGCACCGAGCTCGGTTACGGCGTCGGCGACTTCGTGCCGAACCTCACGGTGAACTACGAGATCGAGGACGCGGACGGCAACGTGCAGGAAGGCGCCTTCATGCCCATGAGCGCCTCCGACGGCCCCCACTACGGCGCGAACGTGAAGATCGGGCCTGCGGGCACCTACAAGGTCCGCTTCATCATCGAGAGTCCCGAGGAGCAGGGCTACCTGCTGCACACGGATGCCGAGACGGGCGTCGAGGGCAAGTTCTGGACGACTCCCCTCGTCGCCGAGTGGGAGGAATTCGACTGGGTTCCCCGCGAGTGGTAGATGCTTGAATACTTTATAGAGACCCAGCAGCACACGCTCTTCCTTGCACTCCTGCTGCCGCCCCTGGGGATTTCCGTCTCCCGGGTCGGCGGCAGGCCTGCGTTCAGGCGCTTCCTCGTCGGCTTGGCCGCAGGGGCCGGCGCGGCGGTCGCGCTGGCACTCCTCAAGACCTTCACCGGATGGATTGTCACCGAATACTGGAGCATGGGCTTCATGGCCGGCGTCCTGCTCTTCGGGGCGCTCTTCCTCTTGGCCGACCTGCGCCTGGTCTTTAGGAGGAACGAGCGCAGGGCGCAGGGGCTGCTGCTGTGGTCGGCCCTGCTCCTTGCGGCCTTTCTTGCGGCCTATGTGCTGAGGGGCGACCTGGTCGCCATCCGAGAGTTCATACAGGCGGACGAGAGCCTCTTCGACGTCGCCGTGGTCTACCGCGCCCTCGGTTGGCTGGGAGGCCTCCTCGTCGTCGCGCTGTGCGCCGCCGGGACGACCGTGGCGGCAAGGGGCGTTACGGAGAATGCCCTGCGCCCTCTGCGGAGCGCCCTGCTCCTCGTCTACCTCGTGTACGGGATCCTCTCGACCGTGCAGATCCTCTATGCGCACCACATGATCCCGCGCGCGTCATGGATCCGCGCCGTGCTGCAAGTCTCCATCAACCAAGGCGACGCCTTCCTGTACGCGAGCATGGCCCTGACCGTGGCGCTGGTCGTGTGCGCCCTCGTCGCCCAGCGGCGCTCCCTGGCAGCCGCAAGGCCGGGGCAGGCGACGGCTGCCCCGGAGGCGGCGCCCACAGCGGACCCCCCGACCTCCTCCCCCTCCTCCCCCTCCCAGACGAACCCCGCCCTCTGGAGGAAGGCCCGGGCGGCATGGCGCAGGGTGCGCCGCTGGGGCACGGTCGTCGTCGCGGGCATGGCCGTCACCGTCCTCTCCCTGACCGTCGGCGTGGCCTACAACGAGCGGGGCATCGAGCTCAGCCCCGCCGAGCCCTTGGAGTACGTCGGCACAACGGTGCAGGTGCCGCTTGCGAGCATCGAGGACGGGCACTTGCACCGATTCGCGCACGTGACGGAGGCGGGGACCGAGGTGCGCTTCATCATCATCAAAAAGAACGCGACGGCCTACGGCGTGGGGCTCGACGCCTGCAACGTCTGCGGCCCCACGGGCTACTACGAGCGCGACGACCAGGTCGTCTGCAAGATGTGCGACGTCGTCATGAACAAGCAGACCATCGGCTTCCCGGGAGGGTGCAACCCCGTCCCCCTCGGGTTCGAGGTCAAAGAGGGCGTCCTCAGCATCGAGCTCTCACTGCTCGAACAGGAAGCCGGGCGTTTCGAGTAACGCAGACAGGGGACGGCCCGTCCGTGGCGGGCCGACGAAAGGCAGGCACGATGTTCGTCAGGATGATACTGGGAGCCCTGTTCAGACAGAAGGGCAAGATGCTGATGATCGCCCTCACCGTGGCGCTCGGCACCTCCCTTGCGTCCGCGATGCTCAACGTCATGCTCGACGTCGGCGACAAGGTGAACCGCGAGCTCAAGGCCTACGGCGCGAACATCAACGTGCTCCCACGCGGCGCCCTGCTCCTGAGCGACCTGTACGGGATGGAGAACGTGCCGGAAAGCCCTGAGAACTACCTCGCGGAAGAGGACGTGCTCAAAGTAAAGACCATCTTCTGGGCCCACAACATCGTGGACTTCACCCCGCTCCTCGACACGACCGGGACCGTCGAGGGCGACGCCGAGGCGCTCAAGGTGACGGGGACCTGGTACCAGAAGCGCCTCGATTTGCCCACCGGCGAGGAGGTCACGACCGGCATACAACAGATGCGCAGCTGGTGGAGGATCGAGGGCGAATGGCTGAGCGACGACGACGCGCAAGGGGCCCTGATAGGCTCTGCGGTGGCCGAGCGCTGCGGGCTTGCGGTGGGCGACGGCCTCACGCTGGACGTGCAGGGCGCCGGGCGCGACCTCGTCGTCAGGGGGATAGTCGATGCGGGAGGCGACGAGGACGCCCAGGTCTTCGTCACGCTCGCGACCGCGCAGGAGCTCGCCGACAAGCAGGGGAAGGTCAGCAGCTTCGAGGTCAGCGCGCTCACCACCCCCGACAACGACCTCGCCCGCCGCGCGGCGGAGAACCCGCGCAGCCTTTCGGCCAAAGAGCATGAGACCTGGTACTGCACGGCCTACGTGAGCTCCATCTGCTACCAGATAGACGAGGTGGTGCCGGGCGGCGTTGCGAAGGCGGTACGGCAGGTCGCCGAGTCGGAGGGGACGATCCTGGAAAAGACGCAGCTGCTGATGCTGCTGATAACCGTGTTGAGCCTGCTCGGTGCCGCGCTCGGCATCTCGAACCTCATATCCGCAAGCGTCATGGAGCGCAGCGCGGAGATAGGGCTGCTGAAGGCCCTGGGGGCGCACGACGTCCCGCTGTCCTGGCTCGTGCTGTTGGAGATACTGCTCGTGGGGCTCGCCGGAGGGGCGGCGGGCTACTTCGCAGGCTTCGGCTTCGCGCAGATCATCGGGCAGTCCGTGTTCGGCGCACCGGTCGCCGCAGCACCCATGGTGGTGCCGTTGCTCACCGTCCTCGTGGTGCTGGTCATCGGTATCGGAAGCCTTCCCTCCCTGCGCTACCTGCTCTCGCTCAGGCCGGCCGAAGTGCTGCACGGGAGATAGGGAGACTGACGATGCAGGTCAAACGCAGCATGTTCTATCTGCGGACGGTGCTCGCCTCGCTGGTGCGAAGGCGCTCCCGCCTGCTGGTCGCCCTCCTCTCCATCACGATAGGCGCGACCATCCTCTCGGGGCTGGTGACCATCTTCTACGACATACCGCGCCAGATGGGGCAGGAGTTCCGCTCGTATGGCGCGAACATGGTGCTTCTGCCTGCAAACGGGAGCACGGCCATAGACCCCGGACAGCTTGAGGATGCGCTGGGCGCCCTGCCGGCCGACGACGTGGTCGGAGCGGCCCCCTACCGCTACGACACCGTTGCAGTCAACGACCTCCCCTTCATCCTCGCAGGCACCGACTTCGCGGGGGCACGGGCATCGAGCCCCTTCTGGGGCGTCACGGGCGAATGGCCCTCCGGGCGCAACCAGGCGCTGGTCGGCCGCGAGATAGCGAACACCTTCCGGCTCGAGGCGGGAAAGAGCGTCACCGTCTCCGGCACCGACTCTGCGGGCACGCCCTTCGAGCAGCCATTCCGCGTCGCGGGAATCGTGCAGACCGGCGGGCAGGAGGAGACCTTCGTGTTCATCTCCCTCGACGACTACGGGACCCTCATCGGCGGGCAGGAGGCCTTCGATGTCGTCGACCTCAGCGTCACGGCCTCCGGCACCGGCCTCGAGGAGATGGCGGCGGCCATCGAGCAAGGGGCCGAAGGGGTCTCCGCGCAGCTCGTCAGGCGCGTCACCCAGAGCGAGGACACCGTGCTCTCCAAGCTCCGGTCGCTGGTCTACCTCGTCACCGTCGTGGTGCTCGTTCTGACCATGATATGCGTCGCGACCACGATGATGGCCGTCGTCGCCGAGCGGCGGCGGGAGATAGGGCTCAGGAAGGCGCTGGGGGCCTCGAACGGCAGCGTCGTCCTCAACTTCCTCGGCGAATGCCTGGGTATGGGCCTTCTGGGAGGGGCGCTGGGCTCTCTGCTCGGCTTCGGCCTCGCAGAGCTCGTCAGCCTCCAAGTGTTCAACCGCACCATAGACTTCCCGCTTGCCATAGTGCCCCTGACCATAGCGAGCTCGCTGGCGATAACGACCCTCGCCTGCCTTCTGCCTGTACGCAACGCCACGAGGATAGACCCCGCCGTCGTCCTGAAAGGAGAGTGACCGATGCCGCAGATGCTGCTGGAACTCAAGGGGATAACCAAGAGCTACGGCTCGCTCGACGCCCTCCACGACGTGAGCTTCGACGTCGAAAAAGGGGAATGGCTCGCCATCATGGGACCCTCCGGCAGCGGAAAGACCACCATGATGAACATCATCGGCTGCATGGACAAGCCGAGCAAGGGGAGCGTGGTGCTCGACGGGCGGGACATCTCCCGGGAGAGCGCCCGGAGCCTGACCGATATCCGGCGGGACACGATAGGGCTGGTCTTCCAGCAGTTCCACCTCATCAGCTACCTGACCGCCGTCGAGAACGTCATGGTCGCGCAGTACTACCACAGCCTCCCCGACGAGGCGGAGGCGACCTTGGCGCTCGAGCGCGTCGGCCTCGCGAAGCGCGCACGGCACCTGCCGAGCCAGCTCTCGGGCGGCGAGCAGCAGCGGGTCTGCATCGCGCGGGCCCTCATCAACCGGCCGCAGCTGATACTCGCCGACGAGCCGACGGGCAACCTCGACGAGGCCAACGAGGGCAAGGTGCTCGAACTGCTCCGCGAGCTGCACCAAGAGGGGCGCACCGTCATCGTCGTCACCCACGACCCCGAGGTCGCCGAGCAGGCGCGGCGCACCGTCGTGCTCGAACACGGCCGCGTCCATACGATCCGCGAGAATTGAGATGGGGATGAAGGCGGGCGGGCGGGGGACGGCGCGGGCGCGGGCGTTGGCCCTTGCCGCCCTGCTCGCCCTGCTGGCGCTGCTGGGAGCCTGCGGCTCACAGGCGACGGGGCAGCCCCTGAGTGCGATACACGCGAACGCGGACTCCTGGAGCGCGGACGCCGTCGCCGATGCCGACTGCCTGGGCTGCCACAACGGGGCTGCGCTCACACGGGCCACGCAAGGCTACGACGGCGCAGACGACGTGAACGTCCACGAGCCGCCCGCAACCGGCCACTCCCCCACCGCCTGCGCATCCTGCCACCGCGTGGAGGCCGCCCCCGTCCTCGCCTGCAACCAGGGCGGCTGCCACGCCTACACCCTCCCCGAAGGCTGGTCCGCGCAGGGCTGACGAGACTCAGGGCCGCCCCGTGGCGCCTCCGTATCTCCTCCAGAACTCCGCAGGGGTGAGAATCGGATAACGGTCGGCAAGAGCCAACAGGTCTTTGTCGCCTGTCACTAAAGCCTCTGCCCCCGACTCGGCCAGCAGCGCCAGGACGGGATCGTCCTTGCTGTCGCGAACAGATGCCACGACCTCACTCGGCACAACGATGTCCGCGCTGAACAGAAAGGTGTCGACAAGTCGGTCTATCTCGGCAGCGCTGAGCGTGTTTCTCGAAAGCCGGGGCAGCACCCTCCTGAACTCATCGAGCAGATAGGGGGAGAGCGTCACTTCCAGCGAGCCGTTCCGCCACATCGAGACGATTGCGCCGGGGAGGCCGTGCGGATACGCAATGCCGGACACGAGCACATTGGTGTCCAGCACGACACGCGTCAATGCCGTGCCTCGGATCGCACCGATGCGGAGACGGCCTCGATTTCAGCCATGCCCTCATCTTCAGGAACGGAGGCATACGCATCGGCCACCTTGTCGGTCAGCCTGTCAAAGATGTCCCACATCCTCCGGATGCGCTCGTAAAGGGCAGAGTCGATCAAGGCCGCAGCTGGCTTGCCCCCTTTGTTGATGATGACGGCATCGTTGCTGTACTGAACCCTGGCTATCATCTCCCCGAGGTTCTGACGAAACTTCACCGCTGTGACTTCCTGGACCATCTTTTGCTCCAATCATATCAATCAATATGTTCCATACAATCAGTATATCGACTGTGCCTATCGGGGTCAAAGGCGACAGCGAGGTGGATTGCTCGAGATCGCCAGCAGAGTGCCGACGGTTTGAGCTGCAACCCAGCCAGTTGTGAGTCCAGCCAGTTGGACTGCTGAGGTAGCCATCGCCTTCATTGTGATAGAATTCGAGTTGCCAAATCTACATGCGGATTCCCTCCGTGGGTTTCAGTATATCCAGCTTGAAGGGCATCGGCCCGACAAGGACATGTTGAATCCCCTGTAGGTTTGGCGACTGTGGGCAGATGCCCTTCATCCTGATGAAGGCAGCTCGGTCGCCGAATTACCGGCTAGCTGCGAGGCTCTTTCCACGGTTATTCAGACGTGACGTCACGATGAATGAGTGGAACGGGGTCAGAAATGAATAATTGCAGCATGCGGCGAACGCTAGTGGTTCAAGGGGAAAGAATCCCAATTTGTGATTATTTGCACAACAACTTAAATCAACCTCTTGAGGAATCGGTTTGCGGACACGAAGAGTCAGATAACTGTGAGTTCAACGTAACAATGGCGAAGGGTTCTTGGATGTTGTACCTGATCCTGCCACTCTTGTTGCCAGTTGTCGGATCCATTATCGGGCTATACTTTGCGCATAAAAACAGCCAGCGTAACACAAGGGCTGCACAAGCAGTAAAAAACAGATGGCTTATCGCATCCATTATCGGCTTCATCATATGGATAGTTGTCCTCATTAGTAACTTATCGTAGCCATCACAACGTCCGCACAAGCAACAGCAAAAGCTACGGAGTATTCAAGAGCTAAAGAGCAGAAGCGTTACGACGCTTTCAATGGCGTCATTGTTCCAGAAAAAGGAACAAAAGGAGGCCTCGGGCAACTCAGGGGCTGAATCAGAGAATGGGGATTGTTGCACATGAGCGGACCAAAGGGAGCAAACTACAGAGTCATCTCAGCTGCTGAGCAGGAGCGCAGGCGCAACGAGGAGCTCTGCGCACAGTGCCGCGCCCTCTTGGCAAAAGTCGTTGAGGAGTACGAGAGTGCGCAGAACACGGATGGGGAAGCAATCGCACGACAACTGGAGCCGTCCAAGAAAACCGCCCAGACACTGGCGAAGTGGCAACAGGAGCTAGAGTATATGCACCAGACAGCGAAGGCTGCCGCCGCCGCCAAGCAGCAGGAACGCAGACAGAAGCTATTGGAGAAAGCGTTTGCAGACAACGCCAGGCACGTCGTCAGACTTGGAGTAACGGAATCGAAGAGGCCAAAGGCTGCAAGCAGTACCAAGCCTGCTAACAAGAATGCAGTTAGACAAAGCACAGACGCAGAAGCGCTGAAGCAAATCCACGCGAGCATAGAGAAGGCACTGTCTCTGGCTGCGGACATCGAAGCAGACAGTGTGTGCGCCCAGTTAGGGGCAGAGAGCGCCCGCATCTACCAAATCGAGGACGCCTCTATCGCCAGGGCGAGCCTGTCCGTATTTGAGTCACAAGTGGAGAAGGCTCTGCGTCAACAGCGACAGCAACGCCATCTCGCCGAGCAGAAAAGCGAAATAGCCCTCTCGCTTTCTCATCTGAACAACGATACGGCCAAAGAGATAATCTCTGGCCTGGGCACTGCCTCCGATGCTACAGCGGTTGCCGCACTGGCTGTACGGGCTTCAGGCTTACTGGAGACGGACAGTCGTGAGCAGGATGCCGCATACGTTGCCAAACAAATAGCCGAGGTGCTAAGCGAGATGGATGGCTACTCAGCCTACGGCGAAGCAGCTACCGACGACAGCAATACGATTGTTGTTCAGCGCGCGGATTTGACCGACTGCGTACTGCGCATACGCATCGATTCTGAGCGTAGCGCAGTATTTACGAATGTTGAATACACTGCTACAAGTGGCCGCATCAAAGCCAAAGACAGAGAAGCGGCCATTTGCCCAGACATCACAGAACTTCAAGAGCGAATGACTAAAAACGGCATAGAGACCGAGTGGATTTTTCGTCAAGAGCCTGGTGCGGTGCCGATGAAGGAGCTTGTCGCCGCCAAAACAGCAGACAAAGCACAAACACGGGCAACAAAGCGAAAGAAGAAGGGAAAGCTTGAACAATTGGAATTAGGAAGGGGTTTGAAAAATGGCTAAGAACCAAAATAATATTGCTGCTGAAGTTGATGAGGTGGACGACAAACTGCCACTGTGGTTACAAAATATCCACACCGCGCTTCCGCACATCTCTCAGTTTATCCTGCATGGTTCTATCCGTGATGTAATCCCGCAATACGACGAAAATGGGAAATACACGGGTTTCATTGATGTAAAGACAGCGATTGCCGACCTCTTGACAGCAAACGGATTCGATGCCGTGCTGGAATACTGCGTCCCCGACATGCTGGTAATCCGCAGTTTGTCGGATGAACGCTATTCACTAGAGGAAATAGACGACTACCTGTGCAAGACTTGTTCGTTGCCAAAGTCTGAAAAGATCGGAGTAATAACCACTGAGTGGTTTGAGTCACTCGACAAAGTCACCGCCGAAATTGGCAGCATGATGCGCGAAAGGGATTTGCCGCGCCTGAGCCTGGTCGTTGACTACGCGTCACAGGCACATGAGGTCTCAGAAATGCATCCCGCAATCGACAGATTGATGATCGCCTGTTTGAAGCATGTGCACGAGTCAGGAGAGCTTCTGCATGACGGCTATCGGAAAGTCTCGTTGCGCCACCCTGTCTTTTGGCTCGTGGACAAGCCCAATGATCTACCGGGGTGGATGCTTACAGGTGACGGCATTCGTCAGGTACCTATACTCTACCCCGATTTAGATGAACGCACGAGAATCGCGCGTGCCGCATTGCAGGCTTCCCTTGGTGTCGAAGCTGTTGATGAGGAGACTGTAAGACGCTTTGCTGGGGTCTCGGAAGGACTGAGCATCAGAAGCATTTTGGGAATAAACAAACTTGTGATAGCCGGTGATGTCAGTTCTGAGCGGGTAGTTGAGTCGGCACGGCAATTCCGGCTGGGCATCACCGAGAACCCTTGGCAGAAACCGGAGCTTCGGGAGCGGATCAAGAATGGCAGAGAAGTGTTGGCAAGCCGGGTCTATGGACAGGAAAGAGCGATAGAGAAAAGCCTCGATATCCTCATCCGCTCGGCATTGAACATGACCCATGCCCATTCTAAAGACGGGGGCACCGGTCCGCGTGGTGTGCTGTTCTTCGCCGGAGCAACCGGCGTGGGCAAAACGGAGCTGGCAAAACAACTTGCCGAATTGATCTTCGGTACCACAGAGCGGATTATCCGCTTCGATATGAGCGAGTTCGCTCAGGAACACACTGAAGCGCGTCTGCTCGGAGCTCCTCCAAGTTACATCGGCCACGGTGCTGGCGGTGAGTTGACCAACGCCATTCGTAGACAACCGCATTCTGTCGTCCTGTTTGACGAGATCGAGAAGGCTCATCCGGCGATCTTGGATAAGTTCCTGCAGGTTCTTTCTGACGGGCGCCTTACAGATGGCAGTGGCGACACGGTGTTCTTCACGGAGTCAATCATAATATTTACCTCGAACAAGGGTGCCGAGAACGCTCAGTATATTATCGAGGACATCTCAACGCAGAAACCAGACGGAGAGGCGCTTTCTCAGAAGCTTAATGAGTATGAGAGAGTGATTCGTGAGTCAGTTGTGGATTACTTCACCGGCACAGGGGAAAGTCAGCTGGGGCGTCCTGAGTTGCTTGGACGGATTGGTGAGAGCAACATCATCGTGTTCAACCCTATAGCCACAGAGATTGCAGAGGCAATTGCCGGTAATGGCATTAACAATGTCGTCATTAACATTCTGAAGCAGCTTAAATGCCAAATCACATTCAGCGATGAGGCGCTGAAGCAGAGCATGGGCTTCGCAACGTCCGATCTGTCCAAGGGCGGACGAGGTATTCAGAATGCCCTCAAAGACGTGCTCGTCCGCCCGTTGGCACATATCCTGTTCGTGAATGAAGGAATTGAGGAGTTGCACATACGCTCCGTTGCGCGCATCGATGCCGACACCTTCGAGCTGGAAGTTTGACCGATGCAAATCGAGGTCGCGCGCGTTCTGTCGCCAGTTGAGAGTTTGGGCCCCGGCAAGCGTCTGGCACTCTGGCTGCAGGGCTGTGCCATTGCCCAAGCGGGTTCGCCTTGTGGCGGCTGTATATCGCGTGACCTTTGGGTCTCCGGCCACGGTCGTTGCCTTGATACTTATGATTTTGGCAGAGAGGTCACAGAAAGAGTGCACAGCGAAGAATTGTCTGGCTTAACGGTGACCGGCGGTGAACCTTTGGATCAATACGATGCCTTGTTGGCACTGGTCGGTGCTGTAAAAAGCGAGCTGCTGTCCGATCATGATTCTTATGGTCAAAGCAATACATTCGACCTCTTACTCTTTACGCACTACACGCAGTCAGAGATTGCTACAGGCTTTCCCGACATTATGGAGGCATTCGATGCCATGGTTTGTGGGGAGTACCGAGCCGACTTGCCCTCGGAGACCCCTTTGATTGGTAGCACCAACCAGGAGTTGATCGTCAAGCCGATAGTTGCCAACAAATATAGCACGCTCAGCCAACAACCCCGCTTGCAGGCATTCGTCGTGGAGGGGGACGTCCTCTTCACAGGCATCCCTTTGACCGGCGAGGTCGAGGCAATAGCGCATCGCCTTGAGTCAAGAGGCGTAACATTCGAATCAGTCTCATGGAAGGGAGCCCAGCCGTGAAGGAGTGCCCTGCTTGCGGCCGCGAGGTCACTGACGGGACGGCGCTCTGCCCGGGGTGCGGGGCGTCGCTGCGGAAGGACTCAGGACCCGGCGCGTCGCGCAGGCGCGACGGGGAGGACCTGGCGCCCTGCCCCGTCTGCGGCGACCTGGGCGTCCCCGGTGCGGCCTGCAGAGTTTGTCCCCAAGGCGAATACGGAGCCCCTGTTCAACCGGTGACACCTCCGAATGACAACAACGCCTTCGTACCCAGGCGCCTGGCAGACGACTATGAGTTCGTACGCTATCTTGGCGAAGGCGCCCAGGCCCGCGTAAGCCTGCTGCGCAACAGAAGAAACGGCAATCAGGTGGTCTTGAAAAGATACCACCGCCTAGAGGCCATACTGGATACTGCTGCTGTGGCCAAGCTGCGGGGAGACGGACTGTCTGGCGACGAATCCAAGGAACTGGGCAGGCACGTGCTGCGGATACTGGGCTACAGCGACTCTTACGGCGACAACTGGGAGTTGCAGGAATACTGCGAACAGGGCACCTTGCACGACGTTTTGGCAGCAGCACCGAACAGGCGTCTAGCCCCTGAAAGTTTGAAAGGCGTCATCAGGGAACTGAGCCAAGCTATCGCCTTCATCCATTCTCTTGATGTCATCCACAGGGACTTGAAGCCCTCAAACGTTCTCGTACGCACGGCTGCCCCGTTGGATCTTGTGTTCGCAGACTTCGGAACTGCCAAAGAGCAGCAACTGTCGCATGACCGGGTCTCTAACGTAGAGGGTACTTATGCCTATCTGCCACCCGAGGCATATCTCGGGGAAACAGGAAGGACGCTTGACTGGTGGGCGCTTGGCATGATTGTCTTTGAGGCCTGTACAGGACACCATATCCTCAGCAGAGACGATGACAAGTTTCCAAGTGATGCGGAGATAATGTATACCGTCAGCAAAGGTGCTTACAGGGTGCGGCTAGATGAGATCGATGACGAACGCACTCATAATCTTGTCGAAGGCCTATTGCTCATGAATAGCGAAAACCGCTGGGGTAGCGCACAGGTCTCGGATTGGCTTGACGGCTACAACCCTCCAATCGTTCGCGATGCGACACCTGAGCCAAAAGACTTCACAACTAACTGGGCATTTTACGTAGAGGGGATTGCAGATCAAGTCGCCACGCCAGATGACCTGAACTTACTGCTCAAAGGGCACTGGGAGCATGCCGACGCCCTGTTCGTGCAGATGCCCGACGAGTTCGCGGCATGGCTGGAGAGCGACGGGGCCTACGCCGAGATCGCCAAGGCCGCCCGGAGCCG
>JAISGJ010000041.1 GCA_031263105.1 Coriobacteriales bacterium
GGCGGCAGGGGGGGCGGGGGGGCAGGGGGGCCGGGGGCGGCAGGGGGGTGTCTGTGGAGGGTATGGGCTGTAACGGTCAACCTTTGGCCCATGCGCCCCACCCTCTCATTCGCTCACCAGCGCATAGGCGGAGATTTTGCGGATGCGTGAGGCGACGAGCAGGGCGAAGGCATAGGACAGCACGAGCAGGCCGGCACAGACGGCCACGGTCAGCGGAACCGGCGCGGGCAAGGATGCCGTCATTATCCCCATGCCTTTTGTGAGCGCCACGAAGACGGAGTTGAACCCGACTATGCCCAGAAGCCCGCCCGCCGCGATGCCCGCCGCTATCACGGGGATGAAGTACAGCGCAAACTGGTTCATGAGCTGCATGGTGGTGAAGCCCAGGGCCTTCTGGATGCCGAGCTCCCGCCTGCGCCGCAGGATCACGGTTTTCAGCATGAGGTACAGGGTCAGGAAGATCACCAGTGCGGTCACTGCCACCAGCACGACCGCCACGGTGAAGAAGATGTTGCCGTACATCGAGACCTGTGCATCCAACGCCTCTTGGATGTTGACGGTGCTTTCCAGCTCTTCCGCGAAGCCCGTGCTGACGGAATCCACGAATCCGGCGGCCTCCGCGTTGTCCGTCAGATAGACGTACAGCCAGCGCGGCTCATAGCCGGGCTGTATGCGACGGATGCCGGGGATGGTCATGGCAACGGCCATCCCGTTGCTGTTCACCGTCTGGATGAGCCCTACCACCAGATAGTCGGCGGCCTTGTTGCCCTGCGCCACCTCGACGGCGCTCCCTAGGGCGAAGCCCTCCATCGCAGCCAGGGTCCCGCTGACGCAAAGCTCGTTGTCGTGCCTGGGGTAGCGTCCCTCGTACAGCAGCGACCCCTCGAGCAGGCCGAAGTCCTCGGCGACGATGTCGGTGACCTCCCTGTCGTCGATCATCACGAGGGCACTCTGATAATAGAACACCTTGCGCGCCTCGCCCGTGCCTTCGATGGCGTCCCTCACGCGCACGGCGTCCTGCGAATCCTTGACGAAGAACGCGGCATCGGGCATCTCGCCGCTCAACAGCCTCGCGAACATGTCGGGGTTGAGGCCGAGGTTGCTATATACGGCGAGTCCAGCGGCCGCTGCGAAGCTCACCGCCGTCACGATGATGAATATCATCACCGCCTGCCCCTTTGCCTGCACGGCGGCTTTGGCCGCCAGCAACAGGGACAGCGGGCCACGGGAGCGGTCGAGCGGAAAGCGGTTCTTCCTGAAGCTGTGGGTCGCAAGCCCTTGCCGCAGGGCGGCAAGCGGTTGCAGGTTGCGTATCCTGCGGGCGGACAGCCACGTGACGGCCAGCACCGCCAGAAGGATCGATGCGAAGGCCAGAAGGCTTGTCGTCGCGTCGAAGCCCTGGCGCCACGGAAGCGCCGTCTGCTGCTCCAATATATGGGAGACCGCCGGCAGCACCGCGTAGGAGAGCCCGATGCCCGCCAGAACACCGACGAGCGCAATCAGGAGAAACTGCAACACCGTCGCCCACAGGAGCTGCCGCCCGGTGTAGCCCACCGCTTTGAGCGCTCCGACGTTCTCCATGCCCTCCTCGATGCTGTTGCGTATCCTGAACCTGACGACGAGCAGGCTGACCAGGACGATAAGGGACGCGAAGACCACCAGTATGCTCGACGTCACGCCGGACATCAGGGTGCGCATACGTTTGGCGCTGCTCCAGTTCATCGAGATGACGTAGCGGGAGCCGTCGCTCTCGGAGACGAACTCCTTGGCGCAGTCAGCGTGCAGCGCCTCGCTCTTGGCAGGGTCGTTGAGCCGCGCGCGCAGAAGGACGCACTCGGCCCCGGGCGCCAAGGCAAGGAGGGCGTCGTAGCCCAAGGAGGACAGGTACAGCTGGAACAGCTGGTTGTTGAACGAGCCGAACAGTATCTCCTCGGTGAAGCCGCTGACCTTGAAGGTAAGGGCCCTGCCCCCGACGTTCGTCGTGAAGTCGTCGCCGATGCCGTAGCCGCCTCCGGCCTTGAACAGGTACGGCAGGCAGATGTCCTTGTCGCCGACCGGGGCCTCGCCCTCGACAAGCGTCAGGTCGTTCATGGAGCGGCGCGTGCCCGCGTCGAGGAAGACGAGGTAGGCGGGCGCTTTCCCGCCGCCGTAGGAGATGTCGGTGAAAAACGACACGGCCTGCTCGTGTTCGACCTCGGTCACCCCCTCATGGTCGCGCAGGTACTCCTCCTGCGCCGACGTGTAGAGCCCCGTTTCCTCGACCAGCGCGTAATGGGGCGCGTGAAGGGCCTCGCTGCGCCTGTCGAAGAAGTCTCCGAAATCCAGCATGAGGAGCAGTCCGAGGCTGAGGAGCAGCGCAGCGATCAACGTGAACACGAGCAGGCTGATCGCCTGGCCCTTGCCCTTGCGCAGGTTTGCCGCTATGACGGGCATGATGTTCCTCATGTTGACGACCTATCCTTTCGGGGGTTGACAGGGGTGACAGGTGACGTTTCCTTTGTCAAGCCTCACCACCCCATCTCCACGAGGAAGCCCCGCAGCCTTTCCCGCCGGGCCGCGTCCTCATGCGTGTACGCGCCGAGCCCGCATTCCCCGCAGACCACGCCGTCCCTCAGGTACAGCACCCGGTTCCCACGCAGGGCGGACGTCACATCGTGCGTCACGATGACGATGCTCTGCCCGTTTTGGTTCGTCTCCGTCAGCAGGTCCAGCACCGCCTCGCCGGAGGAGGAGTCGAGGGCCCCCGTGGGCTCGTCGGCGAAGAGCATGGCAGGGCCGTTGATGAGCCCGCGCACCAGTGCGCCCCGTTGCGCCTGCCCGCCCGAGAGCTGGGCGGGGAACTTGCGGCAGTCCTGCTCTGAGAGCCCCACCTGCGCAAACAGGCCTCGCGCCCGCGAGGCGACCTCCTTGCGGCTCCTGCTCACAAGAAGCCCGCTTGCCATCACGTTGTCCATCAGGCTCATGTTGTCGCACAGGTATATCTGCTGGAAGACGAAGCCGCAGTTCCTGCGCCGAAACAGCGCCAACCTGTCGCTGCTCAGCCCCGATATCCTCTCGCCCCCGAACACGATCTCGCCGAGCGTCGGCGTGTCCATGCCGGAGAGCGCGTACAGCAGGGTCGACTTCCCGGAGCCGGACGGCCCCATGACGACCGTGAAGTCCCCGTTGCGGATCTCCAGGTCGAGGTTGCGCAGGACATGCTGCTGCACTCCTCCTGTGGAGAAGGTCTTGCAGAGCTTCTGTGTGACAATGATGTTCTCGGTCATGGGACATGCCCCCTCAAAGGTCAGAGCCGTACCTTCGGCTCACGGCCCCATTGTGCCATGCCGTTCCTTAACCGGTCTTGAGCCGTTCCTTAACCAATCCTTAAATCTGACCCCCCACCCCCCCCCCCCCCCCCCCCTGCCACCTCGGGCCCCACTGCCGTCGCCCGAGCCCCACTGCCGTCGCCCGAGCCCCCACTGCCGTCGCCCGAGCCCCACTGTCATCCCAAGCCCCACTGCCATCCCGGGCCCCCACTGCCATCCCGAGCCCCACTGTCATCCCGAGCCCCACTGTCATCCCGGGCCCCACTGCCATCCCGGGCCCCACTGCCATCCCGGGCCCCACTGTCATCCCGAGCCTGCCGAGGGATCCTCGGCTGCGAAGCAGCCGACCGCAGGTCGAAGGATTCTCCGGCTGCGATCGGTCGCTTCGCGTTCCGTGGGCCTGTCGGTTCCATGGGCCCACCCGCTCAGGGGCTCATACGCTTAAGGGCTCATACGCTTAGGGGCTCACCCGCTGCTTCGCAGCTTCGCCCGGAAACAGCCCACTGGGCTGTTTCCCAGTCCGCTGGACTGTCGCGCCGTCCGCGCTGAAAACGCGGTGCGTTTTCCGGGCGCTCGGACCCAAGGATCCCTCGGCAGGCTCGGGATGACAGTGGGGGCTCGGGATGACAGTGGGGGCTCGGGATGACAGTGGGGGCTCGGGATGACAGTGGGGGCTCGGGATGACAGTGAGATGTCCGTGGAGGGTGTGACCAGTAACTGTTCTCGTCCACAACAAAAGAGGCACTGAGTCGGCGCCTTCCTCAATGACCTGCCATACTTAACCTAGCCTGCGGAGCGTCCCCTCACACCGCTATGTCCCCCTTCTCGTCGGTGCGGATGCGGATGACCTCGTCGACGGGGAGCACGAATATCTTGCCGTCGCCGACCTGGCCGGTGCGGGCGGTCTCGGCGATGATGGCCACGATCTCGTCCACCTTGCCGTCCGGCACCACGACCTCGAACTTCACCTTGGGCAGGGTGTTGACGATGACCTCGCTGCCACGGTAGTACTCCTTCCAGCCGTGCTGGTTGCCGCAGCCGCTGACCTCGTAGATGGACATCCCGGTTATCTCTGCCGCGAACAGTGCCTCTTTGAGCGGCTCCAGCTTCGAGGGACGGACGATGGCCTCGATCTTCTTCATGGTTGATTCCTCTCTCTGCTAATCGCATGGTCTAGGAAGCGCCGATTGCTGCTGTCATTGCGAGCGAAGCGAAGTAATCCGACCTGAGATTCGCAGGCAACGACTGGATTGCCACGCCTGCTACGCAGGCTCGCAATGACAGGAGGGGGTTGCTCGACATCTCCCTAGTCAAGGCCGTTGAAGGCCGGGTAGGCGGACTCGCCGTGGGCGACCGTGTCGAGGCCCTCGTTCTCCTCGGAGGTATCGACGCGCAGCGAGCCTTTGAACACGAGCTTCAGGGCGAAGCCGACGACGGCGACGGCGCAGGCGACGAACGCGATGCTGACCAGTATGCCGAGGATCTGGGCGAAGAACAGCGAGGGGTCGCCGCCGGAATAGAGGAGGCCGCCGACCGGCTCGGGCATCGCGGCGCTCGTCCATTGCAGCTGCGGGACGCAGAACAGGCCCGTCAGGACGCCGCCCGTGACGCCGCCGACGGCGTGGCAGCCGAAGGCGTCGAGCGCGTCGTCGTAGCCTATCCTATGCTTGAGGTACGAGATGCTGAAGTAGCACACAGGCGAGACGACCAGGCCCATGACGACCGCCGCCCAGGGCTCGACGAAGCCGGCGGCAGGCGTGATGACGACCAGGCCGGCGACCAGGCCGGTGGCGGCGCCGACCAGCGTGGGCTTGCCCGTCCGTATGCGCTCGATGACGCTCCAGGAGAGCAGCGCGGCGGCCGAGGCGGCGAGCGTGTTGAGCATGGCGAGCGCCGCGACGCCGTCGGCGGCGAAGGCCGAGCCCCCGTTGAAGCCGAACCAGCCGAACCACAGCAACGTGGCCCCGAGCACGACGAAGGGGACGTTGTGCGGGCGGTAGCTCATAAGGCCGTAGCCCTTGCGGCGGCCGAGGATGAGGCAGAGCACGAGCCCGGCGACGCCGGAGCTGATGTGGACGACGTCGCCGCCCGCGAAGTCGATGGCCCCGATCATGTCCCCCACGAGGCTGCCCTCGCCTCCCCAGACCATATGGGCGAGCGGGGCGTAGATGAACGGCACCCAGATCACCACGAACGCGACGACCGCGCCGAACTTCATGCGCCCCGCGACCGAGCCCGTGACGATGGCCGTGGTTATCATGGCGAAGGCCGCCTGATAGGCGATGGCGCCGAGATCCGGCCAGCTGTTCTCCGTCCCCTCGGCCTCCGCGAGCATGTCGCTGACGCCCCCGAGGAGCCCTATCTGGTCGAAGCCGCCGAAGAAGGGCAGAGCGCCGTCCCCGCCGTAGGCGAAGGACTGCCCGACGAGCACCCAGGCCACCCCGACTATCCCCAGGACGACCATCGACATGAACATCGTGTTCACGACGTTCTTGCGACGGGCGAGCCCTCCGTAGAAGAACGCCAGGCCCGGCGTCATCAGGAGCACCAGCATCACACAGACGAGCATGAACGCAGAGGTACCGGTATCCAGCATATGTCCTCATCTCCTCCGTCTCGCAGGCTGCGGACGCCTGCCCGCAGCAGCGGCCCCTCGTGGCCGCCTTTTCCCATGATGGGAGGAGGCAGGGCCCGCTTCAAGCGGATATGCCGAGAGTTAACACGGAGGTGCGAACGAATTAACCGCGCCGAAACATTGCCCGGCGGGTGACGGGTGACAAGGGGGCGGAGCAGGCGGCAGG
>JAISGJ010000086.1 GCA_031263105.1 Coriobacteriales bacterium
AGCCTGCCGAGGGATCTTCGACCGCACGAGCGGTCGACTGCGGCCAGAAAGCGCCTCGGCCCACGGTCGGCTGCTTCGCGTTCCGTGGGCCTGTCGGCCCGTCCTCGCTGAAAACGCGGTGCGTTTTCCGGGCGCTCGGACCCTAGGATTCCACGGCACGCTCGGAATGACAGTGGGGGACGGACTGACAGTGGGGGACGGACTGACAGTGGGGGACGGACTGACAGTGGGGGCTCGGACTGACAGTGGGGGACGGACTGACAGTGGGGGCTCGGACTGACAGTGGGGACGGGAGGCCGGGGCGACAGTGGGGACTGACAGTGGGGAACCTGGGGTGACAGGGCGTGGACGGTAGCTGTCGGTATCGGCGGTATCGGCGGTATCTGCGGTATCTGCGGTATCGGCGGTATCCGTGATTCTGCTCTCGCTAGGCGCACAAAGCTGGTATGATGGGGGCATGATGACAAGAGCAAGGAGGTGCTGAAGATGTCGAAGCTCCCCTATAGTTCGCCGACGATCAGGGAACTGCCGCCTGTGCCGATGTCCGCCTGAGTGCGCGTTCGTCGTCGGTAGCCGTCCATGCACTGCCAGAGGCCTCAGACAGCAGATGTCCGGGGGAACCCCGTCCGGGCAGGCATTGTGCCGCCCGGCAGCAGCCTGCCGC
Organism: Coriobacteriales bacterium; assembly: GCA_031263105.1. GTDB lineage: Bacteria > Actinomycetota > Coriobacteriia > Coriobacteriales > UBA8131 > JAISGJ01. The sequence continues at coordinate 665 of JAISGJ010000086.1, forward strand.
TGATGGATGCGCCTCGGCATATCAACTGGAACATCACGTACCGCTGCCCCCAGGACTGCGAGCACTGCTACAGCCGTGCCCCCAGGGAGCAACCGGAACTCGACCTCGACGGCAAGCTGGCGGTCGCACGCAACATCGTCGCCAGCCGCGTGCCCTCCGTGAACCTCGGCGGCGGCGAGCCACGGGTCTCGCCCGACACCCTCCCGATAATCAGGTACCTCTCCGAGAGCGGCGTGCGCGTGAGCCTGAGCAGCAACGGCTTCGGCGTCACGGCGGCCGAGGCGGATGCGCTCAAGGATGCGGGGCTGCACTCGGTCATCCTCTCCCTCGACTTCGCCAGCGCCGCCCGGCACGACGCCTTCAGGCGCCGTCCCGGCAGCTTCGACGCCTGCCTTGAGGCCGCCGCGCTCTTCGTCGAGCGGGGGGTGGCGCTCCTCGTCTCGACGGTGCTGACCTCCCAGAACCTCGACGAACTCGACGGCATCGTCGAGGTGGCCGAGCGCATCGGCGCAAGCGGCGTCGAGCTCAAGCGCCTGCGCCTCGCCGGCAACGCGCGGGGCAGGGCCGACCTCGCGTTGAGCCGCGAGCAGGAGCGCACGCTGTACGACGTGTTCGCAGGGCTGCGCGAGAGTGCGGCGATACCTCTCACGCTGGTGTACGGAGCCGAGCCCAGGGCCGGAACGGAGGACGGCTGCCCCTGCGGCCGCACGGCGCTCGCCCTGCTCGACAACGGGGACATGGCCCCCTGCGTCTACAGCCCCACGGTCATCGGCAACGCCCTGACCGAGAACATCGACGACGTATGGCGCGACTCGCCGCATCTGGAGGCGCTGCGCGAGAACTTCCACTGTCAGGGAACGTGAGGGGGCACTGGGGACCCTAGGGGACGCTCAGTGCTTCCGCGAAGGAACGGAGGCGAGAATGGCTGGATACCGGCTCGCAGACGGCGTGATGATGCAGCGCAACGCCCGTGTGCCCAAGGGCGGCAGCGTCCGCGACATGGTCGAGGCGGCATTGGCGGGCGACGGCCCGGACGGCACGCCGGATGCCTCGGGCACCGCGCCCGACACCACCCCGGGCACCGCCGTCGCCGCCGCCGCGCCCGCCCCCTTGGATCCGGACGCCGTCTACGTGGCGCTCTCCTCGGGCGGCAGGCATCACGTCCTCAACCTCTCGGCCGCCTTTATCCTAGAGGCCCTGCTTGCAGGCGAGGCGCCGGCGGCGATCGAGGGACAGCTCACCCGGGCCTTCGACGTCAGCGGCGAACAGGCGGCGCTCGACATCAAGGCCACGGTTCGCTCCCTTGTCGCCGACGGCTTCATAGTGCTGCGGGACTGAGGGCAGGAACCGACGGGCAGAGACGGCGGAGCAGGAGCGACCGCCAGCGCCGACGAGCGTGAACGGCCCGTAGGATTCCCCAAAGAACAGGCGGGAATCTTGGCAGTATTGGCAAACTACGAGAACCGCATGTCTGACATACTGAACTATGGGTTCAGCCTCCCACTGTCATTCCGAGCCTGCCGAGGAATCTTCGACCGCGCCAGCGGTCGACCGCAGGTCGAAGGATCTTTCAACCTACCGTTGGTCGCTTCGCGACCAAGGATTCCTCGGCAGGCTCGGAATGACAGTGGGAGGTGGGCTGTGGGGCGTGCGGCATCCTCGACAGCCGCCACAACCGAATCGACGGCCGGAGCGGACTGGGAGGTCTGACATGAAAAGGCTCGAAGGCAAGACGGCGCTGGTCACAGGCGCAGGCAGCGGCATCGGCAGGGCGACGGCCATCCGTTTTGCGAAGGAGGGGGCCAAGGTCGTCCTTGCGACCCGCACGGCCTCGCATGGCGAGGAGACCCTGGGCGAGATCGAGGCAGCAGGCGGCACGGCGCTGTTCGTGCAGGCCGACGGCCGCAGGAAGGACGAGGTCCTTGCACTCGTCAAGGAGGCCCGCTCGGAACTGGGCTCGCTCGACATCCTCGTGAACGCGGCAGGCGTCCTGGTGCACAAGCCCTTCCTCGAGCACACCGACGAGGACTTCGCGCTCGTCAGCGAGACGAACTTCCTGGCGTATGTCTGGGCGATGCAGACGGCGATACCGATCATGAGGGAGCAGGGCGGCGGGTCGATCGTCAACGTGGCCTCGATATCGACCGCCCGCCCGGAGCTCAACGCCTATTACTACGGCGCCTTCAAAGCAGCCATCGCCAACCTCTCCGTCAACGTCGCCAAGGAGTTCGCTGCGGAGAGGATCCGCGTGAACGTCGTCTGCCCGGGGCCCGTCGCCACGGCCATGACGCCCCCGCAGCTGCAGGACCCGGAGGTCCTCAAGGCCTTCGTCGAGTACTGGAACCCCATCGGCCGCATCGGCGAGCCCGACGACGTCGCCAACGTCATCCTGCTTCTGGCATCGGACGAGGCCGCCTGGATCACCGGCTCGTCCTACACGGTGGACGGCGGCGCCTGCCTCGCCGGATAGGCGGCCGCCTCCGATGCCGTGCTACCAGTGCTCCCATTGCGGCAAATGCGGGATGTTCTCCTATTCCATGGAGCTCGCCTGCGGAACCTGTGGGACCCCCCTTGCCCCAGGCCTGTCCCACTGCGAGGCCTGCGGGGCCTCGGCGCGCGATGCCAGGCACAGCGCGACGCTGAAGCTCAGGGACACCGAGTTCGTCATCAACCCGACCATACGGGCCCTGGCGGACGAAGGGGCGCCCGGCGACGAAGAGGCGCCCTCAGCTGGTGCGGCGGGCGGCCTTCAGGTGCGGAACCAGCAGGCATGAGAGCAGCAGCATCAGGTGCGTGTTCACGTCGGTGGACGTGAGGTCGTCCCCCAGCAGCTCGGAGAGGCGCTCCAGACGATAGATGACGGTGTTGCGATGCAGGCCCATGGCCCGCGCCGTGGCGTTGGCGTTCTTGCCATGGATCAGATAGCTGTGCAGCGTCTCGACCAGCGCACGCCCCTTGTCGCCCTCGCGCAGCCATTGGCGCAGGACCTTGGGATGGCAGAGGCTGGAGACGTTCACGGTCGATTCCAGGGCGCCGACCAGATAGGGCACGTAGTGCTCCTGGAAGCACAGCACGCGCTCCTTCGCATTGCCCTCGCCGAACTCCAGCGCCGCCTTTGCCTGCAGGTATGCCTCCCGTATCTGTAGGAAGCCCGTATGGACCATGCTGATGCCGCAGTACAGGTCGAGGCTCTCGCACAGGCGCTCCAGCTCGCAGAACTCCTTGGAGTGTATCGGGCTCTCCTCGTCGCGCAGCACGGCGAGCACCCCTTGCTCGTAGGGGAAGGCAAGGGCCGACGGGAAGAGGCTCTGCACCCGCATGGTCTGCACGCTGTGCAGGCTGTCGTCGACCGAGAAGGTGTCCTTTGCCCTGAGGTAGACCGCCTGGTACGAATCGGCGATCTTCCAGTTCCGCAGCTCGAGCGAGTAGGTCAGGGCGCCTCGCTCCACGAGGTAGCCCTGCAGGATGCGGTCGGCGTAGTAGCCGACGTGGTCGGCCAGGTGCTGCTTGCCGATCTCGGAAAGCAGGACATGCTTCATCAGGCCCTGCAGCAACTTGACCAGGGAGATCTGCCCCAAGGTGATGGGCGAGGCGAGGTCCGACATCCCGAGCATCGCAAAGGGCTTGCCCTCGTGGTGCAAGGGTGCGATAAGGTGCCGGGCGTCACGGTACTGGGAGACCTTCTCCAGGAAGAACGGCTCCTCCGTGCCCCAGAGCTCCTGGGTGAACAGGTGGCGCTGCTGCTTGGACAGGTTCTCCAGACGCGCGTATCCGTGATGCAGGAGGTCCCCCCAGATGGATCCGGAGACGTCGTCGGGCAGGTCCCCCGCCCGCATGACGACGGTCTGCGAGGTGTCGACAAGGGCTATCGCATTGTTCAGCACGGATGCCGCCTTGTCGAAGACCACCTGCAGGCTCCCTTGGCCGACGGTGGTCTTGAGCACGTCCTCCTGCCATGCGGCATAGGTCTCGAAGACGGACTGCATGCACATGAACAGTTCGACGGGGTCGTGCCCGGACGCCACACGGATGACCTTCCAATGCGGCGGCGGCGCCGTCCCTCTCGCCCCCTCACTGTCCTTGGGGCCCACCAGGACCATCGACTGCCCCTGGCCGAGGTCGGGCACCGCAGCCAGGTCCTTGTCCAACACAAGATAGATAAAGGCGGGGTCGAACGAGAAACCGGGGCGGTACAGGCGCGCACCGCGCACGTCGAGGTCCGTCGAGGCGGGCGCCGTTATCTCGGGGGAATACTCGGCAAGCTCGTCAAAAACGATGTGCGCGTTGAGTTTCATCGGCCTATCCCCTCGACGACGCAGCACTTCCTTCGGTCAAAACTGCACAAAGCACTATAGCAAACTTCACTTTGTCGCACCATAGGCAAAGAGGCCCCGACGGCCATACAATCACAAGTATCGGGACAAACTGCATAAACCTGCAACATAGGGAGATGATTGTATGGCCGTGGACGCACGATGAGCCCGGTCGACCGCGAGGGGAAGTGCCGATTCGTTGCTTGTGCGCCACGTGGCATGCACTGAACGGGTCGATGCCTCCCAAGGGGAAGCGGTCGGCCGGGCTCGCCTGTTTGTTCGGTTGTTGGTTGTGGTTGTTGGTTGTTCTTTGACCGGTCACGTTCAAGGCACCAAGGAGAGGAGTCCCCATGTTCAAGACAAAGAACAAGTTCATCATCAAGCTGGCGATCCTGTGTCTCGCCCTGCAGGACGTCGGCGCAGGTGCGGCCACGCCTGCCTTGGGCGCCATCCAGGCCGCGTTCCCGGAGGTCGATCCGACGCTGATCCAGATGATCTCCACCATGCCCTCGCTCACCGTCGTCATCTTCGGCCTGCTGTATGCGCCGATGTCCAAGGTGATGCCCAAGCGTGCCATCATGTACATCGCCGCCGTCACCTTCATCATCGGCGGCGTCGCACCGGCCTTCCTGAACGACATCTACCCCATCCTGTTCTTCCGGGCCCTGGTCGGCGTCGGCGTCGGCCTGCTCTACCCCATGGCGAACGACCTTGCAGTCGACTTCTTCGAGGGCGGCGAGAGGGCCAAGACGATCGGCCAGGCCTTCGGCATCGGCATGATCGGCGGCGCCTTCTTCCAGCTGATCGGCGGCACGCTCTCCGACATCGACTGGCATTACACCTTCTTCGCCTATTTCGTCTCCGTCCTGTTCTTCGCGTTCCCGGTGTTCTTCCTGCCTGAGCCCAAGAAGAAGGAAGAAGTCGTCAGGGGCACCGCGCAGGAGAAGGCCAAGATGCCCGTCACGCAGTTCGTCAGCTGCATCATCAACGCCGTCTGCTGCTGCCTGTTCATCACCTTGATCACCAACGCCGCCATGGTCATCGCCATGGAGGGCTTCGGGTCGGGCGCTGAGATCGGCCTGGCGTTCTCGATCATGACGCTGGCTGCGTTCGTTGCGGGCTTTGCCTACGGCCCCTCGCAGAAGATCCTCAGGAAGGGCAGCATGCTCCCAGCCCCCATACTGCTGGCGCTGGGCCTGTTCGTGATGTCCACGGCCCATAGCATGGGGATCGTCTTCACTGCCATGATCCTCTTCGGCCTCGGCATGGGCTACACCGGCTCCAAGTTCTTCGCCAAGTCCACCGAGATCGTCCCGTTTGCCGTCTCTGCCCTGGCGCTGTCCATGATGACGGCCTTCAACGGCTTCGGCCAGCTGGTGTCCGCCCCGGTCATGAACTGGCTCGTGACCGTGACCGGAATCGGCATGGGCCGTCCGGCGTTGCAGTTCGCAGCCATCGCCATGATAGGGCTCGGCGTGATAATGGTCGTCTTCGACGTCATGACCCCGAAGATCCCCGAAAGCGAGAAGCCCGAGGGCACCGAGGGCGCCATGGACGCCGTGCAGAACTCCTAGACAAGTGCCGATCCGTCGTGTGGGCGCCCGCGACCGCTTTCCGGGCGGCCCCGTCACGACATCGGCCTGCACAAGAAGGACGGGGGCCAAGGATTCTCCGAAGCCCCCCGTCCGAACCATAAGAACGCCACGAGAGGAGCATCGGGCTTATGAAAGACATGCTTGAGGGAAAGGTCGCCCTGATAACCGGCGCCACCAGCGGCATGGGCGAGGCCACGGCCAGACTGTTCGCCCGCGAGGGCGCCAAGGTCGTCATCGGCGGCCGCAGCGCAGACAAGGGCAGACGTATCGCCGCAGAGATCGAGGAGGCCGGTGGCGTGGCACGCTTCTATGCCTCCTTGGATGTGACCGAGCAGGACTCGGTCGACGCCGTCGTCGACGCGACCTTGCGGGAGTTCGGGCAGATCGACATCCTCGCCACCTACGCCGGGCAGACCTTCGACCACGACGGGCTCGACCCCTGGGAGCAGTACGACAGGACCATGGACGCCAACATGACCGGCACCTACCGCTGCGTCCTTGCGGTGCTCCCCCACATGAAGGAGCGCGAATCCGGCAACATCATCATCTGCTCGTCCAACGGGGCGTTCAATCCCACCACGCCGGCCTACGACTACCACATGGCCAAAGGCGCATGCGAGTCCCTGACGGTGAACCTTGCGACCGAGCTTGCCCCGCTCGGCATCCGTGTGAACTGCATCAAGCCGGGCCCGATCGTCACCCCGTTCTGGGACGAACTCATCGAGGAGGGGGAAGGGCGCAGGGCGCTGTTTGCGGGCATCGCCAAACGGGAGGTGCCGATGGAGCGCGTGGGGACCCCCGAGGACATCGCCGGCCCTGCGCTGTTCTTCGCTTCGGGGCTCTCGGCCTACGTCACAGGGCTCTGCCTGTATGTCGCAGGCGGCATGGGATACATCTACGCGCACGGGCAGTCGTTCTTGATGTCGGGCGAAGCAGGGATCTGAGATGGCAGGCACGCTTGATTTCTACGAGCGGCACAAGGGGCAGTCGACCTGGCAGGACGGCGACCTCACCGTCACGCGCACGACCGTCTGGTCGGGCCCCGGCTGCCACGACGGCTGCGGCGTGCTGTACTACACCAGGGACGGCGCGCTCGTGAAGGTCGAGGG
>JAISGJ010000143.1 GCA_031263105.1 Coriobacteriales bacterium
GATGGCAGTGGGGGGCCCGGGGTGGCAGTGGGGGGCCCGGGGTGGCAGTGGGGGGCCCGGGATGGCAGTGGGGGGCCCGGGATGGCAGTGGGGGGCCCGGGATGGCAGTGGGGGTCGGGATGACAGCGGTGTCAGTAACCAAACTGTCCGGCTGCGTGGCAGTTTGCCCCGTCCCCTTCGTCCGGCATTCTCCCAGTCTGCTACAATGGGGGAGACCTACCACGACACAACGCACAAAGGAACCCTCGATGATAGAGCGTTACACGCGCGAGGAGATGGGGACGGTCTTCTCTCTGTACAACAAGTTCAGGCTCTGGCAGGAGATAGAGGTTCTCGCCTGCGAGGCGCAGGCAGAGCTTGGCGCGATCGGCATCACCGACGAGGACGCCGCCTGGATACGTGCGCATGCGGGCTTCGACGTCGGTCGGATAGACGAGCTCGAGCGGGAGACGAACCACGACGTCATCGCCTTTTTGACGGACATGGCCGAGCATATCGACGCCGGCCTCGCCCCGGGCGCACCCAGGCCCTCGCGCTGGGTGCATTACGGCATGACCTCCAGCGACCTGGGGGACACGGCGCTCTGCTGCCAGATAACCCAGGCGCTCGACTTGGTGCTACGCGGCGTCCGCTCCCTCGGAGCCACGGCGAAGCGGCGCGCCTTCGAGCACAGGGACACCCTCTGCGTAGGCAGGACGCACGGCATCCACGCCGAGCCCATGACCTTCGGCATGAAGTTCGCCAGCTGGGCCTGGGCGCTCAAGAGGACCGAGACGCGGCTCCTCGAGGCGCGCGCGCACATTGCGACGGGTGCCATCAGCGGAGCAGTCGGCAGCTATTCGAGCATCGACCCGTATGTCGAGCGCTTCGTCTGCGAGCGCCTCGGCCTTGTGCCCGACCCGCTCTCCACCCAGGTGGTCGCACGGGACCGCCACGCCCAGGTCGCCTCCGCGCTCGCGGTCACCGCAGCGGTCCTCGAGCAGATGGCGACCGAGGTGCGCTCCCTCCAAAGGAGCGACATCCTCGAGGCGGAGGAGCCCTTCACGGAGGGGCAGAAGGGCTCCTCGGCCATGCCCCACAAGCGCAACCCCGTCATCTGCGAGCGCATCTGCGGGCTGGCGCGCGTCGTCAAGGCCAACGCGCAGGTCGCCTTCGACAACGTGGCGCTGTGGCATGAGCGCGACATCTCGCACAGCGGGGCCGAGCGCGTCGCCCTCGTCGACAGCTTCGTCGCCACCGACTACCTCCTCTCCAAGGCCCAGTGGGTGCTCGACGGCCTCGCGGTCTATCCCGAGAGGTGCCGGGCGAACCTCGAGCGCACACGGGGGCTCATCTACTCGAGCAAGGTCCTTCTGGCCCTTGTCGATACCGGCGTCACGCGCGAGGAGGCCTACGCCGTCGTCAAGCGCAACGCCATGGCGGTATGGGAGGACATACAGCAGGGGAGGGAGGGCCTGGGCCTCCGGGGGCGCATCGAGCGCGACCCGGACGCTGCGCTCGACGCCGCGACGCTCGACCGCCTGTTCGACCCTTGGCACTTCCTTGCCCGGCGCGCCCTGCTCTTCGAGCGCCTTGAGAAGTTGGAGTTCCTGTGAACCCTGTGATCGTCATCCCCACCTATGTGGGGGCCAGGCGCAAGACGCCGAGCTACAACGTCGTTGCGACCTACGACCACACCACGCCGCTGACGCACCAGGGCGAGCTGCCGCGCTGCCTTGCGTCGCTGAGGGACAACGGCGTCGACGCGCCCATCCTCCTGCTCGTCGTCTCGGAGAACGGGGTCGAGCGCGAGGCGTCCGCCAAGATCCGCGCAATCGCCGCCGCCTACGTCGACGCGCTCGACCTCCGCGTCATCGACGCGGGGATACTGGAGCAGTTCCATGCCAGGGCCGAGCAGCTCGGCCTCGTGGCGGTCAGGGAGGGCATCTCGCTGACGGGCTACGGCGCGACGCGCAACCTCGGCCTCGTCATCGCCGCGACGCTCGGCTTCACGGAGGTCGTGTTCATCGACGACGACGAGCTCGTCGTCTCCCCCGACTTCCTCGAGCAGTCGCTGTACGGCCTGGGCAAGCTCTCCAAGAAGGGGATACCGGTGCTGGTGAAGTCGGGCTTCCACACCGACCGCACGGGCCGTTGGAAGTCGAAGGCGACCCATGCCTGGTACAACCGCTACTGGGAGCAGGGCGAGCTGTTCAACAAATGGATAACCAAGGCCATGGGCGCCCCTCGCCTCTCGCGCTCCAACGTCTTGAGCGGCGGCCTGATGGCCCTGCACCGCGAGGCGTACCGCCGCGTCTCGTTCGACCCGTGGATACCCCGTGGCGAGGACCTCGACTACCTGCTCAACGTCCTCATGTACGGCGGCGGGGTATGGTTCGACAACCAATGGTCCGTCCAGCACCTCCCTCCTGCCGAGCGCAACGAGGCCCAGCGCTTCAAGCAGGACATATACCGTTGGATATACGAGCATCGCAAGCTGGAGTTCTCGAAGACCCAGATCGACCTGCTCCAGATACAGCCGCACTCGCTCGACCCGTATCCCGGCCCCTTCCTCGAGAACTCGATAACGACCCGCGTGCTCGTGACGGCGCTTCTGCGCACCATCGGGCGCACGGATCGCCAAGGGTACTTCCATGCCGCGCAGGTTGCCCGCCGCGAGGCGAAGGCGTATGCCGAGATGTTCTGCTCGAAGTACTTCGAGTTCCAGCTCGGCTGGGCGCAGGTGCTGGGGACCTTCGAGGTCGATCCGCACCTCAAGGCCCTCTTCGGCGAGGCCTCCCGCATCACGCCGGAGGAGGTCGCCCGTGCGACCGACGACGATGCGCCCCTCGACGGCCCGCCTGTCGCGCAGGGGGCGCCTGGCCCCGCCCCCGACATCGACCTCGGCTCCCTGGGAATCGGCCTTGGCGGGGACCGGTAAGGGCGTCTCTGTGGCATGACCCTCCTCATGTTCGTCGTGACCGCGCTCCTCGGCGTCGTCGTCGGCATCCTCTCGGGGATGTTCGGCATCGGCGGCGGCACCGTGATGATACCGCTGCTCCACCTCCTGCTCCGCCAGCCCATCCTCACCTCGACGGCGACCTCGCTGTTCGTCATCGCGCCGACGGCGGCGTCCGGCACCTTCCGCCACATACGGCAGGGGAGCGTCGATGTGCGCGCGGCGGTCGTGATAGGGCTCGCAGGGGCCCTTGCCTGCACCGTGGGCTCGCTGGTGTCGGACATGCTGCCCGGGATCGCCGTCGCGGGCCTGGCGGCCTGCGTCATCCTCTACAGCGCCGTCTCCATCGTCCGCAGGCCGGTCGACGGGCCCCTTGGCGAAGAGGGCGCCGCGCCGCCCTCCCGCTTCGCCGCCGGACGCCTGCGCCTGCTCCTCTGCGCCGCCCTGGGCCTCGTCGCCGGGCTCGTCGCCGGCATCGTGGGTGTCGGGGGCGGCTTCGTCATCGTCCCCGTCGGCATCGCGTACCTGGGCTTCAGCTTCAAGGAGGCAAGCGGCACCTCCCTTCTCGCCATCGCCCTCATAGCGGTGCCGGGGACGGTCGCCCACGCCCTGCTGGGCCATGTCTGGTACCTTGGCGGCCTGGCGCTCATGATAGGCTCGATACCGGGCGCCTACCTCGGCGCGCGCCTTGTGGACAGGATGCCCGAGCGTGCGGCGCGCCTTGCGTTCGCCGGCCTCCTGGCGCTCTCTGCCTGCCTGGTCGTCTTCAACGAGCTGTCCGGATCCTAGGGAAGTGCCGATTAATTGCCTGTGCGCCGCCTTCCGGCTACTGTTCACACCCCCACTGTCATTCCGAGCCTGCCGAGGAATCCTCGGCTGCGAAGCAGCCGACTGCGGGCAGATGCGCCTCCCGGTCGCAGTCGGTCGCTTCGCGACCAAGGATTCCTCGGCAGGCTCGGAATGACAGTGGGGGCATTGATCATCGTCTCCCAAGGGAAGTGCCGCCCCGCTGCCGCCCGCCGCTGCCGCCCGCTGGCATCGCCTGCGCTGCCGCTCCCACTGTCGCCGTTGCTCGTGTATGATGACGCTTGGACAGGCGCGGTCGGTACCTGTCCCGGCGGGAAGGAAGGACCGTGATGAACCGACAGCCCACCCTCATAGAGGTGCTCCTTGTCGGCGTAGCGGCACTTTTGGCGTTCGTGGCGGTGTTCGCCGTGCTCAGGGGCGGACACTGGGCGGTGCCGTCCCTCTGTGCGGTCGGCATCACTGCCGTGGCGCTCCTCATGCTCCGTTTCTCCATAGACCCCGACCGCCTGCGGGCCCGTCAGTCCGAACGCATGCTCAAGCTGGCGGCGAACACCCTGACCCATATGCGCAAGGGCCTCAACATCGAGTCGGCCGAGGCGGTCTGCAGGCTCCTTCTGCCGGCCACCTCCGCCAACGCGGTCGCCATCACCGACTGCGTCAACATCCTCGGATTCTCGGGTGCGGAGAAGGACTCGCACCAGGTCGGCACCCCCATTCGGACCGAGTCGACCAAGGCCTCGCTGCACAGTGCCGAGATGCAGGTGATAACCTCGCGCGAGGGGATAGGCTTCCCCGACGAGGGGACGGCGTTCCAGGCGGCGATAGTGGTGCCCATCATCCCGGACGACGAGGTGGCGGGGACGCTGAAGCTCTACTACCGTTCCGCGAAGAAGATAGACGAGACCGAGCAGGCCGTCGCCCTGGGGCTCTCCACCCTGCTCGCCATGCAGCTGGGCCTCGCCGAGCTCGAGGACCAGCGCGAGCTTGCGGCGAAGATGGAGCTGAAGGCGCTTCAGGCGCAGATCAAGCCGCACTTCCTCTTCAACACGATAAACACCATCGCCGCGCTCATACGGACCGACCCCGGCCAGGCGCGCATCCTCCTGCGGGAGTTCGCGACCTTCTACCGGCGCACGCTCGAAGGCACGCTCGACAGCATCACGCTCGAACAGGAGTACCTTCAGACCCTGCGCTACCTTGGGTTCGAGATCGCGCGTTTCGGGGCCGACCGCATAGCGCTCTCAAGCGACATCGAGAAGGGCTTGGAGACGGTACAGGTGCCCGCATTCATCATCCAGCCCTTGGTCGAGAACGCCGTCGGCCATGGGATGCGCGAGGACGCCCCGCTGCGCATCGAGATATCCGCCCGCACCCAGGAAGGAGAGGTCATCGTCGACATCCGCGACGACGGGCAGGGCATGCCGAAGGACACGCTGGCGCACATGTTCGAGCCGAGCGAGACGCACGCCGGCATCGCCCTGAAGAACGTCGATGACAGGCTGAGAGGCTTTTTTGGCAGACAGGCCCACTTAGAGGTACAATCTGAGCTGGGTATCGGTACAACGGTATCCATGAATCTTGGACCGGTATTGGATTTGAAAGTAGAGACAGATGATCAAAGCAATAATAGTCGATGACGAGGCCCCTTCCCGCTCCGAACTGAGGTTCCTGCTGGACGAGACCAGGCAGGTCGAGATCGTGGCGGAGGCCGCCAACGTCCGGGAGGCCATCGAGCGGCTCAAGGAGAAGGGCGCCGACGCCATGTTCCTTGACATAAACATGCCGGGGGCGAGCGGCCTGCAGCTCGCCGAGGCGCTCAACCGCCTCAAGTACCCCCCCGCCATCGTGTTCGTGACCGCCTACAGCGAGCATGCCGCCAAGGCCTTCGACGTCAATGCCGTCGACTACCTCGTCAAGCCTGTCGAGACCGACCGCCTGCAGCAGGCGCTGACGAAGGTGCGGCACTACGTCTCCGCCTTCTCCAAGGACCAGCAGGCGGAGCGCATACCTGTCGAGAAGAGCGGGAAGAAGCTGCTGGTCTCGACCGACAAGATACATTACATCATGGCAAAGGACGACTACTCCTACCTGCATACGGAGATGGACCGCTACCTCTCCACCGTCAGCCTCGCACAGCTCGAGACGCGCCTGGAGCCCTGCGGGTTCTTCCGCGTGCACCGCCGCTACCTGGTCAACCTCGCCTGTGTCGAGGAGGTCACCCCCGTCAGCGGCGGCACGCTGCTGCTCACCCTTTCGGGCGAGGAGGAGAGCATCCCCGTGTCGCGCCGCCGCGTGGCCTCCCTCAAGAAGGCCCTCGGCCTGTAGGGCGAAGGCTACTGTTCGCGCCCTGTCATCCCGAGCGCAGCACGCCCCACTGTCATTCCGAGCCCGTCGAGGAATCTTCGATCGCACAAGCGGTCGACTGCGGGTCGAAGGGCCCCCGGACCTGCCGTTGAACACTGCGTGTCCAAAGATTCCTCGACGGGCTCGGAATGACAGTGGGGCGCCAGTGGGAGCGTGGGCAACAAGGTGCGAGGGCCTGTACGCGAAGGCTTGCTGCGAAGGCTTGCTGGGCGGTGCCGGTGCCGCAGGCCACCCTATCTGCTATCATAGTGACGCATGTCCCATGCCTTGAGGCCCTGTGGGGGCGTGGCGGAATCGGCATACGCAGCGGACTTAAAATCCGCCGCCGCAAGGCTTGTGAGTTCGAGTCTCACCGCCCCTACCATACCGGCCGTTCCCGAGGGAGGCGGTGCTTCCCGAGGGCCTCCCGAGGGGGGCGGCATGTCCTGCGGAGTCGCAGGGCCCTGCGGGAGCCGCAAGGCCTCGAAGGAGATGCCGGGCGGCGCTCAGCCGCCGTTTCCCACGGAATCGAATGCCTGCGCCAGGTCGGCCTTGAGGTCGTCGATGTGCTCGATGCCCACCGAAAGGCGCAGGAGCCGGTCGGTGATGCCCATCTCGGCGCGCAGCGCGGCGGGGATGGAGGCATGCGTCATCGTTGCCGGATGGCAGATGAGCGACTCCACGGCACCAAGGCTCTCTGCAAGGGTTATGAGCCCCAATGCCTGCACGAACCCCTCCGTGTCCAGGCCTTTCGTGAGCTCGAAGGCAAGGAGCGCGCCTGCCCGCCGCGCCTGCCTCTGCTGGACCGCATAGCCGGGATGCCGAGGCAGCCCCGGATAGACGACCCGCCCGACAAGGGGGTGCGCATCGAGCCAGCGTGCCAGCTCCTCGGCGTTCGAGCAGGCGCGGTCGAGGCGCACCGCGAGCGTCCTGATGCCGCGCGTGAGCAGGTAGGAATCGAAGGGCGCAAGCGTCGCGCCCGTGGAGTAGTGGATGAAGTGCAGCCGCCGGTACAGCCCCGGGTCCTTGACGGCGACGAGCCCGGCGAGCACGTCCGAGTGGCCGCCGAGGTACTTGGTGGCCGAGTGCAGGACTATGTCAGCCCCGAGGACGAGCGGCTGTTGCAGGTAGGGGGAGAGGAACGTGTTGTCCACGATGGCGAGCGCCCCGTGCCGGTGGGCGACCTCCGAGAGCGCCGCGATGTCCGCGACCTCGAGCAGGGGATTGGTGGGGGACTCGAAGAGGAGGGCGGCGGGGCGGCCGGCGGCCGCAGAGGCATCGGCGGGACGGTCGGCGAGCGTCGGGGTAGCGGCGTCGCCGGAGCCAAAGGACGCCTCGTGCGAGAAGGCCGCCTCGACCGCCTCCGCGTCGGTCACGTCGACGAAGCGGTAGGAGAGCCCGTAGCGTTTGAAGTGCCGGTCGAGGACCCGGAAGGTCCCGCCGTAGATGTTCGTGGGGACCAGCAGCTCGTCCCCGGGCTCGAAGAGCGAGAGCACGGCGGTGATGGCCGCCATGCCCGAGCTGAAGGCGAGGCCGCAGGTGCCTCCTTCGAGGGCGGCTATCTGGTCCTCCACCACCTGCCGCGAGGGATTGCCGCCGCGCGAGTAGTCGTAGCGCAGCGGCCTGCCGAAGGCGGCCTGCTCGTAGGTGGTGGTCAGATGGATGGGCGCGACCACGTCGCCGAAGCGGGGGTCGCCGTCGTCCGGGGCATGGACGAGCTGCGACTCGATACGGCGCCCCGCCCGCGCCCCGCCCGCGCCGCGTTCGTCTCCCGGTCTCCCCTCATGCCCCGTAGGGCCGTTCGCTTCCGTGGCACTCTTGCCCATTGCTCCTCCTCGTCGGTTCTGCAGCCTGAGACATTATATAACTTATAAGTTTGCATAGTAAAGGACTGTCTCCCGCGAGACATGCGTAGAGGCCACTGGCCGTTACCGGTCGGGGGGGGGGGGGCGCCCCCCCCCCCCCCCCCCCCCCCCCCCCCCCCCCGCCCCCCACCCCCCCCCCCGCGC
>JAISGJ010000167.1 GCA_031263105.1 Coriobacteriales bacterium
GGGCGCAGGCCAGACAAGGCCATTTCCTCGCTTTCGTCTCGTGGAAGCGAGGAAATGGTCTACAGGCAAGGGTTTTCGAGGGGTTTATATAGTCTCACTCATTGGGAAAGTTCTATTTAAAGACAACTTTACGACTTACGGGAACTACGACTTTCCGCTCTTGCGCAAGCAGGAAGTCAGTGTTGACGCCCTCAAACTGATTCGGTTTAGCAGCATCGTGAAAAGCGAGACCAAGGACCTACCTGGATGCAACGGTTCATTTTTTTGAGGAAGACGATCGTTTTGATGAGGTATGGAATGACCCGAAGTCCTACATTATGGAGTTAGCGCAGTACGCTCAGGTCATGGCGCCGAATTTCAGCGTCTACGTGAACATGCCGAAAGTACTCCAGATTTTTAATACGTTCAGGTCAAGATGGCTTGGCGCGTATTGGCAAGAATCTGGTCTGGTGGTCATCCCAACCATAACATGGGGCGATAGGTCCAGTTATGAATTCTGCTTTGATTCTGTTGAGCACGGCTCGACTGTGGCAGTTTCCACCTTGGGATGTGCCGATGTCGAGTGGTTATACCTGAAGGGCTTTGCGAAGATGTGCTCTCGCATCGAACCGGAACGTGTCGTCTGCCACAACAAGCCCTTCTTGCGGATGCATAAGTCGGCTGAAATCATCGAGGTTCCTTATGAGCGGACAAAACGGGTTGCTGCTGCAATTTGCCTCGCAACTTCTGGCCTGGATTGGAGTAGTCATGGACATGCTTGACTCCTACATAATCATATACGGTTTTTTGGGTGACTATGCGGAAATAACAAAAAACCTGGATGTTGACTCCATTGTGTCCGAGATGACGCCGATGGTCTATGGGTCACCGGACGACCCGATCGGGTATAGCTCGTTTGATCCAGCGGTCTACGAAGAGGATTGGGTCGGTTCGTGGGCACAAATAGTGGGGAAGGGCAAACGGGCATCGACGCGACAGGTGTTTCAGGTGGCACGGGAGCTCTTGAAATACTATGAGCAAGAGCTCGGCTATGATTTGGATGATGCCGAGGAATTCCTGAAGGAAAGGCTCGGTGTCCTGCCGTTGACTGGCAGGAAGGACTGGGCAATACGGTTGTCGGCGTAGGGCCTGCTGTGCATCCGCCAGCCGAAACTACTGTCAACACGACAAACTGTCGGTATCATGACAAATGGAAATCAGTAGGAGGATGGCGAGTGGAAGCAGCAGGCCCCAGTTGCCCCAGTGGCTCATGGCGGGTGCGACCATGCTACCAAAACCCTTTGGCAGTCACCCATGTCAGCCTGTCAAAAGCTTTTGGCACGGCCATCGAACATGCTGCTTTTGAGGTACAGGGTGCAATCAAGATCAGTCGTCCTGCTCCGGCTCAAAGCGATAGCCGAGGCCCCAGACCGTTTGGATGATGCAGGGGTTGGAGGGGTCGTCCTCTATCTTCTCACGGAGCTTCTTGATGAAGACGGTGATGCTTGAGGTCTCGCCGACGAACTCCTTGCCCCACGCCGCTTCCACCAGCTGCTCCCTTGAGAGAACCATGCCCGGGTTTCCGGCAAGCGCATGCAATATCCTGAACTCCTTGACCGTGAGAGAGAGCACCTCGCCGTCCTTAGTGGCGCGAAAGCGTCCCGTGTCGAGCACAAAGTGCCCTGCGTGCAGCACGGTGTCCTGTTCCACTATACCCATCGGTGCCATCTGGGCGCGCCTCAAATGTGCCTCGATATGCATCAAGAGCTCGCGAGGGTCGAAGGGCTTGACGATATAATCGTCGCCCCCCGCCTCGAAGCCCACGCCTTTGTCCACGATGTCGCCTTTTGCGGAGAGGAAGATAACGGGGACCGCGATGCCCCTTTTGCGTATCTCCCGACAGGCGGTGAACCCGTCCATCCTGGGCATCATCACGTCCATGATGATGAGAGCCGGGCAGTCGTCCTCAACCACTGACAAGGCCTTGAAGCCGTCCTCGGCGTACAGGAACGTGTGTCCTGCATCGGCCATGAGGCTTGCAACGAGACGCCGGATGCTCTCTTCGTCGTCAATCAGCAGTATCTTCATAGGGATCCTCGAAGTCTACGCGCACATAGGGTATCCGTACCACAAATGTGCTCCCTTGCTTCCTCGCCGACTCAACGGAGACCGAGCCTCCGTGCATCTCTGCGAGCTCCTTTACCACCGACAGGCCCAGCCCAGTGCCTCGGTACCGTCGATTGGGGGACTGGAACCCTTGGCGGTACCTCTCGAAGATGTCCTTTTGATCCTCTTCGGCAATGCCTATGCCGTCATCGGCCACGGAAATCACGATCATGCCCCCCTGTTCGAAGGCAACGCTCACACGTATCCGCCCCTTAGGATGTGTGTATTTGATGGCGTTGTCCACAAGGTTCTCGAGGATGCGCCTGAGCTTCTCCCAGTCTGCCATCGTCACGGGCACGTCGGGGTCGATCCTTGTTGTGAAGGCGATGCCCTTGTTCTTGGCGAGTGGTTCGAGGGAGTTCTTGATAAACCCGATAAGATCGACGAAGTCCACCGGCTCCACCAAAAGCTCGTTGCGGCGGGCATCGATCTTGGAAAGGGTGAGCAGGTTGTTGACCATGTTGAGCAGGAGTGTTGCGTTGGACTCTATCTCGTCTATCGCATGCACGACCTTCTCGTCTGCGACCTCGACATCTTGGAGGATGCGCGCAAAGGCAAGGACCGAGGTGAGCGGGGTGCGCAGCTCATGGCTCATGATTGCAAAGAACTCGCTTTTGTAGGCGGTTTCCTCGTTAAGCAGGTCGAGCGCTCCTCGCAGTTCCTCCTTTTGTTGCACAAGCTCTTCGTTGAGCTCCTGCAGTTCGTCTGTCTGGAGCTGCACTTCGCTCTCAAGATCTGCATACAGGCGTTTGAGGCGTTGCGCCATCTTGTCGAAGTCATGGGCAAACACCGATATCTCGTCGGAGTCTCCTACATCGGAGATGTCGATGGAATGCTCAAAATCGCCACCTCCGATCTTACCGGCGGCGGTCTGAAGTTTTGCCAGTGGCCGTAAGACCAGCTTGCTCATCGCAAAGTAGATACAGATACAGGCAAGCGCCAGCATCAGGAACACCATGAACACCTGCTGCGTAACACTGAGCTGCATGCCCTGAATATAGATGTCCATAGGCTCAGTAATCGAGAGTGCCCCGCCGATGTCGCCCAACTGCATGCCTTCTTTGGGATAGCCGAACTGGTCAAGTTCCCCTACAGGTTCTCCGTGGCATTCAAGGCAGGTCTCGGTGACAAAAAGCGGCTCGGCATACCTGAACACGCTCTGGCCCTGTGCGTCGGTCTCCACTTCGTAATAGGCCTCCGTTGAGTCGGTCTTAAAGGAGGCAAAGGCTCGCTCCTCAAAGGCATCGGGAGTGCCTGCGGATTGCCGGGGAGTCTGGTTGACAAAGCGTATCGTGTAGTCGGAGCTGGCGGTAAAAAGCGTGCTTACCGATTTGGCCGCAACCACACAGACAAGGGTCTTGGTCCTGAATGTTCCGTCCGGATTGCGGTTGACGACATTTTGGTTCAAGTCAACGTAATTCCAGACAGCACGCATTTCCCCGGCAATGACCTCTGCCTTCTCGCGTGCCTCCTTCTCAGACTGTTGCCGTTGAAGGTATACGTTCCACCCGGCATCTATGACCATAAGGGCAAGTACAAGTGCGCCGATAAAAACGGCTAACTTAAACCGGATTCCATACCTGAATGGCTTTGAGCCTCGAATACCCATGTGCACCTCATCTATACGCTTGCTGCGCAAGGCTTGCTCGGAGGTCTTGTGCGCATCCCGGCATACGTTTCGGCAGACAGCACTGTCTGTGTGCGATTGCTTGTCTCATTATCGGGCATGAACTGCCAAACGCAAAGCTAGCGGGGCAAATGTAATTCTTTTTTAATGATTGGTGGGTCGAAAGTTAAGCAAAAGTTCTCCTGTTGAGCATTGAAGCCACTGTCGGCAGTGAGGATAATTCAAAACGTGCTGGAGAGCCAGAAGTGCAGAGGGGAACCAGCTGCTACTCTGCAAGGCAACAAGATGAGGAGGAAACGATGGGACGATCCCAAAGACAGGTGCTGCCGTCATTGACACGTAGAAGGTTCGTTGCGGTATCGGCTGCAACAACTGCCACTGCGCTCATGTCTGCGGGCCTTGCCGGATGCAGTCCAAGCGAGCCGGTCGATGAGGGCGCAGGCACATCGCTCGACGCGTTTGCCGACTGCGACCTGGTGTATGGATGCTGCTCGCCGGAGTGCCAGCATCACCTGCTCAAAGGCTATGTTCGCGACGGCAGACTGGTGAAGGTCGAAAGCGCTGAGGTGAATGAATCGCCCGCATGTCTCAGAGGCATGGCCCGCGTAGAGCTGTGCAGCAGCGAGATGCGCCTCACCAAGCCCCTCAAGCTCGTAGGTGCAAAAGGCTCCGGTGAATTCGAGGAAATCAGCTGGGACGAGGCGTTCGACCTTTTGGAAGAGAAGATCAGATACGCCCTCGACAACGGCGGGAGCAAGACCATCGTATACGACCGTGGGTCAGGTAATTTCAGCTCATTGGCGCGCGACTTGCCCGGCGCCTTCATGTCGTGGCTTGGCGGTGCGCAGAACTGTACAGGAAACACCTGCTGTGCCGGCATCGACGCAGCCGTAGCCACGATCCTCGGCAAGCGCACCCAGACGACACGAAACGAGATTCCGAATTCCGATTACATCATTGCCTGGGGCAATAACCCCGTAGTCGGCATGACGGGCTATTTTGGGCGTTTTCAGGAGATGGTGAAGGCAGGGGGGACACTCTGCACCATCGACCCCTTCTATTCTGAGACGGCCGACCAGTCGCAGGAGTGGATACAGCCGTGGCCCGGCACCGATTCGGCCGTCGCCCTTGCAATGCTCAAGGTCATCATCGACGAGAACCTCCACGACGAAGAATATCTGTTGGCCCATACGACAGCGCCCTGCCTGATCGACAATGCCACCGATGCCCCGTATTTCTCTGATCCCGAGGACGATACGACCTATATGGTCTATGACCTTGGCTCCGGCGAGGTCGTAGCTCACGACAAGAAGGGCATTGGCGTTGCCCTGTCCGTTGCAGGCACCGACAGCGCAGACCGGTACACGACAATCTACGACCTTATCAAGGCCGAGGCCGACAAATGGGGCAAAGAGGCGATTGAGGCCGAGTCCGGCTGCTCATACGACGACATCGCCCGCATTGCACGTGGGTATGCAGCTGCCGAGCATGCGATGATCATTCAGAATATGGGTGGCTTCCAGCGAACGGAAAACGGCGCCTATGCAACTGCGGCACAAGTGTATCTGGCTCTGTTCACGGGCAACATCGGTCATACGGGCGACGGCATCTATGACGTCGGCGGCGCCTCAACGATAGCCACAGTGAGCCCTGCCTTCGAAACGAACGCCGACGCCGAGACGACCAGTGGCATCCCCCGGGTCCATTTTGGCGAGTTCATCTTGGAGGACAGGCCCAACATCGTCAATCTCGCCTGGTTCTTCTGCGCCAACTTCGCGGCCCAGATGCCCAATACCAATAAGGTCAAAGAGGGGCTGGAGAAGATCCCCTTTGTGGTCACCAGCGATCAGTTCATGACTGCGACCGGGCTGTATTCCGACCTGGTGCTTCCGGTAACGGCAGTCTTCGAAACAGAAAACGTCACGGCGAACTCGCGTTCCACGACCGTCTCCATCGGCGAGGCGCTCGTGACGCCGCCGGGCGAGGCCAAGTCAGACCTGCAGGTTTGCGCCGAACTCGCAGAGCGCTTCGGCTTCGGCGAGCAATTCAATAAGGCACCAAGAGACTACATTGCCCACGTAATCGAACCACTCGGGATCACCTATGAGGAGCTGTCGGAAAAGAAGGGTATCGATGCGACTCCCGATGGGTATATCGCCTATAAGGACGCCCGGTTCTTCACTACGACCACAAAGGCACATCTGTGGGTTCAGAAGTGGGTCGATGAGGGCTATCCCGGCATTGCCTGCCATCAGCGTCCGGTAGAGCACCCGCTCAACATCGATGGTCTGGCAGCAAAGTACCCCTTGGCTTCCGTGCAACGCAAAACCCGACACCAGGTGCACACCACCTTCAACAACCTTGAGACGATGTTGGCCCTCGACGGCCACAAACCGCGTATCACCGTTCATCCCGTCGATGCCGAGGCACGTGGCATCGCCTCTGGCGACGAGGTGACGGCCTATAACGACCGCGGTGAGCATACGGGCACCGCCTACGTGACCGACCGCGTAAAGCAAGGCGTGGTTGTTCTGGAAAACGGCTGGAGCGACACGACGGCGTCTTCTTCGAGCAATGTGACCAATAATGCCTGGCCGACGCTCGGTGTGATGCACTGCTGCAATTCAACGTTGATCGAAGTCAGGAAGGGGGCATAACATGGGACAAGGATTCCATGTAGCGACCGATCGTTGCTACGGCTGCAAGACCTGCACCGTTTCGTGCGCAGGTGAGAAAATGCTCAACCCGGGCGTCCTCATCCGTCGTGTTCGTCAGATAGACAGCCCAGACCCCGTGGGACTCGCCTTTGTATCCATGAGCTGCAATCATTGCGACGACCCGGTTTGCGTGGCAAACTGCCCGGTAGGCGCGTATGCCAAACAGGAGGACACGGGTCTGGTCATCCAGGATCACAGCCTCTGCATCGGCTGTAGGACCTGCATCGAGGTCTGCCCCTTCAGTGCACCGGCATACGACGAGGCATCTTCCCAAACCTATAAGTGCGACGGCTGCATAAGCCGCCAGCAGGCGGGCAGCCAACCGGTATGTACCCTGACCTGCCCAAGCATGAATATCTCACTGGATGAGTTCGGCAGCCTTTTGAGCTCATTCCCAGAGGCCGCCTCCCTCAAAGAGGGTGTCGTCACAAAACCCAACTATGCGGCAACGCTCGACCCTGACCTTACGATAGGCCTGCTCGAGGACCTCGACGGCACTGCGGGCACCGTGGACCGTGGGGGAGAGGCCTACTGAATGCGGTAGCAGCGTAGGTGCTCAGGCGAAGAAAGAGGGGCGACCGCTATAGGTCGCCCCTCTTGTGACGCTGTGACGGCGGGTGCCTTGCGGGGCCGCCTCCGCGAGACCGTCCACGCGAGGCCCCTCCGCGAGGCCCCCTACGCGATGCCGAGGGCCTTGCGGATGCCGATGTAGCTCATCACGGCTCCGGAGCCCAGGGTCATGCCTGCGCCGCAGTACTGGCCGCCTGTGATGCCTGCCGTGCAGTTGCCCACCGCGAGCAGGCCGGGGATGACCTCGCCGTTGGTGTCGAGCACCTGCGCGTGCTCGTTGATCTTCAGGCCGCCGTTGGTGCCGCAGGTCCCCGGCACATAGAGCGCGGCGTAGAAGGGCGCCGTCGCCACGGGTGCGAGCACGGGGTTGGCAAGCTCGCTCAGGTAGGGGTGATAGGCGCCGATGCAACGGTCAACGGACTTCTCGCCCCGATGGAAGACGGGGTCTGTGCCCTGCTCGGCGTTCGTGTTGAAGGCGGCGACCTCGGCCTCGAGCGCAGCGGCGTCGATGTCGAAGTGCTCGGCTATCTCGGCGAGGCTGTCGGCGGTGAAGAAGGTCGCGGGCAGGGGGTCTTCGGGGGCGCTCATGCCGGGAAGCATGTTGCCGCCGCTGGCGAAGTAGTTGCTGTCGCAGATCCAGACCGCAGGCGTGTTGGCCCAGCCGGGGGTCTCGGTCGAGTAGTTGCCGAACGCGCGGTTGAACACCGCGTAGGCCGACGACTCGTTGGCGAAGCGCCTGCCGCTCTGGTTGACGATGAGGCTGCCGGCCCCGGCGCGGTAGATCCCCCAGTCGGGCAGCGAGATGTCGAAGAAGGCGTCCGCATGCGCGTCGAAGGGCTCGGGCAAGAACGAGGGGAGGCCCCAGTTGGTGTCCATGTTGCCCAGGGCCGCGCCGATGGCGTTGCCCATGAGGTGCGCGTCCCCGGTGTTGCCCACCGCCGCATTGGTCACATAGATGGGAATGCTCTGGAAGGCGTGGACAAGTTCGGGGTTATGGTCGAAGCCGCCGGTCCCGAGCACGACGCAGGTGTTGGCCTTGATGGCGAGGGGCGCGCCTGCGCTCTCGGCCTGCACGCCGATGACGGCACCCGACTCGTCCACGACGAGCTCGGTCGCGGCGGTCTCCATGAGGACCTCCACGCCGATATCGCCCAAGACCTCCTGCAAGGAGGCCCACATGCCCGCCCCGCCGTTGCCGAGGGAGGCCTGGCGCCCCTGTGCCCTAAAGCCCGTGAACGGCTCGTAGTAGTCCTTGAAGCCGGCACCGGGGGTGTCGGTGACCCAGTCCCAGTCGTAGGTGTCGCGCGTCCACTCGCAGAGCGCGTTGGCGTTGTCCACATAGGCCTCGATGGCCGCGTCGTTGCCCCGTCCGTCGGCGCAGAGCCTCATGTACTCGACGGCGTCCTCGCGCGTGTCGGCCATGCCGGCGTCCTGCCCGGCGAAGAACAGGGGAATCCACAGCGTGCCGCCCGAGGTCGCCGAGGTGCCGCCCCACATGTCGCTCTTCTCGATGACCATGACCCGCGCGGCCCCGTTGCCCTTGGCCACGAGAGCCGCAAAGGCAGCCGTGCCCGAGCCGACCACCAGCACGTCGACCTCCTCGTCCCATGCGACGTCCGTGTCGCCTGCATCGTTTGCGCCGCCTGCGTCGGACCCGCCGCCCGTGGCTTCCCCGCCGCTTGCGGGCGGCGAGCAGGCGGAGAGCACGCCCAGCCCCAGTGCCCCAAGGCCGGCCAGGCCTGCACCACGGAGAAAGCCCCGCCTGTCAAGCTCGTGTTCGTCCTTGCCCAGATCGTGTTCGTTTGTGCCCATGTCGAATCCTCCTTATGTCCAGCTCCTTGTCGCCCGCACCCCGATGATCCGGACGACCTCACCTGCTCAGTATGCAAGAGCGGAGGGAGATACGTGAAATAGGGGTTTCGGCATGCACCTGGCAAAAACAAGGAGCACCATAAGAAAATCGAATACCCCTATAAAAATCAAATACCCGTATAATGGGAAGCCGTAGAGGCCGGGATGCCTCTCAAAGGAGCGAGAGGGGACCCATGCGCATCGAGACCCTGGACGAGTTCGTCGTGCTTGCGAAGCATCTGAACTTCACCGAAGCGGCCAAGGAGCTGTTCGTCTCACAGCCGAGCCTCAGCACGCACATCGCGGGGCTTGAGAGGGAGCTGGGCTTCAACCTGTTCGTGCGCAGCGGCAGCATGCTCTATCTCACGCAGGCGGGCACCGTGTTTTTGGGCTGCGCCCAGGAGATGCTGAGCGTCCTGAGAAAAGGTCTGGAGGAGAGCGGGTCGGTGGCCACCGAGCTCCCACCTGTCTCGATGGCGGGCCTGTCCTTCGACTCCCCCTACTACCGTGCCTTGATGCGGGTCAGGGACCAGCCCTTCGTTTTTGTCGACATGATCGAGGAGGTGACGGTGCTCAGGGCGCTCGAGAAGGGCATCATCGACCTGGGCCTGCACTTCGACTACTCGGACATCCCGTCGATACGCGAGCGGGCCGAGTCGCACGGCATCGCCTTCATGCCCGCTGGCTCAGGGACGCTCAACATCAGCGTGATGCGCTCGCATCCGCTGGCGGCGAAGGAACGGCTCACCCGCGAGGACCTCCGTGGCCTGCGCATAACCATCACGAGCGGGGCGCACTACGACACCTGGAAGCTCCTCGTGCTCCACACCCTCGGCGAGGACCTCAATTTCGAGTTCAACCTCTACCAGCTGCGGAGCATGCGCAACCTCGCCTTCCTCGACCTCGGCGACAGCGCCCACGTATGCGGTGCGGAAGCCACGGCCTGCTTCGGCGGGCGTCCCGACGTGGTGACCTTCGAGGAAGTGGACGGCAAGGTCCTCCATTACCCCGAAGGCTTCATCTGCCGCCAGTCGGACCACCAGGCCCGCACCCTGCTGGATGCCCTCCTCGAGCAGCTGGGGACTGGCTGAGAACAAGCTGCAGTGCAGCTCCACGACCTGCGGGCCTGCAGGAAAGCCCCTATATCAGCTCGGAGAATACGGCTCCGATCCCGGAAGGGGTTTCGAGGAGCCGAAGCGCGAGGCGGGTGTTCCGGCGGATGACGCCGGTGGGGTCCCTGCGCAAGGCGTGCGCAAGCTTGTGCCAGTACTTCAGATGACCGCGCTCGAGGCAGGCGAGGATGCCCTCGACCCCCCACTGCTCGACGGGGTCGTCAGGGCTGGCCTGTATGTTCCTGAACTTCAGCTCGGTCATGACCCGTCTCCAGCCATCCCGACCATCAGGCGGGCAAGGCCGACGCAGACGGCGGCCACGTTGCTCCAATCGGCGAGGTAGGGGTCGAGCCCTTTGTATCCGGTCAGATCGATTCCGGCAAGGTCCTTCGGCTTGGGGTCTCCCAAGAGCATGACGATCTGCGAGGCAACGGCATCCGGTACCGATTCGTCGTCAGCGTAATACCGGTCGATGCCGACCAGCACGTGGGCGGCCCACGTCTCTGTGAACCTCTTGGCAAGCGCGGCGACATCGAGGTAGTCACGGGTCTGGTTGCGCTTCACCAGCAGGAACGCCTTGATACGCAGGGTCTCGTCCAACGTGGGGAGGGTCAGTCGCCTCCCCGAAGCCAACGTGACGACCTCGACCTCCAAGGGAGTCTTGCGGATCATCTGCCGCACGCCCGCCTCGACGCCCCCGAGCTCGCCGAGGATCACCTTCCCGGGCAGCACACGGTTCGTCACCCAGTCGCCCTGTGACTCCAGCGCGTCAAGGACGATGTCGAAGCGGGAGCGCAGGTCGCGCAGCACATGGTCGTGATCCATCGAAAGCCGGTGCTCTGCATAATATGACGATGCCGACCCACCGACCAGGCAGATGTCCTCATCGTCCAGCAGGGCCTGCAGGCGCGCCGCCGATTCAAAGAGGTCGACCATATCCTCGCGCATGACTGCTCCTCATATCGAATCCCTCAAGCGAAGGGTCTGAAAATGGTACCACAGATCAAATCGCTCTCTCTTACGACAGGGGAACTCCTTGGCTCCTTGGCCCACCTCGGTTACTGTTCACACCCCACTGTCATCCCGAACCCGCCCTCACTGTCATCCCGAGCCCGCCCTCACTGTCATCCCGAGCCCGCCCTCACTGTCATCCCGAGCCTGCCGCGGGCTCCGCGACCGCGTAAGCGGTCGACCGCAGGTCGAAGGGCCCCCGACCTGCCGTTGGACACTGCGTGTCCAAGGATTCCTCGGCTACGCTCGGAATGACAGTGAGGGCGGGTTCGGGATGA
>JAISGJ010000171.1 GCA_031263105.1 Coriobacteriales bacterium
GCTGCCAGCACCCCGCAGCCAACTCTTGCCGAATCACCGGCGAAACCGTGGATTTCCACACCAGCACGATGTGGAGCAGGATGCCAACGAAGTGGGGATTTTACTATTGACATAAACATACTGCGGAATACGACTTTCTCTACAAGGCCGCCTTTGACAAGCTCTATAAGCAGTTGGACTCGGCTCGCACTCAGGCGGACCGCGACGGATGGGTCAGCGTGGTGACAGGGGGACGTAGGTGGTGACAGGGGGGTGACAGGGGGACGTAGGTGACAGGGGGACGTAGGTGACAGGGGGACGTATAATCTGTCACCCCAGACGACGAGAGCGCACAGGTGGGATGTTCATCAGGAAAACAGATAAAATCAAACGGGGCGCTGCAATTCATCAGCAAGCATCGCAAGGCTGACCTTGGACATTTCCTCTCTTAACGCTGCTATTGAATCGTCCAAATGGTTTATGAGCAAGCTACGCAACTGGCTACCGACCGGACAGGTATCAGATATGTTAGGGGGTATTTTGAATATCTCATCCGTTTGTGCGGTTTCAACTGCCGCATATATATCCCACAATGAAATATCTTCCAAATCCCTTGTGAGCGCAGTTGCTCCCTTGCCGGAACTGGTGCTGATTAAATCAGCATCTCGCAACTTCTTGTAAATGTTCCGAACAATTACCGCGTTACAGCCCGAACTCTCGGCAATTTTCTCACTGGTTACTCGACTATTATTACCAAGTGATAGCAGTAGCAACGCATTTACAGCTATCGGAAATTGTAAACTTACTCTCATTTTCATCACCTGTATTCAGTATATGTTACAGTCCACACCCCCACTGTCATCCCGAGCCCCACTGTCATCCCGAGCCCCACTGTCATCCCGAGCCTGCCGAGGGATCCTCGGGCGTACAAGCGGTCGACCGCAGGTCGAGGGGCCCCCTGACCTGCCGTTGGACACTGCGTGTCCAAAGATTCCTCGGCGGGGCTCGGAATGACAGTGGGGGTGTGGACTGTAACCAGTATATATAATTTTGCATGAAATTCAATCTGTAATACTTGACATTACGATTAGACTGAAATAGTATTGTAATACAAACTATTACGAAAAGAGGTATTCAGATGACCAACGAGTTTTTAGAGCTAATAAAAAGCCGCCGCAGCACAAGGAAGTTCAAACCCGAACAAGTCAATCAAGATAAGCTGGACGCTATCATCGAAGCCGGGCTGTATGCACCAAGCGGTAACAATGCGCAATCATGGCACTTTACCGTAATACAGAATCAAGAAGTAATCAGCAAAATGAACCAAGATTTGAAAAAGGCTATCAGGTCTTCCGATAATCTGCCGGAATTCATGCTGTCAAAAATAAAAGCTGCTGCCAGCAATGATGCAACGAACCTTTTTTATGGAGCGCCGACACTTATTCTGGTTTCACAACCGGAAGGTGGATTTTTTCCAATGGTTGACGCGGCTCTGGCATCTGAAAACATTATGCTTGCCGCCCATGCGCTTGAACTGGGTTCGTGTTGGATAGGTTCTGCTGGCTGGCTGTTTAACAGTGCCAAAAGAAATGAGTATTTGGAGATATTGCAGATACCACAAGGGTATTTCCCCTCCCATATTATTTCAATCGGTAAAAGAGCCGGTAGTCCGGCGCAGGCAACAGCAAGAAAAGAAAATGCCGTTAATTATATTAAGTAGACTATAGAAGCGTCTACAAGAAAGCCATTACCAGTGGCTTACCAATGGCTTTTCTCTTGCGGAACTGGTTGAGTGTATGCCTTATATCAATCATTCCGACTATTTCCCCCTTGCGAACGGCAATAAAGGTAGACGACACAACCCATTCAGGATCAGCGGTCTGCTCATTTGAGTTATTGCCTTGACAAACGCTTCTGAGTGGGATGATGACAGCCCATCAGACAGAGACCGCGAGTTATAGCTCGCCAAAAATGCTTCATGATGCTATATTTTGGCGAGGTATCATTGCACAAATATTTTATTGACACACAAAATAGCCTGTCCTATACTCAAACTCAAGAAAATAGCTCGCCAAAACCACTATTGAATGCTAGATTTTGGCGAGTTATCGTAGTCAAGTCAGAGAGCGCGGTGCATGCAATGAAGATCGTCGGGCGAAAAAGGGAGCAAAGGGCGCTCAGGGAGTACCACGAGTCCGGGTTGCCGGAGTTCTTGGTGGTTTACGGTCGTCGCCGCGTGGGGAAGACCTTCCTTGTGAGAGAGTATTTCAAGAACGAGTTTACCTTCTACGCCACCGGCCTGGCCAGAAGCAGCAGGGAAGAGCAGCTGCAGTCCTTCTGTCTGGCGCTGCAAGAGCAGATGGACGGCTCAGAGGCGACGGCCCGCAACTGGCTCGAGGCGTTTGCCGCCTTGAGGCGCGGACTGGAAGAGATGCCCAAAGGCAGACGCAAGGTCGTCTTCTTGGACGAGCTGCCTTGGATGGACACCCCGAAATCCGGTTTTCTCACGGCCTTCGAGCACTTTTGGAACGGCTGGGGCGCCGGACGCGAAGACATCTTCCTCATCGTCTGCGGCTCCGCCACCTCCTGGATTGTGAAGAACCTCTTCAAAAACAAAGGCGGCCTGCACAACAGGACCACCCGCAGGATGCGCATCGCCCCTTTCGACCTCTGCGAGACGGAGCAGTACCTCACGTACAAAGAGGTCGAGTTCGACCGCTTCCGCATCATCGAGGCCTACATGGCCTTCGGCGGCGTGCCCTACTACCTGAGTCTGATGGCAAAGGGACGCAGCCTGCCGCAGAACATCGACGACCTCTGCTTCGCGGAGGACGCGCCCCTCAAAGGCGAGTTCGCCGAGGTCTACTCGACCCTCTTCAAGAACAGCGACAGCTACATCAGGGTGGTCGAGGCCCTCAGCACCAAGGCCAGAGGGCTCACTCGCAACGAGATAATCGCCGTCACCGGCCTTGCCTCCGGCGGCGGACTCACCAAGATCCTCGACGAGCTGGAGTTCTGCGGGTTCATCCGCTCCTTCCCCAGCTTCGCGTTGGACGACAATCTCTGCATGTACCAGCTTGTGGATCCCTTCAGCCTGTTCTACCTGCGCTTCATGAAGGCGCGAAGGCCAAAAAACCCGCGTTACTGGTCCAGCAACCTGGACAACCCCAGCCTCAACGCCTGGCGCGGCTATGCCTTCGAGCAGGTCTGCCTGTCCCATACGGAGCAGATCAAGGAGGCCCTGGGGGTTGCGGCCATCTCGACCGAGATCTCTTCCTGGCGTAGCTCGAAATCGGTGCCCGGCGCACAGATCGACCTGCTCATCGACCGGCGGGACGGCATCATCAACCTCTGCGAGAGCAAGTACAGCAAAGGCCCCTTCGCCGTCGATGCCGCCTACGAGTCGAACCTGCTCAACAAGCTGTCGGCCTTCAGGTCCGAGAGCAGGACGAAAAAGGCCGTGCATCTCACGATGGTCACCACCTATGGGGTGACCAAAGGCAGGCACTCCGGCATCGTCCAAGCCGAGGTGACGATGGACGACCTGTTCACACCTGGCAGACTGTAACAGTGTGACAAGCGTGACAGGGAGACGGCACTGTGACTGAGGGGACGCGCAGCGGCACCAAACTACCCCTGCTCCCCGACGATCTCTCCTGCCTGCGCAGGGAACTTCCGGCAGAGCCACCTCAGGGCCTCCAGCTGGTCGGCACCTGTGGCCCTGCGTATCGGGGCTGTGCCAGGGGGACGGTACGTTTTTGTCACGCGTTTTGTCACGCCCTGCTTGCCTTGTGCCCTTAGCCCCTTGTGCTCGTTTCCGCACTTGCTGTAGAATATGCAGCAGGTCAATCGCTGCAACCGCTGATGGAGGTCGTTATGCCGACTATTGACAAGGTCTCGTCTCTGAGGAACTATCAGGCCGTGTTGGGCAAGGTGCGGCCAGGCAATCCGGTCTTTCTCACCAAAAACGGGGCTGGGCGATACGCCATACTCGATACTGCGGAATACGACTTTCTCTACAAGGCCGCCTTTGACAAGCTCTTTAAGCAGTTGGACTCGGCTCGCACTCAGGCGGACCGCGACGGATGGGTCAGCGAGGAGGCCCTCAGAGAGCACTTCGGGATAGCAACCGATGCATAGACTCGTATTCTCTTTGGCGGCACAGGCCAAGCTGGGCGATGTTTTTGAATATGTCGCCGATACGCTGCGCGCGCCCCAAGCAGCCACCTCAACGATCGCAGGCATCGTCGACAGTTTGGGCATTCTTAAGAACAGCCCCGATGCCGGGCCAAGGCTGTCATCGCGCATCAGTCATGTGCCTGCCCGTTTTGCCGAGACCCGGTTCTTGGTTTGCGGAAACTTCGTGGCAGCGTACGACCACGGTGACCACGAGGTCAAGATACTCAGAATCTACCGTGGCCGAGAGGATGCATTCGGTCGTTTCTTCAGTGAAATCGATCGAGGGGGCGCTGGCTGAACAGAGCGCGGATGTCGTTCAGGCAGGGGTTTAACCACCCGCCCCTGCGAGAACACCCCTCAGAGGGAGGGGAATTAGGCACCATGCGACCGTAACAGCCATCGGTTACTGTTCAGACCTCATTGTCATTCCGAGCGAAGCCGAGGAATCTTTGGCTGCGGAGCAGCCAACTGACCCTGGTGGGCGCTGATGCGCCCAAAGATTCCTCGGCTGCGCTCGGAATGACAGTAGGGTGTGAACAGTAACAGCCATCGTATCACAAATTATACAGAGTATCTCTTCATTTGTAATAACATACAATAGCCTGTATAATTTGCGATAGCCTTTTGCAGTAACCGTTCCTTACGATTGGATGCCCATGGACAGCCGAACCAACCCTTACTCTCCCGGTGCCGGGCGGATACCCGTGTCGCTGGTCGGCCGCGACGAGCAGATCGACGAGTGGATGGCGTCCTTGCAGCGCATCGAGGACGGCCTAGACTCCCGGCCGATGGCCCTGTACGGGCTTCGCGGCGCAGGCAAGACCGTGCTGCTCATGAAGCTGAACGACTTGGCCCTGCACAACGATTGGATCACGGCGTTCGTCGAGGCGACAAGCGGAAAATCCCTCAGGGAGCAGCTGAGCAGCGCCTTCGAGAGCAGACTCTACGACATCGCCAAACCCAGTGCGGGACAGAAGGTTCTCAACGCTTTGAAGACCGCGCTCTCGTTCTCGGCCACAGTCAGCGAGGCCCCCGCCCTCACCTTCGGCATCGACCTTTCCAAGGCAAGCGGATCCAACGCCTCCACCGGCAGCTTCTCGGGCGACCTGGAGCGCTATGTGCGAGATCTGTCCGATGCCAGCGGCGAGTTGGGCGCGGGCGTTGCCATCCTCATCGACGAGGCGCAGGATCTGTCGGGTGGGGACATGGCGGCCTTGGTCGGTTTGGCACAAGCCGTTGCGGTGCGCAGGATGCGGGTGGCCATCGCCTTGACGGGGCTGCCGACGTTACCACGCCTGCTGGCGGAGGCGAAAAGCTATGCGGAAAGGCTGTTCGCCTATCAAGAGATCGGCAACCTGGGCACCCCCGAGGCGCTCGAGGCCCTCCTCGGGCCCGCGCAGTCGCGAGGCGTCAGCTGGACGGATGCCGCAGCTGCCAGGGTCGTGCGGGCCGCCGACGGCTATCCCTATTTTCTCCAAGAGTACGGCTCGGCCTGCTGGCTGCAAGCCGACGAGCCGCCGATCGGCGTATCGGACGTGCGCAAGGCCGAGGGACTTGCCGGCCAGAGGCTGGATGCCGGCTTCTTCCGTTCCCGCTGGGAAAGGGCCACCGAGGCGGAGAAGCGCTATCTGCAGGCGATGGCCGAGGACGAGGATGGGCCAAGCCGCACGGCCGAGCTGGCCGCCAGGCTGAGGAGCAGCCAGTCCTCGCTCAGCTCGCTGCGCTCGCGCCTTATCCAGAAAGGAATGATCTACGCTCCGGAAGCCGGGGCGGTCACCTTCACCGTCCCCCTCTTCGCCCGCTTCATAAAGCGCCAGGTCGTCCAATAACGAGCAGGCGGACGGAGTGCGACAAGGGGACGAGGGCGGCTCCAGAAACTTTGGAAGGTTGAGAGTTATCCTATGGAGAAGCAGGCTGTGCAGGTTCCAGACAGAGCATGGGCAACAACTCTGACAAAGACGGAGCTTGGGGGCAAGGCGCAACGTGGCGACACTCCGCCCCTGTCAACTCGGATTCGCAAAAAGGTCGTCGAGGGTTATCACCGATTGGATATCGTTGGCATAGGCATTGTGACCCAAGCCATACGTTGTGATCATGGTTTGATGCACGGCGCTGCGCGTGCCCGTCTCCTCGATGAAGCGTTGGCGGCGAGCAGCGAGATGGGCAGCGTAAGCGGAATCGATGGCGAACTCGGACATCCTGTATTTTATCTCGCAGAGGTTGACTACCCTGTCGTTGCGGTCGAGGACCAGATCGATTTGCAGCGGCGAGGACCTGTCGGTCGAGCGCCAGGAGTAGGTGTTGGTGATAACGCCAGCGATGCCCAGCTTGGCCTTGATCTGCGCCGTGTGTGCCAGGCAAAGCCGCTCGAAAGCGTGGCCGCACCAGTTGTGATGCGCGGGGTCGAGCAGGTAGTTGGTCCAGAAGTGTTCGTCCTGTGATCGCTTGCCGGCGATGTATCTGAGGTGGAACTGGCTGAAGAAGTCCGCCAAACGGTAATATTCGCCATTGCGCCGCTTGTTGTAGTCGTCGGTGGCGGCGATCAGGCCGCACTGCTCCAACTCGCGCAGGATGTCGCTGAGCGCCCCGCCGTCAGCGATGCCGCTGGCTGCGACAATCTGCTGCCTACTGAGGCCGGAAGCGTTGGCGCCGAGTGCCTCAACAACACGCAGATGGTTTGCAGCTGAACGAAACAGTGAGGCATAGAGTCGCCTGAACTCGCCTTTGAGCTTGGCGCTTTGAGCGAAAAACAATGCGTCGATGTTCTGGTTAAGCCCAAAGGACTTGTCAACCTGCTCCAAGTAATACGGTATGCCACCGAGTATCATATAGGCCTCGGCGACTTGGCGGCGGTTGAATACCACTCCCCGGCTGCGAAAGAACTCCTCGCATTCGGCCAACGTGAACGGTTGCAGCTGAATTTGATGGGTGATGCGGTTGTGCAGCCCACCATAGCTGTCAATAAGGTTATTGATCATCCATGAGGCCGCGCTCCCACAGACGATAAGCAGGATGTCCGGTCGTGAGGAAGCAAAGCTGTTCCAGAAGTGCTCCAAAGCGGGCAGGAAGCGCGAGCGGCGCGTGTCGAACCAAGGCAACTCGTCAATAAATACAACCTTCTTCTCAGTCGTGGGCAGCGATTCGAGCAGTCGCTCGAGGTGCATGAAGGCCGCCAGCCAATTCTTGGGTACCGGGATGTCGCCTGTGAAGTGCTTCTGCAGCGCCGCATGAAAGATAGCCATCTGCTCAGCCATCGGTGCGTCGGATTCGGCGCTGACATAGAAAGCAAAGCGGTTGTCGAAATGCTCTTTGACCAGGAAGGTCTTGCCTACGCGCCGCCGCCCATACACTGCCACAAACGCGGGACGGTCTGCCTGCGCACAGCTTCGTAGTATTTGGCGCTCATGGCGCCTACCGATGATTTCCATTGCCTTTCCTGTCTGGTAAAAGTTTTATAACTCGCTGCAATACCTATAGTACTACAGAAAACAGCGCGGTAAAAGAAAATTTTGAGAATGAGGGGTTCAGACATCGCTATGGCAGACGGTTTCTTACGAGTATTCACCCAGTCTCTGGGACATTTTGACGAATACGTTTATAGTCGCTGAAACAGATAGAAATTTATCAAATTCAGCAACTTATTCACTTTCGGGGTGCTTGTTGCAAAACAGGTCGATATGCGCTCGTGCGTCTGCTCCCTGTAGGTTGTAAGGCCTATGCGTCGAGGAGCCAGGCGGGGATGAGGGGGGTGGCCTGTTTGACGGCGCGCTCGGCCTCCTGGGTGCTGCCTTCGTAGGAGTACAGCTCCTCGTAGAAGCGCACAGAGTGATCGAGATGCATGAGGTGCGCCGCCTCGTGCAGGACGATCTGGCGCGCGAGGTCGGCGGGCAGGAACAGGACGCGGCGGTCGATGCGGATGTCGCCTGCATGTGTGCAGACGCCCCAGGCGGACTTGCGGTTGTTGACCGTGATGCTGCGCGGCGACGCCCCCACCTCGCGGCAGACCTCCCAGGCGAAGGGCGGGATCGCCTCCTTGGCACGACGGGCGACGAAGCGCACGAGGGCGCGGCGGCAAAGCCCCTCATCGGAGGTCGCGCCGCTGAGCCTGAGCGCGAACACCTGACGTATGCCCTGGATGCGCCGCAGCCCGTCCGGCTTGGCGGTGACGGAGCGTGCCTGCGTGGGGCGGTACTCCACGAGCCAGAGTTCCTTGCAGAGGGGGAAGTCGAGGCTCGCAGGCAACCCGGCGGCCCTGCTCTCCTCATACGCCTCGCGCTGAGAGGCCGTGCGCCGCGCCGTGCGCTCTATCCAAGCGCGGTGTCCCTCGACGAAGTCCCGAACGGCCCTGTCCTCCGGCGACAAGGCCCGTGCGTCGGCCCTGCACAGCAGCCCCCGTGCCGCGCCCTCGGGCACCACGACCTCCAGGACGCCCCGGTAGTCAAGCTGCAACCGCCAGCGCCTCGCTCGCGAAGAAGGGCGCACGCACAGGGAAAGACGAGTGCCGTCAGCACAGAGAAAGCCGTCCGCTGCGCCGGAGGCCGAGGCTGCCGCCGCGCCCGCCGCAGGTGCCCCGGGAGCGTCCCCGCCCTGCATCAGCCCGTGAAGCCCTCGACGACCCAGGTGCCGGACTTCTCATCCTTGTACAGGGAGATGAAGCCGAGGTCCTGCGCCTCCTCGAGCAGGCGCGTGAAGGAACGGTAGCCGTAGTACTGCTCGGTGAACTGCGGCGCCTTGCGGCGGATGGTGTCCTTGATGAGCGACGCGTGCATGATGGGCACGTTCTCGCGCTGAAGCGCCTCGATGGACTCGAACAGCAGCTTGTACGCCTTGCGGTTCTCCTCCGGCAGGCTGTCCGGAACCTGCGGCGCGTCGGCGGGCATGCCGATGTCCTCGTAGAAGATGAACTCGTCGCAGTTCGCCGCGAGCAGATCGCTGGTGGAGTCGTACATGCCCACACCGATGACGGTCTTGCCGTTCTCCTTGAGCTTGGAGACCAGGGGGGTGAAGTCGCTGTCGCCCGAGACGATGACGAAGGTGTCGATGTAGTCCTTCGTGTGACACAGCTCGATGGCGTCCACCGCGAGCCGGATGTCGGCGGAGTTCTTGCCCGTGCGCCCACGATCGGGTATCTCGGTGAGCTCGATCCCGAGGGCGTGCAGGTCGCCTACCGCCGCCGGGAAGCGCTGCCAGTCGGAGTAGGCGCGCTTGGCGACGAGCTTGCCCTTCTCCACAAGGCGCTCGAGCACCTTGCCGATGTCGGGCGTGACCGCAGGCTTGCGCTTCCCGCCGCCTTTGGGGGTTGCGCCGAGCGCAAGGTTCTCGTAGTCGATAAAGACCGCAAGTGAATGTTCGTAGTCAGGCATACGTCCTCTGCTTTCCCGTTCCCGTTTAGGCCCTCAGTTCGACGAGAAGTAGCCGCCCATGAGGGGAATATCGTCGTCGTCAGGGTGATGAGGAGAGGAGCGGGAGCGATGCGAATGGCCGCAGGCGTCCTCGTCGCAGTCCTCGTCGTCATCGTAGTCGTACTCGTAGTCGTCTCCGTAGGCGCAACCGGAACAGTTCTCGTTCGCGCGCTCGTAGACGTCCATCGCGCGCTGTGCGAGCTCCCAGTCGAGGCCGTGCGCCACACAGCGCTTCTCGTCGTAGTAGATGAGGGCGAGCGCATGGATGCCCTTCTTCCCTCCCCCGATGAGCACCAGCAGGTCGTAGAGCTGATGCGCGGTCTCAAGGCCCGGCAGCGCAAGGTCGAGGCTGTCGGCCACGTCAAGGGCGCTCGTCAGCTCGTTGAAGAAGAGGCGGAGGTCGCCCCCTTGGTAGAACTCCTCGTCGAGTATCCTTTTGCC
Source organism: Coriobacteriales bacterium (assembly GCA_031263105.1). GTDB lineage: Bacteria > Actinomycetota > Coriobacteriia > Coriobacteriales > UBA8131 > JAISGJ01. Next base: position 10,002 of record JAISGJ010000171.1, read on the forward strand.
GAAGGCGCGCGCAACGACGGAGGATGCCGCACCGTGTTCGAGGACCTGGGGGATACGCGCAGGCTCGACGCCGACGAGCAGGGCGAAGGTGACGGCCTCGACGACGCCCATGAGCGCACCGGCGACCGCTATCTGCGAGGCGAGCTTGCAGGCCACGCCGCAGCCGGGCAGGCCGGCATCGACGACCTCGGGCACCAGCAGGCCCAGGACGGGAAGCGCCCGTTGCAGGCTGTCGGGATCTCCCGCGGCAAAGGCCCTGAGGGCCGACGGGGCGAGGCCGTCTGCGGGCGGCTCCTGGAAGGAGAGCTCGAGGGGCGCCTCCACGAAGCACTGGTCGTGCACCGCAGCCAAGGCGTAGAGCTCCTTCGCCAGGCGGGGGCTCGAGGTGCCCAGGTCGATGAACAGGCCCGCATCGTGTGCCTTCTCGAAGACGCCGCCCTCCCCCAGATAGACGTCCTCGGCCTCCTGGGGGCTGCTCAGCAGGGTCAGGACGACCTCGGCGCCCTTCACGGCGGACGCGAGCGTGGGTGCCTCCCGCAGCCGTGCGGCGCAGCTTCCGGGCTGAGGGCCGGACCGGGCCGCAGCCCCGGGCAGGGCCACAGCCCCGGACCGCGCTGCCCCGGACCGGGCCGCAGCAGGGGCCGGAAGGCCGGACGAGACGTTGGACAGGGCCCCTCGGACGAAACAGGAGACCTCGTGACCGGCATCGAGCAGCCCTTGCGCGAGGGCGCGTCCAAGAGCATCCCGGTCGCGCTGCCAGACGAAGGCGATCGCAGGCCGATTCATGAGCCGTCCCCGCCCTGCTTGCGCCCTGAGACGGCCCGTGCGATACGGTCCGTTAGCGACATGTGCTCACGCCGGTCGAAGCCCCAGAACACGACGGCTATCATATCGGGCCCGACGTGCGATCCGATGACCGGCCCGACGCTCGTCTGCCAGATCGAGAGCTCGTAGGGCAGCTTGAGAAGCTGCTCGGTGAGGGCCTTCTGCTCCTTCTCCGCATCCGCCGAGGCCACCAGTATCGGATGCGAGGTCTGGTCCTTGAAGCGCTCTTGGAATATCTGGATCAGCTGCCGCAGCGACTTCTTGCGGCCGCGTGCCGCACCGAAGAAGGCCAAGCGCCCGTCGAGGTCGAAGGTGAGGATGGGCTTGATGTCGAGCTTCGCCCCCGCGACGGCCGCCATGTCGGGGATGCGGCCTCCGCGCCGAAGCGTCTCAAGGCTTGCCAGGGTGAAGAAGCCATGCACGTAATACCGCGCCTCCCTCACCCAGTCCGCCAGCTCGGCGGCGCTCAGGCCTCGGTCGCACTGGCGCACCGCCTCCATGACGAGCAGGCCCTCGGCCGCCGAGGCCAGTTTGCTGTCGACGATGTGAAGCTCGGCGTCGGGGTACTCCGCCTTCATCTCGTCCCACGTGGAGACGACGCTCTCGAAGGTGCCGGACAGACAGCTCGAGAAGCAGATGAACACCGTCGGCACCCCGCTTGTCGCGGCGCGCTCCAGCGTCGAGCGGACGGTTCCGTAGGGCACCTGCGACGTGGAGGACTGCTCGCCCTTGCGCAGGCGCGTGTAGAACTCGTGCGGCGTCATCGACGTCCACAGGTCGTCCAGATGCTCCCCGTCCTCCATGACGTAGGAGAAGGGCATGACCTCCACATGGAAGGATGCCACGAGGTCGGCCGGCAGGTCGCAGCACGAGTCGAGGACGATGTTGCATATGCGGTTTCGGGTTGCCACGTCTGTGCCTTTCTTGTAACCGTTCGTGTGCGCCGTGCGCCCCTTGGGGCATCGCCCGCAGGCCCCTTGCGCACAATGCCCTGTCGCGCACGCAGCTGCATGGGCGGATGCGGATGCGTGCACGCATGCGACCGCATGGGCGGATGCAGCCGCATGCATGCACAGACCATCTTACCGCAACATGCGGTTCAATGCGTTGAGGTAGGCCTTGGCGCTGGAGACGATGATGTCGCCGTCGGCCCCACGACCGGAGCAGACCCTCCCGTCCGCATCCTCCACACGCACCGTGACCTCGCCGAGGGCGTCCATGCCGCGCGTGATGGCCTGCACCGTGAACTCCCTGAGGTCGCCTTTCGCCTGCACGACCTCGTCGATCGCGCGGTACGTCGCGTCGATGGGGCCGGTGCCCGTGGCGCTGGCAGGATGCTCGCCGCCCTCCCGGTCCACCAGGACGACCGACGCCGCTGCCACGACCGGCATGCCGCAGCTCACCTGCAGGGCCTTGAGCGACCACAACGCGTCGTGGCCTCGGTCGTGCTCCGCCATGAGCGCCTCGAGGTCCTCGTCGTAGACCTCCTTCTTCCTGTCGGCCATCCCGAGGAAGCGCGCATACACCTGTCCAAAGGCCGCCTCCTCCAAGGGGAATCCCAGGTCGGCGAGGCGGCGCCGGAGCGCCGAGCGCCCGCTGCGGGCCGTCAGCACGATGCCCGAGCCGTCGGCGCCGACGCTTGCGGGGTCGAGTATCTCGTAGGTCGTGCGCTCCTTCATCACCCCGTCCTGATGCACCCCGCTCGAATGCGCGAAGGCGTTCGCCCCCACGATGGCCTTGTTCGGCTGCACCTTGATGCCCGTGACGGCAGAGACCAGATGCGAGGCGCGCGTGAACTCGCGGGCATCGATGTCGCTGTGCGCGTCGAGCTCGGCCCCATGCACCCGGATCGCCATGACGACCTCCTCCATGGCCGTGTTGCCGGCACGCTCGCCAAGGCCGTTGAGGGTGCACTCGACCTGTTGTGCGCCGCATCTGATGCCGGCAAGGGAGAGCGCCGTGGCAAGCCCGAGGTCGTTGTGGCAGTGCACGGACAGGACGATGCGCTCGATGCCGCGCACCTCCTCCCTGATCCGGGCTATGCGCGCGCCGAAGGCCTCCGGCAGCGAGTAGCCCGTGGTGTCGGGGACGTTGACGACGGTCGCGCCCGCCGCGATGGCGGCCTCGAGGATGCGAATGAGGAAGGAGAGGTCCGCACGGCCTGCATCTTCGGCATAGAACTGCACGTCGTCGCAGAGGGAGCGCGCGAGACGGACGGCGGCGACCGCACGGTCGACGGCCTCCTGCTCGGTGATGCGCAGCTTGTCGCGCAGGTGGGAGGGGCTTACGCCGAGCCCCGTCTGTATACGGGGGCGCGCGGCACCTGCAAGCGCCTCGGCCGCAGCCTCGATGTCGCGCGGCACCGCACGGGCGAGCGCACAGACCACGGCCGCGTCCGCCACCTCGGCGGCGACGCGCTGCACGCTCTCGAAGTCGCCCGGGCTCGAGGCCGGAAACCCCGCCTCGATGACATCGACGCCGAGCCTGAGCAGCTGACGCGCAACGATGAGCTTCTCGCTTGCGTTCATGCCCGCGCCGGGCGACTGCTCGCCGTCGCGCAGCGTGGTGTCGAATATGGCTATCCTCCGTGTCATAGAGAGTCATTCTACCCGATTTGCCGCAGGAACTTGTTGCTATTTACCGCCCTGGCCCCGGCCCCGGCCCCGGCCCCGGCCCCCCACTGTCACCCCGACCCCCACTGTCATCCCGAGCCCCCACTGTCATCCCGGCCCCCACTGTCATCCCGAGCCCCCACTGTCATCCCGAGCCCCCACTGTCATCCCGAGCGAAGCCGAGGGATCCTTGGGTCCGAGCGCCCGGAA
>JAISGJ010000240.1 GCA_031263105.1 Coriobacteriales bacterium
GACAGAACAGTACCGTCCCCACTGTCACACCCACCGTCACACGCGGGCTGTGACAGAACGGTACCGTCCCCACCGTCACACGCGGGCTGTGACAGAACGGTACCGTCCCCACCGTCACAGTCCCCACTGTCACCTGTCGCGGCAGCCGGAGCGGTTGCGGGATCGGAAGCGCCCGGTTTTCTCGCTAAAAAATCGAGGAGGGCGAGCTGGCCTATGGCCTTGCCCCAGAACTTGGCGCGGCTTCTGGGGGCGGTGACGGTCGAGTCGCTCCGTATCCTGCGGTGATAGAGCGCCCGGGGGATGTGCTGCACCCTCTGCGCACCCAGAAGGGCCGAGAAGGTGAAAACGTCGTCCTCATGGATGATCCCCTCGATGAAGCGCAGGCCCTGCTCCGTCAGGAAGCCCCTTCGGTACAGCGAGAGGCAGACGGACTCCCGGTAGTCGCCTTGGGCACGCAGCTCGCCGAACAGGGTGCGCCCGTCCCGGACGCCTTCGTAGCTCCCCTTTCTGAGGTACAGCCCGTCGTACACAGCGAAGGCCTCCCTCATCTCGTCGCTCTCGAAGAAGGTCCGAGCATCGAAGAACACGAGGTCGAGGGAGGACTCCTCGGCCTTGGCACAGCACAGTTCCAGCAGCTCGGGGGCCTGATAGTCGTCGGAGTCCAGGAAGGAGACGTAGCTGCCGCGTGCGACGCCGAGGCCCGCATTGCGCGCGGAGGACTGCCCGCCGTTCTCCTTGTCGATGAGCACGACGCGGGAGTCCGCTCGGGCATACCGGGCAAGGATGCTCCGCGAACCGTCCGTCGAGCCGTCGTTCACACAGATGACCTCGATGTCGCGCAGCGTCTGGCCGAGCACCCCGTCGAGGCACTCCTCAAGGTAGCGCTCGGCGTTGTAGACGGGGATTATCACGCTCGCTTTGGGGAGACGCTCAGCCATTGTGCGGCGCCTTCTTGAGGACGTGCGTCAACGGCGGGCGGCCCAATAGTCCCACGTGGCGGTCGAGCCATAGAACAGGTTGAGGTCGAGGTTGCCGTTATAGCCCGACAGCCTTCCCTGGGAGGTGTACTGATAGATGTTGCAGGACACCATGGGGGTGTTGGCATGCGAGTAGCCGTAATACAGACGGTCGTACCAGTAGTTGGCCTGCCACAGCATGACGCCCAGCTCGGTCCAGAGGCCGTTTATCTTGCTCTGCGCCCATGACCCCGAGGTGTAGATGTTGCATTTGACGCTCGTGAGCCGGTAGACCTCGTCGCAGAACTTCTTGATCCAGACCTTGTCCACGCCCGGCACGTCCTCCTCGTAGTCCAGGAACAGGACCGCCCTGCCGATGTAGGCACGGATGCCGTTCACGAAGTGGCGCGCCTCGGAGACGGCGGAGTTCTGGCCCTTGTACTCCGCCGCATAGTGGTACAGGCCCAGCTTCTTGCCGCGCTCGAGCGCCGAGTTCGCCTGCGCCATGAACAGGGGGTTCGTATAGGTCGTGCCGCCCGTCGCCTTGACGATCATGAAGTCGTAGTTGACGCGGGAGCCGATGTCGGCGGGCTGCCAGCTCGAGACGTCTATGCCGTCGAGCGGGGCCTTCTTGTAGGCGCCCGTCGACGTGAAGTTCGTGAACCTGAACAGCTGCGCACTGCTGCTCCTCTTCTTGGAGACGAGCACCTCGGTCGAGTTCACGGTGTTGCCGTCCCTCACCTCGAGGCACGAGGTTCCTGCACCGAGGATGCTGGATATGCGGAACTCGCCGTCGCCGACGTATTCGACCTTCCAGGTCTGCCGTTTGCTCGTCTCGCTCCCTGCGCGCCAGGTCCATTGCTGGACGGTGCCTTGCCCGCTTGCAGGGTCGAGAAGCTCGTTTTTGACCTCAAGGGGCTTGCTGGAGTTCAGCGGGACTATGCGGCAGGTGCCGTCGGCATTGCCCACAAAGCTGAACTTCTGGGCGAAGGTCCCGTTTGCCTCGTAGAGCTGCAGGGCGGCGCCGTTGTCGAGCGAGGCGGCCCTGATGTCGAGGACCATGTTCGTGTCAAGGGCGCTGGCGACCACATAGATGCCGTCCCCCACGGCGGTGGTGGGAACCAGCTTCCAGCTTTGGGAAAGGCTGTTCCTGCGGGGGTTGACCTTCACGTTCGCGCCTGCCTTCTTGCTGGCACCGGCGACGTCGAGCACCTGGCCGTTGCCGTTCTGCAAGAAGAAGTAGCTCCCGCCCGAATAGACGAGCCGGAACTTCCAGTGCTGGGTCGTGGCCTTGGTATAGGGCGTCATGACGACGTTGCTCCCGGAAAGGCCGAGCACCAGGCCGGAGTTGAGGCATTCGATGCGGTAGGCGCCCCCGCCGACCGCAACGGCCCTGAACTTCTGCGCCTGGGTGTTGTTCGCGGTATAGGTCTGGACCCTCGTGCCCTTGGTGATCCCGTTCGCCTTGACGTCGAGCACGGTGCCCAAGGCACTGTTGAGCGTGATGATGCTCTTGTTGGGAACGAGCGGCGCCCTCTCGAAGGTCCACAGCTGGGCGGCGTTGGCCTTCTTCACCCTCGAGGTGTGGACACCGGTCCGGTTGGCGGTCTTGCCGCCCTTGACCTCGAGCACAAGGCCGCTGCAGGCGGCATAGAGGCGATACACGCCCTTGCCGTTGTCCACAATGGTCCAGCGCTGGGCGGGCGTGCTGTTCGCTTTATGAAGCGCCACGGCGGTGCCGTCGCGCGTGCCGGACCCCACGACGTCAAGGGGCTTCAGGGCATTGACGTTGGTGAGGGTGTAGTAGCCGGTCTTCGCGTCGTACACCACCCGGAACCTCTGGGCAAAGGTGTCGTTGTCCTGGTATATCTGGAGCTTGGCCCCGTTTGCCGTTCCAGCCGACGCGATGTCCAAGACCTTGTCCGACGACTTCGTGTGAATGATGTAGTACCCGTTGGCAATGACGGGCCTTATCTCCTTGAGCAGGAACTTCTGGGCAGAGACGGCCCTGGCGCGCTGGAGTTGGAGTCCGGTGCCGTTCGTAGACGCCCCCCTGACGAGCCCCAAGGCGAGCTTCCTGTCCAGCATGGTGTGGATCGAGTAGCTGCCGTCCGGGTCGCCGGTGGGCACGAGCTCCCATCTCTGGGCGGCCGTGCCGTTGGGGGCGTACTGCCATATCAGGTTGCTGCTTTCTGCCCGGCCCTGGCGCACGTCGAGCGCCTTCCCGGAGTTGACGTTGATGATGACGTAGGAGCCGTCCCGTTGCCGCTCGAGCCTGAAGCGCTGCGCAGGAGTGGTGTTGGGGGTGTATATCTGCGCGAAGGCCCCGTCTTGACGCGAAGCAGCGGGGATGTCGAAGACCTTGGCACCGGGCAGGATGGAGGCGATGGTGTAGATGCCGCTCAGGTCGGTCGTGGCAGCCAAGGGGGCAAGGTCGCCCGAGCCGCCTGCGGAGGCGGCCTTGGTGTCCTTGGCCTTGGCGGCCTTTTCGTCCTTGCTGCTGGTCTTGCTGCCTGTTTCGTCGGTCGTGTCGGCCTGGTCCGGCTCGGCCGGCTGGTCCGGCTGGTCCGACTCTTCGGCTTGGGCCGGCGGGGCCGGCTCGGTCGACTGGTCCGAGGCATCGGCGGGGGCCGGGACAGCGGGGTCGGGGCCGTCGGGGCCGGTGGCGGGGTCGTCGGTGGCGGGACCGTCGGGGCCGTCGGGGCCGGCGGGGCCGGCGGGGCCGGGGCCCTCATCGGGGCCGGCATCGGGGTCGGCGGGGTCGGCGGGGTCGGGGCCGGTGGCGGAACCGGCAGTGCCGCCGTCATCCCCTGCGCCGGATGTCCCGGGCGGGGTGGAGGGAGCAGCTCCGTCCTGGTCCCCTCCTCCCACGACCGATGCCGCCCCTTCCAGGGCCTCCGCCGAAACGACGGTCGGGCCTTCGACGGACTGCGACGTGCCCTCCGCTGGGCCGGCCTCCGACCCTGCGTAGGCGGGCACTGTCGTCACGGTGCCGACGACCAACAGGAACGAGAGCATCGCAGAAAGGACCGCACGCACGCTCAGCCCCCTTCGATGCCGCCTGCTCGACCCGTGCTGCGATGCGGACCTGTCCGCCTGTGCGTTCTTCATGTCAGATGCGCCTTTCAGCCAGATTCCCCTCACGGGGATACCGATCGCTCCCCCTCGCCCAGTGCCTCAAAACACCGAAGCCCACAGGCCGCCGATCGACTTTCCCAAACGTCTACCACCTTAGCACAACATCCCTCCTGCTGCATAATGCCCTCCAGGCAGGGGCAGGAAGCGGGCTACTGCTCAGTTACTGCTCACACCCCACTGTCATTCCGAGCCCCCACTGTCATTCCGAGCCCCGCCGAGGAATCTTTGGACACGCAGTGTCCAACGGTAGGTCAGTGGACCCTTCGACCTGCGGTCGACCGCTTGCGCGGTCGAGGATCCCTCGGCAGGCTCGGGATGACAGTGGGGGCCCGGGATGGCAGTGGGGGCCCGGGATGGCAGTGGGGGCCCGGGATGGCAGTGGGGGCCCGGGATGGCAGTGGGGGCCCGGGATGGCAGTGGGGTGTGAACAGTGCTGCATAATGCCCTCCGGGCAGAGGCAGGAAGGGGCGGCAGGGGCAGGAAGGCGGGGGGCTATCGCTTGGTGCCGAGATATGAGATAATGGGGCATCTATGGATGTCATCGGACACACAGAACAAAGGTTTGTCAGGCACTGAGCGCTTGGCAATTTGGAACCGACAGGGCTTCTTCTCTTATGAATCTATCCCCACGCACTACGCGAAACACCAGAAACCGCAGGCCGCTCCAAAAGGACGAGGGGCCCCTTCGCACACAGCGAAGGGCGAAGCAGCTCTCGCGCCTCGACGCCGCAGGGGGCTATGCCCAGATACGGAGCCAGCGCAGCCGCAGGAAGACCGTCGTCAAGGCCTTGGGCATAACCTTGGCGTCGCTGCTCGTCGTCGCCATCATCGGCGTGGCCGCCTTCGCGCTCGTCGTCAACAACAAGCTGGGAACCGACTTCACGGGCAACAAGGGGGACTTCGACAGCGGGACCTTCAAAACCACGCTCGTGGCACCGGAGAAGCCCGAGGACCCCTTCTGGATGCTCCTCATGGGCACGGACGACCGGGAGGACCTGGAGCTCCCCCGGACCGACACGCTGATACTGGTCCGGGTCGACCAGGCGAACAAGGCCATGGCCATGATCTCGATACCTCGGGACACCTACGTGGAGATAGAGGGCATAGGGGGCGAGAAGATCAACACCGCCTACACCTATGCCGAGATAGAGAAGCCCGGCAGTGGGACGGCAGCGACCCTGAAAGCGGTCTCGCGGTTCTCCGGCGTTGACATCTCCTACTTCGCACAGGTGAACTTCGACGGCCTGATACGGCTCGTCGACGGCCTCAACGGGGTCGAGGTCGATGTGCCCGTCGACATCATCGGGGACTACGACGCGGGCGGGCTCGACATCTATGCGGGGCAGCAGACCCTCGATGGCGCGCACGCCCTCGTGTTCTGCCGCTCCCGCGAGTTCCTGAACGGCGATTACCAGCGCCAGGCCAACCAGCGCACCTTCCTGCAGGCGCTCGCCACAAAGGTGCTCGCCTCGAACCCCGCGACCATCGCCACCACCGTGACGAACCTGGCCGACATGACCTACACCAACATGGACATCGCCAAGATAGTCAAGGTCGCGCAGGGCATGGCGGGCATGAAGGAAAACGGCATCCACACCTACACGGTGCCCTCGACCACCGACGACACCACCGGGACATCCTACGTCGTCGCCGATGCGGATGCGTGGACACAGCTGCTCAGGTCGATCGAGGCAGGCTCGTATCCAGAGCGGCAGGACGAGGGAATCGGAGGGGTCGTGCCGGAGAGCTACGTCGCGGGCCCCGGAGGAACGGCGACGGACGGTTCCACACAGGCCCCTCTCGGCAACCCGGGCGACTACACCGTCGAGGTCCGAAACGGCAACGGCATCACTGGCTCCGCAAAGGACGTGTCCGACGCGATCGCCTCGGCAGGCTATGTGCCAGGCGAGGTAGGCGACGCCCAGAACAGCGACTATGCGACGACCCTCATCGTCTATAAGAACGATGGGGACAAACGCGTGGCGGACGACATTCGGCAGCGCCTGGGCTATGGGAAGCCCACCGCGTCCCGAGGCGCCTACACCTTCAGCGGCGACATCCTGGTCGTCGTCGGCAAGGACTTCAAGGCCTAGGGGGAACACAGAAGAATGCGGTCGGCTGCTTCGCAGCCGAAGATTCCTCGACAGCGCTGCGCTGCGCTCGGAATGACAGTGGTGTTCTGTGGTGTGGTGTGGTGTTCTGTGGTGTGGTGTGGTGTTCTGTGGTGTGGTGTGGTGTTCTGTGGTGTGGTGTGGTGTTCTGTGGTGTGGTGTGGTGTTCTGT
>JAISGJ010000244.1 GCA_031263105.1 Coriobacteriales bacterium
CGCAGTCGAGAGATCCCTCGGCCCAGGGTTGGCCGCTCCGCAGCCAAGGATTCCTCGGCTGCGCTGCGCTTCGCTCGGAATGACAGTGCACTGCGGGGCTTCGCCCCGGAGTCCACTCTGAGCGAGTGCAGCCGAAGAGTTCAGAGTGACAGGGGGTGTGTCTCGCAACCCCTTCGTTGCGGCAGAGATGTGACCAATAGCCCTTCGTCGCGTCTCACTTTGCGAATATCGCAGAATGAGACGCGACAGCTGTATCAGCATCCCCACACCACAAATCGATAACCGCAGTTCCACCGCCTGAGCGTCGTGCGCACAGCTCTGTGCAAAGTTGGCACGATTCTTGCATAAGGGGTTGTAGAGCGTACAAAGGCGCAGAGGCGACTTCAGGAAAGGAGGTTACCCATGGCTGAGGAGCAGAAAGGCAAAACCCGACAGGTCAAGGCTGAAGAAGAGGAGAAGGACACCAAGGATCAGGCCCAGGCTCTGGACAAGGACACCGCATACGAAAAACAGGCACTCGATAAAACCGGTCGGGACTGGTCCAAGCGCAAGACGTTCAAGCCTAACGGCACGGTGTAAGCAAAACGGGCGTCAGAGGCCCAAAGACCCGCGAAGGAGGTTGCGTAATGAGAAATGAGCTGGAAGGCGTCAACAAAGACGTCTACAAGACCGATTGGCAATGGCAGGAGGGCGAATACACGGTCACGCGCACCAATATGTGGACGGCGCCCGGCTGCCATAACGGATGCAGCGTGCTGTATTACACCAAGGACGGCAAGGTCGAGAAGATCGAGGGCGACCCGCTGAGCCCCTACAACCAGGGCCGCCTGTGCATGCGCTGCATCGACTACTGCGAGACCGCCAGCCACCCCGACCGCCTGAAGTACCCCCTCAAGCGCAGCGGCGAGCGTGGCGAGAACCAGTGGGAGCGCATCAGCTGGGACGAGGCCTACGACATCATCGTCGAGCACGTCTATGAGATATGGGACAACTACGGGCCGGAATCCATCGTCGCCATGCAGGGCACTGGCCGCAACATCTGCTGGCAGACCCCGTATCTGTGTTACAGCGCCTTCGGCAGCCCCAACTTCGTGCTGGGCTTCCTCTCCGGCGACGCCTGCTATCTGCCCCGCACCACCATCGGGCACTGCTTCATGGGCGACTTCATGGTGGCCGACGTCTCCCAGCACCTTGAGCGCCGCTACGAGGATCCCGAGTACCGGTTGCCCGAGTACATCCTCATCCTCGGCAACAACCCGCTCATCTCCAACGGCGACGGTTTCTTCGGCCATTGGATCGTCGATGCGATGAAGGACGGAACCAAGCTGATCGTCGTCGATGCGTCGTGCACCTGGCTTGCCTCCAAGGCCGAGCACTGGCTGCGCGTGCGACCTGGCACCGATGCCGCCGTGGTCATCGCCATGCTCAACGTCATCATCAACGAGGACCTCTACGACCACGATTTCGTCGAGAACTGGACCTATGGCTTCGAGGAGCTCGCCGAGCGTGTGCAGGAGTATCCGCCCGAGCGCGCCGCCGAGATCGCTTGGATAACCGCCGACGAGATCCGTGCCGCCGCCCGCGCCTATGCCAGCGGCAATCCCTCGGCCATCCAATGGGGCCTCAAGGTCGATCAGACCGTCTGCGGCATCCCGCTGGCCCACGCCCTGCTCTGCATGGGCGCCATCTGCGGCGACATCGACGTCCCCGGCGGCTGCATGATCCCGCGCTGCGCCTACGACATCTCGGACAGCTACGGCTGTGGGCTCTGGAACGTCCCCGACGAGATGATGCAGAAGATGCTCGGCGTGGAGACCTCGCCGCTGCATGCGCTGGGCTTCGACCCCACCGCCAACGGGGACACGGTCCTTCAGGCGATCGAGACCGACGAGCCGTATCCCATCCGCATGCTCTTCATCCAGTCCACCAACCCCATCGCCAACATGGCGGCCGACGCGCCGCGCGTCTACCGGGCGATGCGCAAGGTGCCCTTCAACGTGGTGGTCGACGTCTTCATGACCCCGACGGCCATCGCTTGCGCGGACATCGTGCTGCCCTGCGGCATGAGCTCCGAGCGCAACAGCGGCCGCGTGTGGTGGTGGCCGCTGCGCTCCATCGTCAAGGTCAACGACTATTACGAGGCGAAGTCCGACGAGCAGATCATCCTCGAGCTCGGCAAGCGCCTCAACCCCGACCTCTTTCCCTGGGAAGACGACATCGAGCTGATGACCTGGTGGGTGCAGAGCGGGAACCGCTTCCATGCCGGCTGGCCCGCCAAGACCGACGAGACCTTCCCGGAACTGGTGGAGAAGGTCATCGACTGGCCGGACGACTGGGCGTACAAAAAGTACGAGAAAGGCCTGCTCCGTGACGACGGCGAGCCCGGCTTCAACACCACGACCGGTAAATGCGAGCTGTACCTCACGCTGTTCGAGGCCTGGGGCTTCGACCCTCTGCCGTATTACGAGGAGCCGCCCGAGAGCCCCATCAACACGCCCGAGCTGTTCGAGCAGTACCCGCTCGTGCTCACCACCGGTGCCCGCACTTGGGAGTACTTCCATTCCGAGGAGCGCCAGGTGCCGCGTCTGCGCGAGTCGCATCCCGACCCGCTGACCGACCTGCACCCCAGCCTTGCTGCTGAGATCGGTGTCGTCGCCGGCGACTGGATCTGGGTCGAGAACATGCGGGGCAAGTGTAAGCAGCGCGTCCGCCTCAACGCGTCGCTGCATCCCAAGGTCGTGCGGGCCGAGCACGGATGGTGGTTCCCCGAGCGCGAAGGCGCCGAGCCGAGCCTCTTTGGCGTCTTCGACTCGAACATCAACAACCTGACGGTCCAAGGCGTCACCGGCCCCACGCTCTACGGGGCGCCGTATGCCAACCAGATATGCAAAGTCTATCCCGTCACGGCGGAAAACGACTGCTCGCCCAGCGAGATCGTCACACGGAAGGGAGGTTTTTAACATGGCACATACCCATGGACTGCTGATCGACTACGAGTGGTGCACCGGCTGTCATTCCTGCGAGATGGCATGCAAGGTCGAACTGGGCCTTGGCGAGGGGCACTACGGCATCACCCTGCATGCGGACGGGCCGCGCATGATGCCCAACGGCGCCTACGAGTACCTCTATCTGCCCATCCCCACGTCGTTGTGCAACCTGTGCGAGGACCGCGTTGCTGCAGGCAAGCTGCCCACCTGCGTGCACCACTGCCAGGCGGCATGCATGACCTATGGGCCAGTCGACGAGTTGGCAAAAAAGGCGCAGGCCAAGCCTAAGAGTTGCCTGTTCGTCCCCTGCTGAGCGCAGACAGGGTTTGGAGGAGACAAGCGAGCAGACAGGGAACCGTCCCTGTCTGCTCCTACGAATCAAGAGGTGAACAGCCATGTGTTTCAGACCAGCGGGCGTGGCTCGCGTCATGCAATGCCCCGAGTGCGGCGCATTCAACAAACCGGGAAACGTGGTGTGCCAAAAGTGCGGTAAGGATTTCAGCGAGGAGATCGCAGCCGCCGAGGCTGCGGCCGCTGAGACCATGGTCGCCCCCGCGATCCCGGGCAACGCCCCGACCGCCCCGGGCAACGCGCCAAGGCCGGGCAACGCCCCGGGCAACGCGCCAAGGCCGGGCAACGCGCCCGGGCCGGGCGGCCTGCGCTCCCCGAGCGCCCCGCCCCGCCCGCCATCCGCCCCGCCGCCCAAGGCATCGGGGCCTAAGGCACCGTCTAAGCCGGACTAACAGGAAGACTTCATGCCTAGTTGCCGAAGCTGCAATCCGACCTGTCAACGCTGTCACAGGAAACCAGGGTTCAGATTGCCGGTCGAGTGTCCCGTGTGCGGTCGGTACAACCCCGCGCATTGGGAGGTCTGCAAGCGTTGTGGCACCGCAATTGTCCAGCCGGAACCAGGTGAAGTACGTACCCATTTGTCAACTGATACCAGGAAAAGCTGCTTTCGTTGCGACCCTCTGCAACAACCGCTCTGCCAGACGTGCGTGAAGCTGGGCAGGATAAAGGTATGCCCCGTCTGCACGGGTTATGTGTTAGGTACCCGCATGGCCTGCAAACACTGCGGCCATGTGTTCGAGGAGTGAACGTGCTCTTGGAGGCTCTCTCTATGAGAGGAGGGAATCGTCAGGTGCGTCGCAGGCACGGAAGGGAAGCATGGTCCGTTTCCGGCGCATCGACCGAGGGAGACCTCTGGTTCCACAGGCAGAGCGACGAGAAAGGAGGCAGTGGGCAACGGAGCGAATGTGGGTCGAAGGTCAGTTTTGCAGCGAAACAGTACGGCAATGAATCAGTAAAGCGGATCGATGAATGAGGAGGCGGTACAGTTGATGAATCAAATCAAGAAGTTCAACGGAAAAGCCTGGATAATCGTGCTTGCCATATTTGTTGCAGGCATTGCAATGGCTTGGACGCAGAACAAGATCATGCCGGTCATCGGCCTGGTGCAGGCGGACTTGAACGTCAGTGCGTTTACTGCCGGTTGGATCTCCGGGATCTTTAACGTGCTGGGCATCGTCCTTGCGTTCCCGGCGGTCGGCATGGTCAGGAAGTGGGGCGTCTTCAAGGGCGGCATCGTCTCCATCGCCGTGACCCTTGTCGGCTCGATCATTGGGTTCCTCGCCCCTAACGAGGGCGTGCTGTTTGCCAGCCGCATCTTGGAGGGCTTCGGCATCGGTCTTATCTCCATCATCGCGCCGTCCACTATCGCCATGTGGTTCCCCATCGAGAAACGCGGCTTCCCCATGGGCATCTGGAGCTCGTGGCAGATGGTGGCCATCGCCGGCAGCTTCCTGTTCACCGGCAACATCATCGGCCCGGAGGGCGCCTGGAAGCATATGTGGATCGTGGGCATCTTCCTGCTGGTGATCGGCCTGGTTCTGTTCGCATGGAAGGTCCGTCCGCCGGCGATCGAGGAGAACCATGCGAACGTCGAGGACTCCTCCGTCAAGGTGACCGAGGTCTTCAAGCACCGCTCCGTCTACATCATGTCCATCGGCGGCATCGGCTTCGGCATGGCCATCATGACCTTCGCCACGTGGATCGCCACCTATTGGACCCAGACTATCGGCCTTGACCCCGGCACGGCGAACAGCATCGTCGGCTATGTCTATCTCGCCGAGATATTCACGGCCATGCTCGGCGGCTTTATCCTGGACAAGGTCAAGAACCGCAAGCGCTTCGTCTCCATCGACGGCATCCTGTACGCGCTCGTCTTCTTTGCGGCGTTCAACGTGACCTCGCTGCCCATCGTCGCCGTCGTGTGCGTCCTGTACTGCGTCATCGAGGGCGTCTTCGCTGCCGCCATGTGGTCGCTGATCACCCAGACGACCCCCGATCCGCGCCTCGCCGGCGCATCGACGGCGTTCTACTCGATGTTCCTCAACTTGGGGATGATGTTGGGCGCTCCCATCGCAGGCGCGATCCTGGATGCGACGAGCTTCCAAGGTTGGGGCTATCTTGCCATCTTCGCTGCCGTCTGCCAGCTTGTTGCCGGCGTCTGCTTCGGCCTCATGAAGCTCTACAACGAGAAGGGCGAGGAAGTCAAGGCATAGGGAGGGCAGCACTTCCCTAGCGAAAGAAAGGGTTGTCGTGTGTTCACACCTCCACTGTCATCCCGAGCCCCACTGTCATCTACCCGAGCCCCACTGTCATCCCGAGCCCCACTGTCATCTACCCGAGCCCCACTGTCATCCCGAGCCCCACTGTCATCCCGAGCCCCACTGTCATCCCGAGCTTGCCGAGGGATCCTCGACCGCGCAAACGGTCGACTGCGGCCAGTTGGACACTGCGGGTCCAAGGGTTCCTCGGCTGCGGCGCTGCCCCTGGCAGCGTCTCCACTCGGAATGACAGTGGGGTGTGAACAGTAACCGGAAAGGAATGCTATGAATCGTTGGTATCCAGAAGCCGACCTCGTGATCAGGCATCCCAAGATCTATACCGTTGCCCTCACGTGCGAGGAGGTGAAGCAGGGCAGGCGGGACTTCCCGATCATCGAGGACGGTGGGGTCGCGTCAAAGGACGGACGGATCATAGCCGTGGGCAAGGCTCTGGAGATGGAGCCGCTCATCGGGCAGCACACCCAAGTGATCGATGCTCCCGGCAAAATGCTGCTCCCCGGCTTTGTCGAAAGCCACATGCACTGCACGTGGACCGGAAACAACCTGCGCAACATCGACTTCCGCCCCGTCGTCAGCCGCGAGGAGGTCAAGCGCCTCATCAAGGAGCACGCCGACAGGGCCCCGGACGGGGAGTGGGTGGTGGGCAACAGCTGGAACGAGCTGGTCTGGGACGACCCGGAGCCGCTCACCCTGGCAGAGCTCGACGAGATCTGCCCGAGCAACCCGCTGTTCTGCATGCGGACCTGCTTCCATACCGCGATGGTCAATTCCGTGGCGCTTGCGTGTGCGGGCATAACCCGTGACACGCCCGACCCCGAGGGCGGCAGCATCGGGCACGAGCCCGACGGCGGTCTCGACGGCTATCTGTTCGAGAACTCCGCCATGAGCCTGGTCCAGCGCATCATCGCCCCGCTGAGTGCCGAGCAGCGCATCGAGAGCGTGGAGGCGGTGGGCGCATACCTGAACTCCCTCGGCATCACCAGCGCCATCGATGCGAACCTGTCGTTCGACGAGATGCGCACCTATCTTGAGGCGAAGAAGCAGGGGCGCCTCTCCTATCGCGCCAACCTGATGTTCTATCTGGACTCCGCATACGGAGACATGGAGACCCACCTGCGCCGCCTCGAGGAGATGGACTGCGTGACCGGCTTCGGCGACGAGATGCTGAAGCTCAACGGCGTCAAGGTCACGCTCGATGGCATCCCGGCCACCTATACCGCGCTCATGCGGGAAGGCTACAAGACCCGTCCCGACTATCTTGGATGCAGCGTATGGACCCAGGAGGAGATCACCCGCTTCGTCTGCAAGGCGCAGGAACTGGGCTGGCAGTTCGGCATACACGCCATCGGCGACGCCGCAGAGGACATGGCTCTCAACGCCTTTGAGGAGGCCGACAAGATAAGCCCCGTTTGGGACCGTCGCCACTACCTTATCCACTACCAGTTCCCCCGCGACGACCAGTGGGAACGCATGAGGCGGCTCAACGTGGGCGTCACTGTGCAGCCCACGCTGGTCTCCACGATGGGCGAGGCCCCTCAGTTCTATGAGGAGCAGGCCGAGCGCATCCAGTCGCCGGGGCTGATGTTCAAGAACGGGATCATCTGCGGCGGCGGCTCCGATAGCCCCGTCGTCCCTCCCGATCCGGTGATGGGGATGTATTACGCCATCACGCGCCTCGACGAGACGACCGGAAACACTTTGTCCCGAGGCGACGAGTCGAAGGTGAGCCCGCTTGAGGCTTTGATCATGTGGACCAAGAACGCCGCGTTCTTCCTGCACGACGACGACAGACTGGGATCCATCGAAGTGGGGAACCTGGCCGACTTTGCCCTGTTCCCCAGCGACTTCATATCCGACGACGTAGAGGCGTATCGCACGGCGAAGGTTGAGAAGACGATCCTGGGCGGCACGGTCGTCTACGAGGCCTGAGAGCAGAGTTCAAGAGAGGCTGTCCTTTCGGCGGCGTGCGCGGGAAGTCCCTGGGCGCATCGCGGAAGGGCGGTCTCATTGTTTTCCGGTTACCGTTCGCACCCCGCTGTCATCCCGAGCCTGCCGAGGGATCCTTGGGTTCGAGCGCCCGGAAAACACATCGCGTTTTCAGCGAGAACGGCGCGACAGTCCAGCGGGCTGTCGCGGGGCGAAGCTGCGTTGGGAAACAGCACAGTGTGCTGTTTCCGGGCGAAGCTGCGAAGCAGCGGGTGAGCCCCTGAGCGGGTGAACCCATGGAACCGACAGGCCCACGGAACGCAAAGCAGCCGACCGCAGGCCGAGGCGCATCCGCCTACAGTCGACCGCTTGCGCGGCCGAAGATCCCGCGGCTGGTTCGGGATGACAGCGGGGTGCGAACGGTGATTTTTTTTGAGGAGTTTGTGACACATGAACGCAAGAAAGGCATGGGCCGTCGCACTGGCGACCATTTTCGCCGGCGTCGCGCTGGCCCTGGTCCAAAACAAGGTGGCCCCCTGCATGACGACCCTGATGGAGGCCTTCGACATCGACATGGCACAGGCGGGCTGGCTGAGCTCGCTGTTCTCCCTCGTCGGCATCGTCATGGCCATCCCGGCCTCCCTTGTCCTGAACAGGCTGGGACCCAAGAAAAGCGGCATCGGGGCCCTGGCGTGCGCGTTGGCGGGCTCGCTCATCGGTGTCTTCACCGAGAGCGCGGCGGTTCTCGCGGTGAGCCGCGTCATCGAGGGCGTCGGTGTCGGCCTTATCGCCGTCATCGGGCCCGCGCTTATCGCGATGTGGTTCCCCGAGGCAAAGCGCGGGCTCCCCATGAGCATCTGGGGCGCCTATCAGATGGGGGCCCAGGCGGCCATGTTCTTTCTCGGAGCCGTGCTTACGACGAGTTTTGGCTGGCAGGGCATGTGGTGGTTCGCCTTTGCCGTGAGCCTGGTCGCCCTGGTCTTCTATGTCCTCTGCGTCAGGAGCCCTCGCCCTGAGGACAGTCACGCCGATGTGGAGAACAGCGGCGTCTCGTTGGCCGAAGGCCTGAAGTCGAGGTCTGCATGGCTGCTCTCGCTGGTCACGATGCTGTTCAGCCTCGGATGCTTCGGCTTCGTGAACTGGATCGCCACGTGTTGGACGGAGACCTTCGGCTGGAGCGAGGGCGAGGCCAACATGTGGGTAGGGTATTTCTCCATAGGAGGGGTCATCGCCGCCGTCATCATCGGGGCCTTGCTCAACAAAGTGAGGAATCGCAGGCGCTTCGGCATGGTCGCCCTTGTCGCCTATGGCATCATATCGCTTGTCGGCATGATGATGCCGGACCCGCTGCTCATCGTCGCCTTCGTCGTGGTCTATGCGTTCGCCGACGCCGGCTTCCCCTGTGTCCTGTGGACGATGACGGCCCAGAGCGTCGAGAGGCCCGAGTTCGTCGGCATCGCATTGGGCATCGTCTGCATCGGCTTCAATCTGGGGGTCCTGCTGGGCCCTCCGATCATCGGTGGTGTCGTGGAGGCCTTCGGCTGGAACGTCGGGGCCGCAGCGATCTGCGGCGTCTGCCTCCTTGCGACCGTGGCCCTGCGCTTCGTCAAGATATACCACGCCGACGAACCCGCCGCATGACCTGCGGGACGGGGGTGAGCGGGAGCGCCCCCGGGTGTTACTGTACACACCCCACTGTCATTCCGAGTCCTTCGGCTGCGCTCAGGATAAACTCCGCCGAGGAATCTTCGGCTGCGAAGCAGCCGACTGCGGGCAGACGCGTCCCCCCCGGCCGCAGTTGGGCGCTGACGTGTTCCGTGGGCCTGTCGCGCCGTCCTCGCTGAAAACGCGGTGCGTTTTCCGGGCGCTCGGACCCAAGGATTCCTCGACGGAGTTTATCCTGAGCGCAGAGAAGGACCTTCGCTGCGCTCGAAACGACAGTGGGGTGTGTACAGTAACACCCCGGGTCGGCGGCTATCGTTCGGCCATCTGGCGGGAGTCATCGTCTCCTTAAGCGGCGGTAGAGCGTCGCCCTGCTGATGCCGAGGAGCTCGGCGGCCTGGGCGACGTTGCTGCCCGTCTGTGCCAGGGCCCGGTCGATGGATGCGCGCTCCTGCTCTCTGAGCATGAGATGCCCGGAAGAGGAGGGCGGAGCGGCCTGTCGGCCGTCCGACCGGTCGGCGGTCAGCGACGCGACGCCTCTGCCGGAGGCAGGCACCCTGCGTCCCGCACCGCTGGCGCGAGGGTCGTCCCGGACAGAGGCAGGCAGGTCGTCAGGCTGTATCAGATCGCCGTGTGCCGCAAAATACGACGAGAACACCGCATTCTTGAGCTGGCGCACGTTGCCATGCCAGTGATAGGCCTCGATGCGCATCAGGGTCTCGGGTGCGAAGTTCCGCGGCCCGTTCGGGTCCTTGCGGCGGCACTCGTCGAGGTAGTAGCGGGCAAAGAAGGCCTTGTCCTCGGGGCGCTCCTCCAGGGTGGGCAGACGGATCGTCAGTATCGAGAGACGGTAGAACAGGTCCTCGCGAAAGGTCTTCTCTCGCACCATCTCCAGAAGGTCGCGGTTGGTCGCCGCCATGACACGGAAGTCCACCTGCTTGTAGCTCTTGCCGCCCAGGCGCATGACGCGCTTGTCCTCAAGGACACGCAGCAGCGTCGCCTGCAGTTCGAGGGGCATGTCGCCGATCTCGTCGAGGAACAAGGTGCCGCCCTGCGCCATCTCGATCTTTCCCGGCTTTCCCCCGCGCCTCGCACCGGTGAAGCTGCCGTCCTCGTACCCGAACAGCTCGCTCTCGATGAGGCGGGGCGGTATCGCCGCGCAGTTGATCGACATAAAGGGCCCGCTGGGGCGGCTGGCGTTATGGATGGCCTGGGCGAAGTACTCCTTGCCGGTGCCGCTCTCACCGACCAGAAGGATGCTCTCGCTGGTCGTTGCGTAGCGTTTCGCGAGCTCAACGGCCGACTTTATGGCCTCGCTGGGACCGAGTATCTCGTCGAAGGTCCTGTTCGCGACGTCCCCCGAAGCGCTGGGTCGCCGCTCCGCAGGTTCTGGCTTCGAGCGCTGGAGCTTCAGCAGCGAGACGCAGCGCTGGCATTTCATGCGGTACTCGATCGCCGATGCCAAGGAGGCGATCAGTCCCAGCGTGTGCGACATCAGATTGTGATAGGTCTCCGACCAAGGGTTCTTCGGCAGAGGCTGCGTGAGCAGGAGAGAGGCGATCACCTCGTTGTGCTCGTCCATGATGGGGGCGGCGCATGCCGCAAGGTCATGCAGCACCCGACAGTAGTGCTCGGGCCCCATCAGGTGCACGGCGGCCTTATGCCGCATGCAGAGCGAGTGCGCGTTCGTGCCCATGGTCGATTCGTTGAAGAGGGACTTCTCAGCAATGTATTTATGCAGGTCGAGCTTGCCGATGCGGGTAAGGGTGGCGCCGCCCGTCTCGATCAGCTCGAATATGTAGTCGTTTTCCAGGTGCAGGTCCTCGATGATATGCAGCAGCGGCTTCGCGATACGGATAAGATCTGCGTTCTTCTCGGTGACACGCTGGTACTCCCGGTCGTTCAGCCTGATGCACAGCTGCGTCGCGTCGGGGTCGATCGCCAGGCTCCGGCTGCGTTTCCAAGACTCAAGGATCTGGGGACTGAGCACATCGTCAGGGCATTCGGTTTCGTGCAGGAGAAATTCGTTCCGCGCCTTTTCGATTTGTTTCCAACGCAACCTGTCGAGCGAGAGATCCTGAATGAGGATATGCTTCTCGTGTTCCAGGGTCTCGAAGTCGATATAATCCACAGAGACCAGCTCCTCTATTTACAAACGCGGATTTCGAGGATCGGAAAACCTCGTAAAATGGCCTATGAGCGATTGTAAATTCTACGTCTGAACAGTAGAATTGTACCATAATCCAGACTCGTTGACAGCGTGCGCGCACAGCACTATCAGGGGCACCGCACGGGAACGTTACTGGGAACGTTACTGGGAACGTTACTGTTCTCACCCCACTGTCATCCCGAGCCTGTCGAGGGATCCTCGGCCGCGCAAGCGGTCGACCGCAGGCCGAAGGACCCACTGACCTGCCGTTGGACACTGCGTGTCCAAAGATTCCTCGGCGGAGCTCGGAATGACAGTGGTGCGAACAGTAACACACGCCCACTGTCATTCCGAGCGCAGCGAAGCGGAGCCGAGGAATCTTCGGTTGCGAAGCAGTGGGGTGTGAGCTGTAACTAGGCAGGAGCAGGGGGTATTCGTTGGCCGACGCGCATATGGGCATGACACAGGAGCCGCAGGTGCGGCTGCGCCTCTCGGTGGAGGCACGGCAGGGGATCGGCCTGCTTGCGCTCTCCGTCCTTGAGCTCAACGAGCATATCGCCAACAGCCTTGAGGAGAACGTGTTCTTAGAACACGACGAGCGTGACCTGCGCAGGCATCCTCTTGACCCCGATGCCATCGAGATGAACGTCAGGACCGAGAGCCTGCTCGCCCGCATGCAGAGAAGCAATGTCGGCATCGCGGGAGGGAGCTACGGGGAGATACGCCGCGAGTTCCCCTTCGAGAAGTACATGACCGAACAGCAGACGCTCGAGGCGCATCTGGGCGGGCTGCTTGCGCAGGAGCTGCGCAACGGCCTGGACAGGACGATAGGGGAGTACCTCATCGGGAACATCGATGCGGCAGGCTATCTGCGCATCGGACTCGATGAGGTGGCGGCGCAGTTCGAGGTCTCAGGCGGACGTGTCGAGCAGGTGCTTCATGCCCTACAGGCCTGTGCGCCTGCGGGGATCGGGGCGCGCAGCGTCGAGGAGTGCCTGCTTCTGCAGCTTGAGGCCGCAGGGCAGGCGGATGCCACGACGCGCCGCATCGTTCAGGAACATCTGCAGGATCTCGCCGCTGGTCACGTCGCGCAGGTGGCGGCGAGGCTCGGGGTCGGGCCCGGGGACGTCCAACGGGCCTTCGACCTGATCCGCGCCTGCGACCCGCATCCGGGACTGCAGTTCTCCGACGGGCACCGTCAGGCGCTCTGCCCCGAGGCCTTTGTCGAGCGCGACGGAGCGGCCTGGGTCGTGCGCATGCAGGACTTCGACCTGCCGCAGCTCAGGCTCAGCGAGGAATACCTCAAGATGATCGACGACCCGCACATCGACCCCCAGGCCGCGCACTATCTTGCGCGACAGCTGCGTGCCGCCCAAGGGCTGATGACGGGCATCGAGCAACGCAAATCGACCATCTTTCAGGTCGCGGCCTGTATCGTCGCGCGACAGCAGGAGTTCTTCGACAAGGGGATCGAGCACCTCCAGCCCCTGACCATGGCCCAGGTGGCCGATCAGGCAGGGGTCTCGGAATCGACCGTCAGCCGTGTGGTCAACGGGAAGTACATCCAGACGCCTCATGGCACTTTGGAAATGCGCTCGTTCTTCCACTCGGGGGTCGGCTCGACAGGGCGCGGCCCGACGGCGAGCGAGGACGTCTCGTCCCAGGCGGTCAAGCACCGCATCCAGACCCTGATAGCCGAGGAGGACCCGACGCACCCTTTGAGCGACCAGGCGCTACAGGACGCCCTCGCCGCCTGCGGTATCGAACTCTCCCGTCGCACGGTCAACAAGTATCGCAAAAGCCTGAACATCCCCTCCCGCGCCCAGCGCAGACGCGGCGGCTAGGTTACACGTCACACCCCACTCATTCCGGCCCCCACTGTAATCCCGGCCCCCACTGTAATCCCGAGCCCCACTGTAATCCCGAGCCCCACTGTCATTCCGAGCCTGTCGAGGAATCCTCGGCCGCGCAAGCGGCCGACCGCAGGTCGAAGGGCCCCCTGGCCTGCCGTTGGACACTGCGTGTCCAAGGATTCCTCGGCGGAGCTCGGAATGACAGTGGGGGTGTGACGGCTGGCCCTGAACGCCAAAGCGGCCCTGCTGTCGCCTGATGAGGGAGGTAGAAGGCGAGAGAAGGGCCGCTCTGTTTTGCCGAGTCAGTCAGAAAGGGGAATACGACAAGGCATGGGGAAGGAGGTTCAGGAGTCGGGACGGAATGCAGGAAAGAAAGGATACGGGATGAATCACAAGGAGGAAGAACCAACCCAAGGGGACACGCTGCATTCCGACCCGACTTCAGTGAAAGGAGCAAAGAACCACGTTCCTTCCCACCAAGGACAATCTTACGCGCCCATTATCCGCTTGTGGTCAGGCAGATGTCAGGGACTTGTAAAAACCTGCGTCCTGCCTTCCTCCAGAACCACCGCTCTCTTTGTCCGACCTCCGCCCCGCCCCGGGCTCAGTAGCGCAGCAGGTTGAAGCCCATGCAGCGCAGGGTGTTGGGGTCGAGATAGAGGATAAAGCGCTCGCCGCTGGGGAGGTCGTAGATATAGAGCAGGAAGTCGGCCGTTGCGAACGGCACGGGGGTCAGCGCCGTGTATTCGACTTCGGGGAGCTCCTCGGCCTCCGCAGGCTGGAGGGGAAGCAGCGCCGTGTAGGGATAGCCGTAGCGGTGCTCGTAGGTCAGCTCCAGTTGTCTGAAGGCCAGGAACAGCTCAGGCTGGTCGAAGACCTTTGCCTCGCGCGCGGTCGCGTAGGAGAAGGACCAGAGATGTGCGTCCTCGGTCACCGGCGGATGGTCGAGGGCCGACTGGACGTCTCGTGCAACCAAGGTCGCCAGTGTGGCGAGCGCCCCACCGGATGCGCCGCCGTCCCGTCCAGAGCTGCCTGCCTCCTCTCCGTTTGCGGGCACGGCGTCCGTGCCTTGCCCTTCGGTGCCGGTCTGGGCGGCATCCCCTGTCTCCGTGTCGCCCTGCCCGGGGTCGCGTGTCTCGCCATCCGCGCCCGCGCCGTCCGTCCCGCTCCCGTCGGCCGTGCCGGCCCCGGCCCCTGCGTCCTCCGTGCCTCCGGTGCCCTCGCCCCCCTCGGCACCCCCGGTACCCCCGGTGCCCTCGCCCCCCTCGGTATCCTCAACAGGCTCATGCTCCTGCTCCTTCTCCGCAGGCGGGGCAGCGGCGACCCCTATCGGTTTCTCGACCGAGACGGAGTCCCATTGCGAGGAGACGAGGAGCAGGGAGATGAGGTTGCCCTCAAGGTCGGTCGCACAACGGATGTCCGCCCGCCCGTCAAGGTCGATGTCTGCGTCGACGAGCACATAACAGCCGGGTTCGGCGGTGTCGCGCGGCTCAAGGTACTGGAACAGGCCGAGGATCTGTGCGCGATAGGCCTCGTCGCTGGGCACGGCCCCGTCCTCGTCCGGCTCCGGCTGCATGCCGTGGTCGCGCAGGGTCGCGATGAGGAAGTCCGGGATCCCCCTCCTTTCGAGGACGTTGCGGTCCGCAGGCGAGAGGGGCGCGAGCAGCTCCTCCTCATAGAGGTTCCAAGGATACAGGGTCACCGGCTCCTCGAAGACATGTTGCGAGATCTCGTTCTCCGGTGGCGCGACGAGCTGGATCACCTCGTCGCGGTACAGGTCGAGATAGGGAAACAGCAGGGTCGGTAGCAGAAAGCCCGCCGCGATGATGACGCCGGCGACCAACAGGGTCATCAGGTTGCTGGTGAGGTTGTAGCGCCGTTGGCTGGGGCTTTTCGCAGCCACCTGTGCCCCCTCCGCCTGCGTGCCCCGCGTCTGCTCCTGCTCAGGCATGGGCGCTCGCCGCCTGCAGGGCGATGCTCACGCGGGTGCCCTCGCCGGGTGCGCTGTCGATGCGCAGCTCCGTCCCGTGTGCACGCGCTATCTCCGAACAGAGGGCAAGACCGAGCCCTGCACCGCCATGCTTGCGGGTGCGTGCCTTGTCGAGCATGTAGAACGGCTCGGTGAGCAGGGGAATCTGCTCCTTGGGTATCCCCACGCCCTCGTCTGCGACCGTGACTGTGACCGTGTCCGCCTGCGCGTCGATGCGCAGGCGGATGGTGCTTCGCGGCCCTGATGCCTTGATGCTGTTGTCGACGAGGTTGAAGATGAGGGACTTGAGGAGCTCGTGGTCGACGGCCATCCAGACGTCCTCGGCGGGCAGCGTGTAGACGAGGTCGATGCCCTGGTTCTTGAGGATGGGCTGCAAGGTGGTGGCCAGTTCCGTGACGAGGGCGTGGGCCTCGACGGCCTCGGTGCTTATCTGCATGCTCCCCACGGTGATCAGCTCCATCAGCTTCCCGGAGAGCCCTTGGAGCCGCTTGGTCTCGCTGACGATGACGTTCGCGTACTCGATGCGGTCGTCGTCGCTGACGTCGCGCTTGACGCGCAGGATGTCGGCGAAGCCGAGGATGGAGGTCAGCGGCGTGCGCATCTCGTGGGCGAGGTTGCCGATGAACATGCGGCGCGACTCGGCAAGCTGTTCCAGCTCGGTGATGTTGTGCTCGATCGAGTCCGCCATCGTGTTGAGATCGCGCGCGACCTCGGAAAGCTCGTCGTGCCCCTGCACGGTGGCGCGTTTGTCGAGGTCACCGCTCGCTATGCGGTGAGTGGTGCCGCTCAGGTTGCGCAGCGGCAGCAGCAGGCCCCTCACCAGCAGCAGGAGCAGCCCGGCGACGATGAGCGCCGAGATGGTGCCGACGAAGCGCACTTGGCTGAAGTCTGCACGGAACAGGTCGTAGGTCGAGCTGACGTCGAAGGAGCTGAGGAGACGGAAGCTCCGCTCGCCCAAGGTGAGCGTCGAGACGAGCAGGAGCCTGGTCTGCTCGCCGTCCTCGGCGATCGAGGAAGCGTAGTCCGCCTCGCCAAGAAGCGCGGCACTGCCTGCGGGCGTGCCCCGGCCTGCGGGGTACACGACCGTCTCCCCATCGAAGAGCGCAACCTCAAGGGCCTCGTCGCTGCCTTGGCGCTCAAGGACCTCCACGACGACGGCCATGGTCGCCTCGTCGGACAGCGAGATGATGCGCTCCACGAGCTGCGTGTAGATGAGGGTGTTCTGGATCTCGGTTATGAGGTAGCTGTGCCGCGCGAGCGCGTTCTGCTGCTCGCGCTCGATGGCGAGGCGGTGGTTGCTGGTGAGGAGGGCGAGCGAGGTCACGTTGACCACGATGATGACGAGGGCGAGCGCAAGCAGGAAGATCTTCTGCCAGAGCTTCACGGCTCACACGTCCCTGCAGCCGGTTGTGTGCGTATGCAGGCATGAGGGTGTCTCACGAGTCCCCCGGGTTCTCGCAGGAGGGTTTCTGGCTTTCGAGCCGATAGCCGAGGCGCGGGATGGTGAGAAGGGAGTCATGGAGCCCGAGCTTCTTGCGCAGCTGCTGCACATGGGTATCGACCGTGCGCGTCTCCCCGCCGAAGCTGTAGCCCCAGACGGCGGAGAGCAGCCGCTCGCGCGTGAGGGCGATATCGACGTTGCGGATGAAGAACACGAGCAGGTCGAACTCTTTGGGCGTGAGTATGACGGCATCACCGTCGAGGGTGACCTCGTGCTTGTCCACCTCGACGGTGATGCCCTGGTAGCTCAAGGCGACCGTTCCATGGTGCGTGCGTCTGAGCGCGACCTCGATCCGCGCAAGCAGCTCGACCGCCTCGAAGGGCTTGACGATGTAGTCCTCCGCCCCCATCCGCAGGCCCTTGACCTTGCTCGGCACGTCGTCCATCGCGGTGAGGAAGATGACGGGCGTGGGGTTCTCCCCCTTGCCTTCGAAGACCTGGAAGCCGTCGAGTTTGGGGAGCATGACGTCGAGGAGGACAAGGTCGTAGTCCCCGCTCGATATCTCGGCAAGGGCGCTTTGCCCGTCGCCGCAGACGCTGCTCGTATAGCCGCCTATGCTCAGCGTCGCCTCTATCATATGGGCGATGTTCTCGTCGTCCTCCACAATGAGGACATGCGGCTGTGTATGCGTATGTGGCTGCGGCACCAGAGGGCTCCCTTCATGGATGTCTCCATTGTAACCCAGCGCATGGCAAAAGCGCGTCGCGCCCTTGACAGTGGGGTGTGAACTGGAGCTCACAGAGTTGCTGTTCACGCCTCCACTGTCATTCTGAGCGGAGCGCCCGCAAGGGCGCGCAGCGTGAGAATCCTCGGGCACGCAGTGCCCGACTGGCCCGGTTGGGCGCTGGTGCGTCCAAAGATTCCTCGGCTTCGCTCGGAATGACAGTGGGGTGTGAACAGTATCCTCACAGAGAAGCCGAGAAGCTGTTATGAATAAATGTACTATAAGTATTGACAATAATGAGAATTATGTGCTAGAATACCAAAATATTGCGATTGAAGGAGCGACATGCACCTCACGGAAAAGAAGGGCGGGCAGAGGCATATGAAGAACGTTGCGGTCATTGGCGGCGCCGGCTATGCCGGCATCGAGCTGGTGCGCTATCTGCTGGGGCATCCTGGGTTCGACCTTGTCGCTGTGACCTCGGACCAAGACGCGGGCACGGCGCTTGCGGAGCTCTATCCCGCCTTGACGGGCCGGACGGACCTGGCGTTCGTCGGACACGGTGTTGTGGACGGCATGGCGGAGCTTGACGCGGCCTTTTTGGCCGTGCCCCATACGGCGGCCATGGAGATGGCCCCGGCCCTGCTCGGGCGCGGGATATGCGTGTTCGACCTCAGTGCCGACTTCCGCCTGAAGGACGCTGCCGTCTACGAGCGCTTCTATGGCGCACGGCACAGCGCGCCCGAACTGCTCGCCCAGGCCGTCTATGGCCTTCCAGAGGTCAACCGCCCTTTGCTCAAGCAGCAGGCCCAAGGCCGGGAAGGCACCCCGGCATCCGTGCCCCGTTCTGCCTTGGTGGCCTGTCCCGGCTGCTATCCGACGGCCAGCACGCTCGCGCTCGCGCCCGCCCTTGCCGCCGGCTTCGCCGCAGAGGGCACGGCCGTCGTCAACGCCGTCTCGGGCGTCTCGGGCGCGGGACGCACGCCCCGGCAGGGCAACCACTTCTGCAGCGCGAACGAGAACGTGAACGCCTACGGGGTCGCGACGCATCGGCATCTTCCCGAGATAGCCCAGGTGCTTGCCTGGCAGGCAGGCAGGCGCGTGCCGGTCGTGTTCACGCCTCATCTGGCGCCGCTCACGCGGGGGCTGCTCGCCACGGCGACGCTCCCGCTCGGGCCCGGCGCGTGCGCCCGAGCGCTCGAGGACGCCTATGGGGCGGCCTATGAGGAGGAGACGTTCGTGCAGCTTCTGCCCTATGGGACCATGCCGCGGACCGCAAGCGTCGTGGGAACCAACAACGCACAGGTCGGCATAGTGCTCGACGAGGGGAACAACGTGCTCGTCGCCAGTTGCGCCATCGACAACCTGGGCAAAGGGGCCGCCTCTCAGGCCGTCCAATGTGCGAACATCGTGTTTGGCTTCGAGGAGGCCCAGGGCCTCGTCACGAACCCTGGCGTGGTATGAGGGAATGTGACGAGGATATGACTGTGGAGACAAGCGTGGCGCTTGGGGCGGAGGGCCGCCCCGCCCCGCCTTCTCTGTCCCGCCCGCCCGCCCCGCCCGCCCTGTCCCCCGTCGAGGGCGGCCTTGGTGCGGTGCGCGGCCTGCGGTGCGCGGGGGTGTCTGCGGGCTTTCGTCGCAACCCCGAGCGCAAGGACCTCGCGCTTGTCGTCACGCAGCGGCCTGCCGTTGCCGCAGGGGTCTTCACGCAGAACCTGTTCTGCGCCGCGCCGGTCGTCGTGTCGCGGCGGCACCTTGAGCAGGCGGCCCTGCCTGCAGGCGACGCGGCGAGTGCGGTCGCAGGCGGTGCCCCTGCCTTCGCCGTCTCTGCAAGCGGCGCGGCTGCTGCGGCCACACCCCCTGCTTCCGCAGGCGACGCTCCCGCAGACAGTTCCGCCGCCCCTGCTCCCGGCATCCGCGCCATCGTCCTCAACTCGGGCAACGCGAACGCGGCGACCGGCGAGGCAGGCATGCGCTGCGCCCTCGGCACCGCCCGTATCGTCGCGGAGCATCTGGGCTGCGAGCCGCATCAGGTGCTCGTCGCCTCGACGGGCGTCATCGGCGTCCCGCTCGTGGAGGCCCCCTTCGTCACCGGCATCCCGCTCGCCCTTGCCGCGCTGGGCGCTGCCGACGGCACGGCAGCGGAGGCAGGCCTCGCCGCCGCCTCGGCAATCATGACGACCGACACGCACCCCAAGCAGGCGGCGCTCACCTTTACGGCACAGGGGACGGCACAGGGGGGGACAGCACAGGGGACAGCACAGGGGGACGGTTCTTTTGTGCTGCCGGAAGGGACTCGAAGCCGTTGTGGCAGCACAAAAGAACCGTCCCCCTGTGCTGTCCCGTCCGAGTCCTCCCGCACCTACACCATCGGCGGCATGGTCAAGGGCTCCGGCATGATACAGCCGGACATGGCGACCCTGCTCGGCGTGCTCGCGACCGATGCGCCCCTTACCCAGGAGGCGGCCCAACGTGCGCTCAGGCGGGCCGTGGACGTCACGTTCAACAAGGTGACCGTCGATTCCGACACCTCCACCAACGACAGCGTCTACCTGCTGGCGACAGGTGCGGCCGCAGGCCCGCCCGTCTCGGTGGACGGGCCGCTCTTCGAGCCTTTCGTCCTGGCGCTCACCGCGCTGTGCGAGGACCTTGCACGGCAGATCGCCGCCGACGGGGAGGGCGCCACCAAGCTCGTCACTGTGAACGTCACGGGCGCCTCCGACGACGCACAGGCGGACCGTGCGGGCCGGGCCGTCGCGAACTCGCCCTTGGTCAAGACCGCCATCGCCGGCCACGACGCCAACTGGGGGCGCATCGCCATGGCGATCGGCAAGAGCGGTGCGGCGTTTCGGCAGCAGGACGTGGGCATCACGGTCATGGGCATCCCGGTGTGCGAAGGCGGCCTGCCCGTCCCCTTCGACGAGGACGAGGCGCTGCGTCGCTTCGAGGGCCGCCCGGAGGTCGTCATCGACATCGACCTCGGTGCCGGCGCAGGCAGCGCCCGCCTGTGGACCTGCGACTTGACGCACGGCTACGTCTCCATCAACGGGGACTACCGGACGTAGGGAGACGATGGATAACCATCCCGAGCCCCCCCCCCCCCTGCCATCCCGGGCCGCAGTTGGTCGCTTCGCGACCAAGGATTCCTCGGCAGGCTCGGAATGACAGGGGGG
>JAISGJ010000225.1 GCA_031263105.1 Coriobacteriales bacterium
TGCGCCGGGAGCGAGGGGGTCGAAAGCGCCACAGGGCTGGAAGTCGACGGGGAGGTCGGCGAAGCCGCCAAGACCCTCTGGGGAGACAGGCTCGACGTCATCGTCGGGGACTTCGCACAGGCGCCGCCCGTCGGGCCCGCGGCGAATCTCCTCATCAGCAACCCGCCCTACGTCCGCCACCACTACATCGGCAGCGAAAGCATAGATGTCCTAGACCTCTCCTTCCACGTCTTCAACAAGGATACCTGGGATACCGTGTTCGATTCGGACATGATTTCCATTGGCTTCAACTGATACCGAGCCGTTCGAAGGTCACTGTTCGCACCCCCACTGTCTGTTCGCACCCCCACTGTCATCCCGAGCCTGCCGTGGGATCCGCGGCTGCGAAGCAGCCGACCGCAGGTCGAAGCGCCTTCCGGCTGCGGTCGACCGCTTGCGCGGTCGAGGATCCCTCGGCAGGCTCGGGATGACAGTGGGTTCGGCTACTGCTCCAAGCGTCTCCCCACAGGCACCTGCGAGAGCAGGACCGCTGCGAACATGGCCGCGCAGCCCGCAAGCTCGCGCAGCGTCAGCACCTCGCCCAGCAGGAGCGCGCCGCCGAGCACGCTGAAGACCGCCTCGAGGCTCATGATGAGGGAGGCGGCCGAGGGGTTGAGCCCCTGCTGCCCGAAGGCCTGGAGCGTGAAGGCGACGCCCGTCGAGAGGATGCCGGTGTACAGAACCGCTGGCAGCGCGGCGAGAAGCGCATCCGGCTCGAAGCCGCCCGTGACGAAGGACGCGTCAAGGAAGGGGGCGGTCGCCAGGCTCAAGGCCGCCGCCACGGCGAACTGCACGATGCAGAGCCCCATGACCTCCCGTTGGCCCAGGCCTGCGACGAAGTGGTCGACGACGAGTATGTGGCAGGCCCAGAAGAAGGCTCCCACCAGCACGACCATGTCGCCGAACTGGAGGGAGGCCGCGCCCGCCATGCACAGGAAGTACAGGCCGACCGCCGCGACGAGCACGCTGAGCCAGGTGTTCCAACGGGGCCTGTGGCGCAAGAAGATGCCGAGCACAGGGACCAGCACGATGTACAGGGCGGTGAGGAAGCCTGCCTTCGATGCGGGGGTGAAGACGAGGCCGACCTGCTGGGCGCTGCCGGCAAGGAAGATGACGAGGCCGCAGACGGCGCCGCCGAGCAGGAGCCGCTTCGAGGGAAGCAGGCCGTCCGCAGCGGGGGCAGCGGGGTGCTCCCCAAGGCGGCCCGTCTCGCTCGCCTGCGACCCCTCCCCTCTCCCCGTGCGCCACAGGCTGCGCAGTGCGGCAACAAGGCCGGGCACCATGAAGGCGACAAGGAGGGTCAGGGCGCCGAGGAACATGCGGACGCCCATGAAGAGGAAGGGGCCGATGGACTCCATGCCGACGCGCTGGGCAACGAAGGCCATGCCCCAGATGAGCGCCGTGAGGGTCAGGACGAGGGAGGAGCGCAGGGCATGCGGCCGAGGCCCGGATCCGGTGCCGGGCCCGCCGTGCGCCTCGGACCGCATGCCCTGCGGCCGAGGCCCGGGCCCTGCGCCCCGCCCGCCGTCAGTTGGCAAGGAAGCCCCAGCCTTCGGGGCGCTTCCAGCCGCGTACCATCTCGAGGTACTCCTCGGGCCTTCCGTCGGGCACTAGGCCCCGGGAATGGTCCGTGAAGCCGTTCGTTATCGGCCAGTCCCGGTCGATGCCCATGTCGAGGGTGCCGAGGACGGGCGCAAGCGGCTCCTGGCGACGCTTGAACTCGGCGCGCCGCACGGTGTCGAGCACCGTGGCCACCAGGTCCTCCGTCAAGGCCGTTCCGTCGGGCACCTGGCGGCTGTACTCGAGTATCTGGTCCACGCCGAGGCCGTCCTCGATGTGGAGGCCGAGGATGCGGTCGAGCACCTCGTAGGGCGGCAGGCTGTCCTGGTCCTTCTGTCCCTCGTACAGCTCGGCGGAGGGGGCCTTCTCCAGAATCTCGACGGGGATGACGGGCGACCTCCCGTTGCGCCAGTGCGCAAGGCCGTAGACATCGGTCTTGTAGGTGTTGCCCAAGGGGGCCAGCGCACCGGCCGTGTCGCCGTACAGCGTGGAGAAGCCCATCGCGGCCTCGGACTTGTTGCCCGTGTTGAGCAGCAGCCATCCAAAGGTGTTTGAGAGCTGCATGAGATGGACGGCCCTGATGCGCGCCTGGATGTTCTGGCGCGCAAGGAAGCTCCCCTCCTGACCCAGCACCTCGCGATACAGCGCAGAGAACGCCGCAAGGGGCCCGTCTATGGGAAGGCTGAGGGTCTCGATGCCGAGATTGGCGGCGAGCGCGGTGGCGTCGAGGACGCTTCCCTCGGAGGAGTACGGGCCGGGCATCAGGACGCCGTGCACGTGTCCGGCGCCCAAGGCATCGCAGGCAAGGGCTGCGGTGACAGCGGAGTCGATGCCCCCGGAAAGCCCTATGACCACGTCGGTGAACCCGTTCTTGCGGACGTAGTCGTGGATGCAGAGCCCCAGCGCCCTCCAATCCGCGTCATAGGGCAGAAGGGGCCTGACGAGGCGCCCCTCCTCGTTGCCCGGCCGCCGCTCGAGCCCTATGTTGAAGGAGAGCACCTGCTCGACGAAGGGCCCTGCCGCCTCCACGACGCTGCCGTCCGGCGCAAGGGCCACGCTCGCCCCGTCGTAGACGACGTCGTCCTGGGCCCCGACGAGGTTGACTGCAAGGACCCAGGCGTCGTTTCTGCGCGCGACCTCCCGAAGATAGCCGAGCTGGTCGGAGGCCGTGAACATGGTGTCCGTCCCTTGGTACTCCTTGGCAAGCATGACGATGACGATGTCGGAGGCCGTGAAGTCGTCCGTCGGCTCGGGGGGCCCGTCGAGGAGGACGGACACGGTCTGCCCGTCCAGGGACACCGTGACGCTCGAGGTGTATCGCAGGGGCTCCCACTGGCCGGGCGGGTCGATGAAGCCGAGGGGCGTGCCCTCCCCGTCCCTGCAGAACAGCACCTCCGGCTCGCCGATGAAGCCTGCCCCCTCTTCCAAGGGGACGGGGAGCAGGGTGCCGACAAGGGTCGGCAAGGGGGCCTTCTCCATGAAGAGGCGGGCAACGTCGAGGGCCTCTGCCATGAAGGCGTCCGAATGGCACAGACCGTCGAGCGGCGCACCGGTCAGGGCGCAGGAGGGCAGCACGACGAGGTCCGGCGGATAGGCGCTTGCAGCCAGGGCGTCGAGGGTCTCCAGCACCTGTGCGGCATTGGCCCTGAGTGCGCCTACGGTGGGGTTGTTCTGCACTATCGCGACGTACATGGCTTCCTCCTTGCTGTCCGTTCTCCTCGCCTGGGTGGGGCGTCAAACCAAGGGAGGCGCTGGGCGGCCGCCGTCTCCCAAGAGAAGCACTCAGTCGGCATTTCGCGGACGGAGCGCCCCGTGCTGCAGCTCGTGGGCTATGGTGGTATCGACATCGTGGCCGGGATGGACCACGGTCCGCCCCGGGAGCCGGGCGAGCCGTTGCAGGCTCTCGCGCATCTGCCGGGCGTTGCCTGTGGGGAAGTCCGTCCTGCCACAGGTCTCGAAGAAGAGGGTGTCGCCCGAGAGGAGGACGGCGCCCTCTTCGTCGTACAGGCACATGCTGCCCACGGTATGGCCGGGGGTGTGGATGACGCGGAGCCGTGCGGAGCCCACGGGCACGTAGTCGCCGTCCTCGACGGTGGCCGTCGCCGGCGTCGAGGGGGGCACAAGCCCATGCGGCACCGCACCCGAGGTGACGGGGTCGCACACGGCGTCGGCATCGAGCGCGTGGGCGACGACCTCGGCCGCGCCCGCCTGCACCAGGGCCGAAAGCGCCCCGGTGTGGTCGAAGTGGCGATGCGTCAGCACGATGCGCTCCACGGTGCGCCCTCCCAGGGCCGCATGTATCCTTTCGGGCTGCGCCCCCGGGTCGACGACGACGACCCGCCTTGCATCCGCCACGTCGTTGACGAGGTAGCAGTTCTCGATGAAGCCGGGGGCCACCTCGACCTCGACCCTCTCCACATGTACCGGCATGTCACGAACCGACCTTTCGTTTCTGTCCCGCCTCGCCCGACATCGCCCTCCGGGCATCTATGACGCCCTCGATGGCGCACACCTCGCGCAGTATCTTCTCGATATGGGCGATCTCGCTCACCTCGAAGATATAGCGCATCTCCACGATACCATCCTTATGGGTCGCCATGTTGGCGTTGAGGATGTTCACGCCGCTGGAGCCGAGGGCGACCGTCACGTCCTGGTAGAGGCGCAGGCGGTCGATGGCCTCGATGAACACCTCGACCTGGTAGACCTCATGGCTCTGGCCCTCTGCGGCCCATTCGACCTCGATGATGCGCTCCGGCGTGTCCATGAGCGCCTTCGCGTTGGGGCAGCTCGTGCGGTGGACGGTCACGCCGCGCCCCCGGGTGACAAAGCCGATGATCTC
This sequence comes from Coriobacteriales bacterium, assembly GCA_031263105.1. GTDB lineage: Bacteria > Actinomycetota > Coriobacteriia > Coriobacteriales > UBA8131 > JAISGJ01. The sequence continues at coordinate 4,439 of JAISGJ010000225.1, forward strand.
GTCGCCCGGGACGGGGTTGCAGCAGCGCGAGAGCCGCACCAGGACGTCGTCGATGCCTTTGACGACGACGCCGGAGGAGCCTTTGGAGGGTTTGGGGCCGCGTGTCGTGCCCCTGCCGAGCTTCGAGCGTGCGGGGTCGAGCACCGAGGCGTCGGCGCCCGCCAGGTTGCCGAGGGCCAGCAGCCTCTCGGGGCCCGTCGCCTCGGTGCTGTCCTGCCATTCGACGGCCATCTCCTTGAGCAGCCGGTTCGCCACCTGGCGTGCGCTCTGCTTGCCGGTCCCGATCAGCGCCATGAGGTCGTCGGGATCCTTGTGCCCCATGCCCTCCGAGACGGTCCTCAGCGCCTTCACCGAGCGGTGCTGCGATATGCCCGCCCCGTGCTTGCGCATCTCCTTGCCGAGCAGCTCCCTGCCCCGGAGGATGTCGTCGTCCTTGCTCATGCGGGAGAAGTACGCACGTATCTTCGAGCGGGCAGAGGGCGTCTTGACGATGTTGAGCCAGTCGCGGGAGGGGCCGGAGCTCTTCAGCGTGAGCACCTCGACCCTGTCGCCCATCTGGAGTTCGTAGGTGAGGGGGACGATGATGCCGTCGACCTTGGCACCGACGCAGTGGTTGCCGACCTCGGTATGGATGGCGTAGGCGAAGTCGATGGGGGTCGAGCCGTTGCGCAGCCTGACGACCTCGCCTTTGGGGGTGAACACGAAGACCTCGGAGTACGTGAGCCCCAGGCGCAGGGACTCCATGAACTCCCGTGGCTCGACGTCCTCGTCCGTCCAGTCGAGCATCTGCCGCAGCCAGGCGAGCTGCTCGTCGAGCTCGGCGTCGGTGGGGCTCGCCTTGTCGTCCTTGTAGCGCCAGTGGGCAGCGACGCCGTATTCGCTCGTCCGGTGCATCTCCCTCGTGCGTATCTGTATCTCGAGCGGCCGGCCCGCAGGGCCGATGACGGTCGTGTGCAGCGACTGGTAGCGGTTCAGCTTGGGCATCGCGATGTAGTCCTTGAAGCGCCCCGGCATGGGCGGCCAGATGGTGTGGACCGCCCCGAGGCACGAATAGCATTCGCTCGGAGTGTCGACGATGACGCGCAGGGCGATGAGGTCGTATATCTCTGAGAAGTCCTTGCCCTTCTGGGCCATCTTCTGGTAGATGGAGTACAGGTGCTTGGGGCGGCCGGTTATCTTCGCCTCCAGCCCTATGCGCACAAGCTCGGCGCCGAGCAGGGCTATCGTGTGCCCAAGGTACTCCTCCCGGGCGCTCCGCGACTCCTTGACCATACGGGAGACCTGCTGGAAGCGGGCCGGCTCGAGGTAGTAGAAGGCAAGGTCCTCCAGCTCCCATTTGATGGAGTTGATGCCGAGGCGATGCGCGAGGGGGGCGAACACCTCCATGGTCTCGCGCGCCTTGAAGATGCGGCGGTCCTCGCGCAGGGCCTGGAGCGTCCGCATGTTGTGCAGGCGGTCGGCGAGCTTGATGACGATGACGCGGATGTCCTTGGACATGGCGAGCAGCATCTTGCGGATGTTGCGCACCTGCTGCTCGGAGAGCGACTCGATCTCTATGCGCGTGATCTTGGTCACTCCGTCGATGAGGCCGCGCACGTCCGCCGAGAACACCTTCTCGACGTCGTCGAGGGTCATGGCGGTGTCCTCGACCGTGTCGTGGAGAAGGGCGGCGGTGATGGTGTCGGCGTCCATGCGCAGCTCGGCCAGGATGAGCGCGACCTGGATGGGATGGTTCACGAAGGCCTCGCCGGTCTTGCGGACCTGCCCTTTGTGCGCCTTCGCTGCAAAGGAGAAGGCCTGCTTGAGCTGGGCGACGTCCTTGGGACCCAGATAGGTGCCCGCCTGCTCGACGAGCCTGCTGAAGGCGTCGGGGACAAGGTCGCGCGGCTTCGGTGCCAAGGGAGGCGCGCCCTCGCTCGTCTCACCCATGGACGTCCGCCTGCCGTCCGCCGAGCGGGGTCAGGGGCCCCCGTATCTGGTCGCGGAGCTCGTCGCTTTCCGCCGCGAGCGCCCATTGCCTGAAATCCTCGAAAAGCGCGAGCTCCTCCCTGCCCTCAAGGTACCTGCTGCTTGCAGAGAGCTCGACCCGCCTGTCGGCGACGAGGGCGACCGTGCGAGGTGCTTCGTCGTCGTCGAGGGATCCGAGGGGGTCGAGGGGGGCCTGTTCGAGCAACCCGAGCTCCTCGAGGATCGCGAGCGCGTTCAGGGCCCCTCTCCCGTCGAGGGGGCATTGGGGGTCCCTGTGGCGGCAGGCGTCGGCAAGGCCCTGCGCAGAGACGACGAGGGGGGCGCCCTTGCCGGGCGCGGCATCGTGCCCGGAGGCCAGGTCGCCCAATGCCCGGTACAGGGTCACCATCTCCTCGCGCCCGGGCGAGAGCGGGGCGAGCAGCCGCCTGTTCAGGTGCGCGTCGTCGTGCGTGTAGAGCAGATGGACCGTCGCGTCGGCACCGTCCCTGCCCGCACGGCCCGACATCTGGTTGAAGGCGGCCGCACTGAACGGGAGGCTGTAGAGCACCACGTCGGAGATGTCGGGGATGTCTATGCCCTCGCCGAAGGCGCTCGTCGAGACGAGCACCCTCGCCTCGCCGGCCCGGAAGGCATCCTCCAGCGCCTTGCGCGCGGCCCGTCCGAGCCCTGCGTGGTAGAAGACGACCTCTTCGGCCCTGCGCGGGTCGCGCTTGCGCAGCAGCCGCGCCAGGACGACCGTCTGCATGCGCGAGTTCGCGTAGATCACCGCCTTGGCCGCCTTGGCCACGACCTCCGCCAGCAGGCGGTCGCGGTCGCAGCGGTTGCGAAGGTCGTTGACGTGCAGGTTCTCGCGACGGGTGTCGTCCACGATGACGCGTCCGATGCCGAGGGCGTCCTTGACGGCGGCGGCGGTGCGGGCATCGGAGGTCGCGGTGAGCGCAAGGCACTGCACCTGGGGGAAGTGCGCACGCAACGCGCCGAGGTCGCGGTAGGCCGGCCGGCCGGCGGTGCGCTCCGTCTGGATGTGGTGCGCCTCGTCGAACACGACGAGGCCGATGCGCGCGGAGGAGGCGAACCTCCAGGCATGGAGGCCGAGGAACTCGGGGGTCGTGAGCACGACGTCGATGCTGCCCTCGTACAGGCCCTGGAACAGCTCGTCCTTCTCGTCGGCCGTGTTCTCCCCGGTCACCGCGCAGGCCTTGACGCCCAGGCGGGAGAGGCGCCCGACGAGGTGGGCGGACTGGTCCGCTATCAGGGCGCGCAGGGGATAGACGAACACGCTTGCGGCCTTTTTGCTGCGCGCCAGGTAGGCGGCATGGGCCTGGAAGACGAGGGACTTCCCCCTGCCGGTCGCCATGACCACCAGGACGGACTCCCCCGCCCTCAGCGCCTCAAGGGCCTCGGCCTGTGCCGGATGCAGCCGGACGGGCCTTCCGGCCACCTGCGAGGCCAGTCCTTGGATGTCGTCGCCCTCGGGTGCAGGGCCGGGAGCGTCGTCTGCATCTCCTTCGTCCGCACCGGCCCCGTCGTCGGCATCCTCGCCGTCGCTGCCGCCCTCGGGTCCGCAGGCGGCGCCTCCGCCCTCCCCCTGCCCTTCGTCCGTCCCGTCTGCGCCTTCCCGGTCGTCCGCGTCGGGCGACTCGAAGACCTTCTCGACCATGAGCTTCACACGGGGGGTGCCGCCCCATTCGTCCACCTGCGGGCGGTAGACGACGTCCACGGCCTTCCCGCAGGAGGCGAGCGAGAGGATGTGCTCGATGCACGGGCACCTGAACCAGATGGCGGAGACGGTGCAGGCATCGTCCATGACGGAGAAGGAGAGGTGGGCCTTGTCCGCCCCCACGGCACGGGCGTTCACGAGGAACACGCCGCAGCTCACGTACAGCGGCTCCCTGTTGGCATGGCCGTAGGGCCCGAGGAGGGCGAGCTGCCCCACCGCCTCCCGGTCGAGCTCGCAGAGGGCGAGCTGCGCGTCGAGGGGCAGGGGCGGATGGAAGCCCTCGTCGGGTTCTGCGGCCATGACGGCCTCCATGCGCTCCTTGAACGCGTCGAGCCGCTCCTGCGCGACCGTGACCCCGACGGCCCCTGCGTGCCCACCGAACCTCAGCGTCAGATCCCCGCAGCGCTCGACAGCCTTGAACAGGTTGACCGTCCCGATGCTCCTGCCCGAGCCGCGCGCCTGGCCGTCCGTGAGCGTGAAGACGATGACCGGGACACCGTAGCGCGCCACGAGGCGGGAGGCGACGATGCCGCGCACGCCCTCGTGCCAGCCCTCCCCTGCCACCACGAGCACCTTCTGGCCATGATAGCCGTCCGCAGCCTGGGCGAGGGCCTCGGCGAGCAGGGCGGCCTCGACCTTGCGCCGCTCGGTGTTCAGCGCATCGAGCGTGGCGGCGATGTCGGACGCCTGTGAGGCCTCGTCGCTCAGCAGCAGGTCGAGCGCGACCGTAGGGTCGCCCATCCTGCCCGCCGCGTTGAGCCGGGGGATCAGGCCGTAGCTGAGGTCGATTGTGCTGAGCTCAGTGCCCCGCCTCTTCGAAAGCGCCAGGGCTGCGGCCGCACCGGGACGCGGCGTGCGCCCGAGGAGCGTCAGGCCCTCTGCGACCAGGGAGCGGTTCTCGCCGGTCAGGGGCATGACGTCGGCCACCGTCCCGAGGGTCGCCAGGTCGACGAGGTCGCGCCAGAGCAAGGGCCGGCCGAAACGTGCGCCGAGCAGGGCCATGAGCTTCAATGCGACGCCGGCCCCTGCGAGGCCGGCGAAGGGCGAATAGGGATCCAGCTTGGGATCCGTGAGGGGGATGCCATGAGGGACGCTGCCCGAGGGCTCGTGGTGGTCGGTGACAAGGACCTCTATCCCGTGCGCGAGGAGCTGGGCGACCTCCTCGTGCGCCGAGATGCCGCAGTCGACGGTGACCAGCGTCTCGGGGGCCCTCGCATATATCCGCTCCAAGGCGCCCGGCGTCAGGCCGTAGCCCTCGTCCATGCGGTGAGGGATAAGGCAGCCCACGTCCGCCCCGAGGGCAGCAAGCCCCCTCGCCATGCAGGCGGTGGCGCTGATGCCGTCCACGTCGAAGTCGCCGAAGACCAGTATGCGCCGACGTGCGCGCACCGCCGCCTCCAGGGCGTCGGCGACCTCCGTCATGCCGGGGACGAGGGCGGGGTCGCCCCAGTCGCGGTCGAGGTCGGGGGCCAGGAAGCGCTGCGCATCGTCTGCGTCGACGATGCCACGGGCCACGAGCGTGCGGGCAAGGAGGGGCGCGATCCCACAGGCGTCCGCGACCGCCTGTACGGCGTCCGGGTCGGCGTCGCGTATGCTCCAACGTGGTCCCAAGAAGGCCCTCCTGCATCGGTGCCCTGTATCAAGGGCAGACAAACATATCGCCTCCATTCTGACAGAAAACCGCGTTTTGCGCAGCAGCCGTCTCTTGCGGCGCGGGCGCCGGGTTGCGGTCCACACCCTCCATGAATACCCCCACTGTCACCCACACCCCCACTGTCACCCACGCCCCCTCTGTCACCCACGCCCCCACTGTCACCCACGCCCCCACTGTCATTCCGAGCCTGTCGAGGAATCCTCGGCCGCGCAAGCGGCCGACCGCAGGTCGAGGGACCCCCCGACCTACCGTTGGTCGCTTCGCTCTCCATGGGCCTGTCGGCCCGTCCTCGCTGAAAACGCGGTGCGTTTTCCGGGCGCTCGGACCCAAGGATTCCTCGGCGGGGCTCGGAATGACAGTGTGCGCTCGGAATGACAGTGGGGTGTGAACGGTAACGGTGCTGGCAATGCGATAGAATGGGACACGACAGGGCGCATTGGCAAAGGCGCCGGGTTTCGGCTCTTGGAGCACCGAAGGAGGCTGAGTGGCTCGCGGCGACCGCAGGCGGTCCAGACAGTGGCGTTTCTCGGACTCGCCGCGCCGCTTCGGCGCTCAGAGGAACTACCGTTCCATCACGGACCATCAGCCGATCTCGGACACCTTCGCGCGCAAGATACTCTACTGCAGGCGCTGCGGGAACCGCGTCGTCAGCAATGTGAGCCATTGCCCCTTCTGCGGCAAGAGCCTGCTGCCCTTCTTCAAGCGCCTCTGGTTCTGGCTCCTGGTCGTCGTCCTGAGCGCCGCCGCGACCGTCGCCCTGCTGTTCCTCAGCCCGACTGCAGAAGACGTCGCGCCCCCGCAGGAGACGCCGCTCCCTGTGGTGATAGGCGCACCGCCCACGACGCCCGCAAAGGACCTCGCCGTGGGCACGACGGTCGACTGCAACAACCTGCTCGTCACCGTCACCGGCGTCACGCACGACCTTGTCGCCTCCGACGGCTCCCCCATCACCACCGTCGAGATACAGTTCCTCAACAAGGGCGCCGAGACGGTGGCCCTGTACTCGACGCAATGGCAGCTCGAGACGACGGGAGGGGACCGGCACGACCGCTATATCGGCAAGACGTCGGAGGGCGCCAACGTCAGCGGCGGCCTCGACTCCCAAGAGCTGGAGAAGGACGGCACCCTCACCGTGAGCCTCTCCTTCGCGGCCGAAGGCCCCCTCCTGGCAGTGTACGCCCCCGACGCCCTCTCCTATACCGAGGCGGCGCTGGTCACCTGGTCGGTCTCACCGTCGGTCGCCCAGGACCCCCGGGCATCCGAGGGCTCCCAGGCCTCCGAGACGCCCCAAGGGGACGTCGGCTGAAGCGGCTTCCGGGGCAGTGCCGAACAAGTGCCTGTGCGTCGGATGCAGGGCGTTCTCCCCGTCATCCTCCCTCCCGGTCAGTCCCCTAGCTGCTCCGCCACGGTGAACTCGTCGAGGCCTTCGCCGTACTTCGTCGCAAGTTTCCTGAACTTGGGCTCGCGCTGCTTCCAGAGGGCGTAGAGCGGCGACGCGATGGCGATGGAGGAGTACGAGCCGAGTATGAGCCCGATGGACATGGCGAAGGCGAAGTCCTTCAAGGTCTCCCCGCCGAAGAACAACATGGCAAGGACGGGGATCATTGTGGAGAGGGTCGTGTTGATGGTGCGCATGAGCACCTGGTTGACCGAGTGGTTCGCGACCGTCATGAACGAGTGGCGCGAGGTCGTCGAGAGGTTGTCGTTGATGCGATGGAACACGACGACGGTGTCGTAGAGCGAGTAGCCCATGATGGTGAGCAGGGCTGCCACGACGTTCGGGGTGACCTCCCGGCCGACGATCGCATAGACGCCGACTATGATGAGGAGGTCGTGGACCAAGGTGGTGACCGCGACGACCCCCATCTTGTACTCGAACCGGATGGCGATGTAGATGATGATGAGCGCCAAGGCGACGAGGAACGCGATGAGCGAGGTGCGCGTGACCTCCGCACCCCAGCCCGGCCCGACGGTCATGGCCTCGGCGGTCGTGCTGTCGATGCCCAACGCGGCACTGACCGCGTCCTTGTAGGTGGAGGCCTCCTGGGCGTCCGTCGTGGATATGCCGACGATGAAGCCCGCCTCCCCCGTGCGCACGTCGGTGGAGGTCTGGACGATGGCGCCCTGCACCCCTGCGTCCTCGAAGGCCGTGCGCATCTCGTCGATGCTGATCTCGCCGGTGTTCTTGAAGTCGATGGACGAGCCGCCCACGAACTCGATGCCGAAGTTGAGGCCCTTTACCGGCAGGGCGACGAGGGCCGCGACCATGAGGACGATCGAGATGATGAAGAACACCCTGCGGTGACGGAGGAAGTCGACGTCCTTCTTGAACGGCCTAACCATTCTCAACACCCCTTCTCATCTCGCCGGCTGCTCGTGCGAGCTCCTCGTCCTCCTTGATGCCCCAGAACCCCGGATGGCGCGTTATCACGTTGGGGGCGAGGAGACGGATGAGCGGCGCCTTGAAGATGAGCATGGTCACTATGTCGCAGATGACCCCGAGGGCGAGCGTCAGGCCGAAGCCCTTGACGGAGCCGACGGCGATGAAGAACAGCGCGAGCGCGCTGACCAAGGTGACGAGGTCGGCGTCTATGGAGGTCACGATCGCATGCCTCACCCCCGTGACGGAGGAGGCGCGCACCGAGCGCCCCATGCGTATCTCCTCCTTGAAGCGTTCGAGGACGAGGATGGAGGAGTCGGCGGCCACGCCGATGGAGAGCACGATGCCGGCGATGCCTGCAAGCGAGAGCGCGAACTGGCCGAAGTAGGACAGGAGGGCGAGCACGCCGAGGTAGAGTATCGCGAAGACCCCGATCGCCCCTGCGGTCAGCAGGCCGATGCCCTTGTAGAACAGCAGGAGGTACAGCGCGACGATGATGAGGCCGATGATGGCGACGAGCACGCCTGCGCGCAGGGAGTCCTGGCCGAGCGTCGGGCCGATGACCTGCGACGTCGCGACCTCGAGGGTCACGGGCAGGGAGCCGGACTGCAGGATGGTCCGAAGCTGGTTCGCCCCGTCGACGCTGTAGTTGCCGGTGATGGCGACCCTGCCGTTCGTGATGGCGTTCTGGACCGCAGGGGCGGACTGCACGTAGCCGTCCAGAAGGATGGCTATCATGCCCTTCGTCGGGTACAGCGCGGTCGTCGTGGTGCCGAAGGACTCGGTCGCCGCAGCATCCAACTCGAGGTTGACCGCGTAGTAGGGGCTCCCCTCCTTCTCACGGTCGACGTTCACGCTCCTGATGTTGGAGCCGGAGAAGACGGGGGTGTAGGTGCCCGCCTCGAGCCTGAGGGGCTCCCACTCCATGCCGATGGACTGCGCGAGGGGCAGCAGCGAGCCGGAGAGGGGGTCGGTGGTCGTGTCGCTGGGGAACTCGACGACCGTCTCCTCCTCGCCGGAAACGGTCGTGGAAGAGAGGAAGAGCTGGGCGTTCACGGGTATGTCCTCCTTGCCCGCAAGGGCGCCGAGGCGTTGGAGGTAGTCGCGGTCGATCGCCATCCCCGTCTCTATGGCGTTCTTGGCCGTCTCGTCGGTGATCGCCGTGACGTCGACGAACTCGAGCATGCCGGTCGTGCCTATCGTGTTGAGCGCCTGCGTCTGGTCGACGAGCCCCGGCATCTGGACCAGGAGCTGGTCGCTGCCCTGGACCTGGACGCTTGCCTCCGACGCGCCGAGGAGGTTGATGCGCCTGTCGACGATCTGGGCGGCGGCCTGCATCTCGTCGGCGGTCACGGCCGAGCCGTCGGGCTTCTGCGCCGCCAGCACGACGGCCAGCCCGCCCTTCACGTCGAGGCCCTGCGTGACGCGCTCCTGCGGCGGCCAGAACATGAGCACGGAGCCCGCGAGCAGCACCGCCAGCAGGACGAGCAGCGTGACCTGCGGCCTCTTGGGCGAGGCCTTCTTCTTTACCTTGAACCTTCTGTCAGCCATGGGCACCCCTTCAGGATGAGGACTGTGAGAACCTTGGTCGTGCGGCCCCGGCAATGGGTCGCACGAAAACGCACAAGCACCAATTATACCGAAAGTTGCGCCGCGTGCATCGGACATAGCTGAAGTGGGGAGAAAGGGGAGGCGTGCCGCTCGCAAAGGGGGGAGGAAGCGAAATCCCTTTCGCTTCCTCCCCCCTTTGGAACCCCCCTCCATCACTTTCGGCCTTGGGCGCTCTGCGGCGCTGCGCGCCTGCGCGCCTTGGTCGAGACTGAAGTGGGGGTCGCGGGGGCGGCGCTGTGCGCCTTGGGAGCGACGTGACGGACCTTTTGATATACTAATGACTAGTCATTGGGCAGATTGAGGCTCTATGAGGGCAGAAAGGCAGGCGAAACGTTACACGTCACACCCCACTGTCATTCCGAGCCTGTCGAGGAATCCACGGCCGCGCCAGCGGTCGACCGCAGGTCGAAGGGTCCCCTGACCTGCCGTTGGACACTGCGTGTCCAAGGATTCCTCGGCGGGACTCGGAATGACAGTGGGGTGTGACGTGTAACGGCGAAACTGCGGCTCGCAGCCGATTCATGCTGCAACTGGACAACGGACGAGGAGAATGCCATGACGACGTACACACTTGCACAGGCAAAGGCCAACCTCTCGAAGGCGATAGGCGAGGTCGAGGCCGGCGGTGCCGTCCTCATCACGAAGCACGGACATCCCGCTGCGCTCATGACGCGGCCGGAGCATATGCCTGCTGCGGAGAAGAGGCAGCTGCACGGCTGCCTCAAGGAGGAGTTCGCAGGCTGGCAGATGCCCGAGGACTTCGACCGGATGATGCAAGACGAGATGGTCGCCCTGTTCGAAGGGGATGCCCTATGAGGGTGCTCATGGACACCAACGTGATAATCCGCTCGATGGCAGGCACGCTCGGGAAGGACGGAGCAGACGTGCTTGAGGACATGAGCAACACGCTCTACTACAGCCCCGTCAGCATCTGGGAGATGGTCATCAAGCAGCGTACCGGCAAGCTCGCGATGCCGACAGAGGCCGGTGTCGTCCGCCGCCAGCTGGAGGAGAAGGGCTGCCGCGAGCTCCCCGTGACCTCGCGCCATGCGCTCGCGACCGGTGCCCTTGCCGATGTCAACAAGGACCCCTTCGACAGGATGCTCGTCGCCCAGGCCCTCACCGAGGGCCTGACGCTCATGACGACCGACCGCCTCCTCTCGGGCTACGCCGCCGAGGTCATGACGGTCGAGTGAGACGAAGGCAGGGCCAGTCCGCATTCAGCACATCCGTAATTTTCTCACTATCCACATTTGTGCAAATTCTCTCCCATTTCGGCTCTTCGCCACTTTGCGTGGGCAACAAATTGTTATACACGTGTTTAGAGGTCAGCGGCAGCCGACGAGAGACGGCACGCCTTGAGGAAGGCGCTGCGGCTGCCCTCGAGGACGGATTGGCGGGCGTGATGCATAAGGGTGGTGAGGAAGTGGAGGCTGCTCTCGCCCGTGGGGGCCGTCCCCCTGTGCCGCCAGAAACATGCCAAGGAACAGCCCTGACAAAAGGACGGGCGGCACCCTCCTAGGAGGGTGCCGCCCCTATCAAAATGGCAAAAATCATCATACGCCTTTGCCGCACCGAAGTGAAGGGGGAATTTCGAATCCGCATTGCGCAGACCTGAAAGGTTACACCCAATAAGTCGTTACACGTCACACCCCCACTGCCATTCCGAGCCTGTCGAGGAATCCTCGGCCGCGCCAGCGGCCGACCGCAGGCCGAGGGGCCCCCCGACCTGCCGTTGGACACTGCGGGTCCAAGGATTCCTCGGCGGGGCTCGGAATGACAGTGGGGTGTGACGTGTAACTGAGAAAGGGTTACTAGAAAGGGTTACTCGCACCCAATGTCATTAAGTTAAGCTTTTTCAGTACAGCCAAGCACGTATAACGGATGACTCTCTCCCTCAATTCTCTGCGTGAACGGGCCAGACCGTCCTTACAGGGGCAATCCAGCGTCTTTTGCCGTCCCTCACCCACTCAGACGCGGTGACGGCTTGCGGTGTGTATATATTTTAATATATACTTATATTCTCACAAAAGGCCACAGATGAAAGGAAGCACCTTGGACACCGCGAAGCTCTTTTCCAATGGCAGCAGCCAGGCCGTCAGGCTTCCCAAGAAGTACCGGTTCTCCGGCGAGGAGGTCTACATCAGGAAACACGGGGAAATCGTCTATCTGTTCCCCAAAGAGAAGGCTTGGGAGATATTTTCGAGCGGGCTGGAAAATTTCAGCGACGACTACATGGCGGACGGCAGGCAACAGCCTGCGTTCCAGGATCTGAGCAGCCTGTGAGCTACCTCTTGGACACCGATACCTGCATCAACATCATCAGGAGCAGAAAGGGCTCCCTGATCCGCAAGGTCACGGCGATGGAACTGGAGAAGCTTTCGGTTTCGACCGTCACGGTAGCGGAGCTTCACTATGGTGTGGCCAAAAGCTCAGCCATTGAGCAGAACACCATGGCGCTGACGCAGTTCCTGGCGCCTATGAAGGTATGGGGCCTCGACGAGAGGGCGGCTTGCCTCTATGGAGGAATTCGTGCCGACCTGCAGGCACGGGGTCTGGTAATCGGTCCCTACGATATGTTGATTGCAGCCCAAGCCTTGTCCTGTGGCCTGACGCTGGTTACCAACAACATCAGAGAGTTCAAGCGCATCAAAGGCCTGAGCCTGGAAAGCTGGCACGAATTGGCATAACATTGTTGACAATAAATGTAAGCAGCAGCAGCAAGTGGTAAATCAGCGACTTAGCGGTGCCGAGGATGGTTATCGAGGGATGCCGCGATACGCCTCGCGCCGGTGCCCGACCCTGAACAGCTCCACCGTCACCTGCTCGTCGTCGATCGTCCCGAGCACCCGGTACACCCCGATGCGCCAGCGCCAGCCGCCCTCCACCGTCTCCAGCTTCCTCCCGTTGGGGACGGCACGGGGGTCCTCGCAGCCCTCGAGGTTCTCCAGTATCCAGTGTGCGACGATCGAGCGGGCCTTCTTGTCGAGCTTGGCGATCTCCTTCTCCGCCCGTTTCCTGATGACGACCCGGTAGCTCATGCGATGCCGTGTCTTCGCATCAGCTCGGCGATGCCGATGCCCTCGTCGTCCGGGGCGGATGCCTTGACGGCCTCGAGGAGGTCGAGAGCGTCCATCTCGTCCTCCAGGCGCTCCAGCGCCCACTCGCGAACCTGGGCGGAGAAGCTCTTGCCCCTCATGCCCGCGAACGCCCCTATCCACTCCTTCTCCTCCGGCTCGAAGCGTATGGCCGACACCGTCTTGCCCATCGCAGCTCCTTCCTGTGCGTTTACATCGTATACGCATTATACGCCGACTGCGGAGCCCTGCCAAGGCCTCGGAGAGAGGATGTCTCGGTGATATTCCTCGAAGAGGTCGAAGGGGCTACGACCGTCACCGCTTGAACAGTTTGTCGATGTCCGCCTTGCCAGCGACCACCCTCACGTTGCCTGGTATCCTCGCATCTTTCTTCGCCTTGCGGGAGGACTCGGCCCCAGTTTGTATGAGTCAAAGTCATAGCTGGCATGAAACGACACAGGGGCACCTGGCTGGCGCTTGCTCTTGTAAATCAGGTAGTCGACAAAGTGCGACAGCTCATCGCTGAACACGTCGGGGACTTGCTTTACTTTTTCCAAGACTGCCTCCGCAACTCGCCCCCTGCCTTCCGTTGAGTCCCTCTCGACAGTTCGCTATAATTGCCAAAAGGAACGGAGGCTTCGCCATGAAGGTGACGTTGTCGAGGAAAGCGCACAAGCAATACGATAGACTTAATGAACCTATCAGGAGCCGTGTACGGACAGCGCTCGACTGTTTGTCGAAAGAACCTCCGCAGGGAGACATCAAGAGCCTTGAAGGGCGTGATGGCTACCGGGTGCGTGTCGGTGGACATAGAATCATATTCGACCGCATACACGACACTATTGTCGTATACGGCATTGAGCCGCGTGGCGGCGCATACAAAAGGAGATGACGTCATGAGCCCGTTGAGACAGGAAGTGTTGGACTACATTGATGAAATACCCGATGTGAAGCTTGAGGCCTTGCGCCCTCTGCTGCGCATGCTCGTAAATGATGAGGCCGTTGTCATTGAGACAGATTTGACCAACGACGAAAGGGCCATCGTTTTGGAGGGACGGAAAGAATACGAAGAGCGTCCTGAGACCTTTGTGCCATTGAGGGCGTTGCAGTAAGGAGCAACCCCGGCATTTCGCTTTGCTTTGCCATAATGTCCTTCGTTAGGGTGTATGCCCTTTTGGCGAAGGCTTGCTGCGCAGCTTTTTTACTGGAGCTACCTGAAGTGTCAGTGGATTCCATGAGGAACGTAGCGTACAGAAGCGTGGTATCCAATGCGCTTGCAGAACCAATGCAGTCCCGCATTTCCGAAAGGGCCGTTGAGGCAGGCCAAAGCCTTGCGCGGGCAGTGTGTGTCCATGGTGACTCCCTTTCTGCTATCCCGGCTGTGCCCATGCGGGCAGCAGGGGACGGGCACGGGCACACGTGCCGGGGGCGCGTGTGGGTGCTGCGCCTTTGGGGTGCCTGGCAGGTTTTTTAAAATTGGGTACCCCCCCCCCCCCCCCCCCCTGTCAAGTAGGGAGAAGAGAAAAAAATGAAAACGTCGTGCGTTTTCCGGGCGCTCGAACCCTCCGAAGGAGGGGAATTCGCAGCCACAATCGCGGCATCTCTCCGAGGGAGGGGAATTTGACATCCTATGAACCATAACAGCCGTAAAGGGAGTAGTCCCGTTTTCGTCCGAGAAGCAACATAATTTCCGGAAATTATGTTACAATTACGACGAAACTTCTAGTTTGACCGCCTCAATTTCTTCCAAGGAGTCGCCATGAAGCGAAAAATAGAAGGAGCGCTGCTGTCGTGGAAGAAATCGCCGGCCCGCAAGCCGTTGGTGTTGAACGGTGCAAGGCAGGTCGGCAAGACCTATTCGATCCTGAAGTTTGCCAAGGCCGAATACGGGAACCATGCCCACATCGACTTCTCTGCCCAAAAGGACATCGCCGCGTTGTTCGCTGCCGACATCACCCCGGACGCCCTTGTCCCCCAGTTGCGAGCAAGGCTCAAAACCAGACTGGAACCGGCGGAGACCCTCCTGTTCTTCGACGAGATACAGACGTGTCCCCGGGCGCTGACATCGTTGAAGTACTTCTGCGAGCAGGCGCCGCACTGGCACATCATTGCCGCAGGCAGCCTTCTGGGCGTTGCCTTGGGTCGGGAGGAGTATTCCTATCCTGTGGGCAAGGTCGATACCGCCGCACTGCACCCGATGGACTTCGAGGAATACCTCTGGGCGAGGGGAGAGGAGACGCTCTCGCAGCTGATACGGGAGGCGTTTGACGAGAATCGGGCGCTCGGCCTGCACGACCGGGCGCTGCGGCTGATGCGGGACTACTGGTTTTGCGGCGGCATGCCGGAAGTCGTCAGGGCAACGAGCTCACAGGCAGCCCCCGCCGCAGAGATCCGCAGGCTGCAAGGGGCGATCGTCGAGGGTTTCTTGGCGGATATGACCAAATACGCCTCTCCCCTGGACACGGCGAAGCTCCTCAACGTCTGGCACGGCGTCCCCGAACAGCTGGCGAAGAAGAACCACAAGTTCCAGTACGCCACCATCGCATCCTCCGCCCGCGCCCATCAGTACGAGGCTCCGGTCAATTGGCTCAAGGCCGCAGGACTGGTGAGCCTCTGCCACCGCATAACCGACGCCCTCTCTCCGTTGGGAGCGTTTCGGGAACAGGGCTTCTTCAAGCTCTACCTGCTGGACACGGGGATACTGACGGGCCTGTACGGTGCGGAGCAAAGCGACCTGGAGCCCTCGGCGGACAAGGGCTCGCGCTTCCGGGGCGGCATCGCCGAGAACTACGTCATGCAGCAGTTGACAGCCAAAGGAATAGACCCGTTTTACTGGGGAACGGCCTCGAAGTCCGAAGTCGACTTCGTCTTTGGCTCCAAAAGCGGAGACATCATCCCCCTGGAGGTCAAGTCAGGGAAAAACGTCACTGCCAAGAGCCTTGAGTCCTACCGCAACGCCTACAGTCCCAAGTACGTCATCCGTTGCTCGACGAAGAACTTCGGCTTTGAGAACGGCATCAGGTCTGTGCCGCTCTACGCCGCCTCCTGCATCGAGTAGAAGCCTGCTCCGATCTGCACCCGCAGGGTGCTATACTGCCCACATGGATGAAACGACCGTCAAAAGGATCAACGCCATGCTCCCTTTGCTCAACGAGAGGCAGCGGAGGCTGTTCCTCGCGTCGGAGGCGAGGGCACTGGGAGATGGCGGGATAGCCGAGGTCAGCAAGGCGACGGGGGTCTCGCGCCCCACGATTGCGCGGGGTATCAGCGAGCTCGAGCAGGGCCAAGGGCAGGATGTCGACCCGGGCCACATCAGAAAGCCGGGAGCAGGGCGCAAACGGAAGAGATAGAGACGCAAGCCCCGTCCTTGTGTCCGCCTGCGTCCGCCTGCGCCCCCTTGCGACGCTGCCCTGTATCGGGTCAGTCCTAATATGGTACTATATACGGACTTATCGATGGTGCCCAGCGAGAGCGGAGCTGTTATGGGAATAAGTCTCATGGAGGATATAAAACCCATCTCCTACATCAAGACAAACGCGGCCGATATGCTCGCTTACATCAACGAGAGCAAGAGCCCCATCGTCATCACGCAGAACGGCGAGGCACGCGGAGTCATGCTGGACATCGACTCGTATCAGAAGATGACCGACGCCCTGATTCTGATGAGGCTCATCGAGCGCTCCGAGGCGGACACAGAGTCGGGCGCGACCAGGGGTCACGCGCAGGTATGTGCGGCACTTGAAGAAAAGCTCGCCCAGTATGAGCGGTGATTGCCGAATCGTCTGGAGCGACAACGCCGCATCCATGCTCGACGAGATCGTTACCTCCATTGCCGAGGACAGCCCCCGAAACGCCGAAGCCGCACTCGACAGGATACGGACGAGAGTGGGCAGGCTGAGCCGATCGCCACAGGGCGGCAGATACGTCCCCGAACTCCTGGAGTTCGGAATCCGCACGTATCGGGAGGTCATCGTCAAGCCTTGGAGAGTCATCTATCGCAGCGACAAGGACACCGTCCACATCCTTGTCGTCATAGATGCCAGACGCAATGTCAGCAGCTACCTGCTGCGGGAGCTCTACCGGAGAAATCTGTGACACGAGGGGACGGGGCCGGATGCCCCGTCAGCGGAGCTGTGGGGCGTGCCAGACCATGCGGGCGTCGAGCTCGCCGGCGAGTTCGGCGGGGGTCACGCCGGTGCGGCCCAGGAGGATCATGAGGTGGTAGAGGAGGTCGGCGGCCTCG
>JAISGJ010000226.1 GCA_031263105.1 Coriobacteriales bacterium
TGCGCCGGGAGCGAGGGGGTCGAAAGCGCCACAGGGCTGGAAGTCGACGGGGAGGTCGGCGAAGCCGCCAAGACCCTCTGGGGAGACAGGCTCGACGTCATCGTCGGGGACTTCGCACAAACGCTGCCTGTCGGGCCCGCGGCGAATCTCCTCATCAGCAACCCGCCCTACGTCCGTCACCATTACATCAACAGCCTCAACAAGGAGGCAATGCAGCGGGCCGTCGCGGGGTCGCTCGGCATCAAGGTTTCCGGCCTTGCGGGCCTGTACTGCTACTTCATGCTGCTCGCCCATGAATGGCTCGACGACGGCGCCGTCTCGGGCTGGCTTGTTCCCAGCGAGTTCATGGATGTCAACTACGGCTCGGCGCTCAAGGAATACCTGCTGGACAAGGTGCGGCTGCTGAGAATACACCGCTATGACCCCACATCCGTACAGTTCGACGACGCGCTCGTGTCCTCGGCGGTGGTCTGGTTCTCGAAAGAAGCCACCGACGACGATTACGAGGTCGAGTTCTCCTTCGGAGGGACGCTCGATGCCCCGGCGCTCACCAAGCACATAAAGAAGAGCTCACTGAGGGCCGAGCGCAAATGGACTCGGTTCCCAGAAAACGGGGTCAGGGCGAGCAATACGTCGAGCCTGCGCCTCAAGGACGCCTTCTCGGTCAAACGGGGCATCGCCACCGGGGATAACGGCTTCTTCATCCTCGACAGGGCAAGGATAGGGCAGTACGGTCTGCGGTTCGACTATCTTACGCCTGTCCTGCCCAGTCCCCGCCATCTCGACGTGACGGAAGTCTTCGCCGACGATGACGGGTACCCGGCAATCGAGAACCCCTTGTTCCTCATCAACTGCAAGCTTCCTGAGCATCAGATAGAGGCCCTGTATCCCGAGCTGCATGATTATCTGCAAACGGGCATCAAAAGCGTCTCGGACAGATATCTCTGCAAGAGCAAATGCCTCTGGTATCAGCAGGAGCAGCGTGACCCGGCACCCCTTCTCTGCACCTACATGGGGAGAGGGACGAAGAACTCACGGCTGCCTTTCCGCTTCATCCTCAACCACTCAAAGGCGATTGCAACAAACTCCTACCTCATGCTGTACCCGAAACCCGCTCGCCACGGCGCACGCACATATGACGACGCCACGATCAAGAGAGTCTGGAAAGAGCTCAACGCCCTGCCGCCCAGCGCACTGACAAGCGAGGGCAGGGTCTACGGCGGCGGCCTACGGAAGATCGAGCCAAGGGAGCTTGGCGAGGTCGTCTGCGCCTCGTGTTTCGAGCCGCATCACGAGCCGCCCCAGCTGCAGCTGTTCGAGGCAGCCGGATAGCAAGGGGCAGAGGCGCCCGGCGCATGTGGGTATGCGGACGAAGGCCTGGTGGGAGCGCCTGTATCCCTGTCTCTTTTCACTCGCGCCCTCCTTGGAGTTTGACGAGGAAGTTGTAGAGGGCGCTGATGGCGAAGCAGATGACCCCGCCACCGATGAACGCCACCACGCGCATGAGGGAGTTCACGTCGCCGATGTCCAAGACCGCGAGCTTGAGGACGCAGGCGACGAGCACGACCAGCCCCGTCAGGCGCAGGGAGCGTGCCCGCGACCAGAAGCCGAGGGCGACCACGAGCAGGGCGGTGACCATGCAGACGAGGCTCAGCACGTAGGGCAGCTCCGACCAGTCGGCCAGGCTGTTGACGGTTCCCACGATCAGCAGGAAGAAGGCCAGCGCGGTGAAGGCCTCCGTGTCGCTTCGCGCGGCGGGACGGCCCTTGCGCAGGTCCGCCGCCGAACGTATCGCCATCTGCCGCACCCGCTCGAGCATCAGCGCCAGACAGGCCAGGACGAGCAGGGCGCGCACCGCAAGGAACACCGCGTCGTCATTCGAGTCGAAGGTCTGGAGGAAGGCGAGCAGCACCAGCGCGTACTCGTTGACGCGGTAAGCCTGAAGGGGGGCGTCCCTGCCCGCAAAATGAACGGCCCCGAGTGCTGCGGCGCAGAGGAGCAGGGCCAAGACGAAGGCGGCATTGTAGCTCGTTTGCAAGGCGACCGCGCACAGCGAGACCTCGAGGTAGACCAGCATGACGAAGCCGAACAGCGACCCGTGGCGGACTCGCCGCTCAGCCGGAAGGCCCCGGTACGCAAGCCAGAGCAGCACCCCCATGAGCGCGAGGTAGCCGAGCGAGGGGCCGATGGGGGCAAGGCCCTCCAGCCTCCCGTAGCCCACCGTCACCATGAAGAACGCATCGATCCCGATTGCGAGGGCCGCCAGATAGCCGTACAGCCCGTCGCGTGTGAGCCTCTGCACGAGGATGAGCAGAACCGCAGGCACGACGAGATACAGAAGCCCCGGAGCGGCACCTAGGGAAAGATTGCCGGCCTGGCAAGCCAAGAGCCGCCAGAAACAGAGGAAGCACAGATAGAGGGCGGACAGGCAGACGGTGGCCCGCTCCATCGCCTGCGAGAAGCCCAGGGCCCGTCGCAGACGAAGCGTCAGCAGGACAAGGGCACCTACGAGCACGAGGAGCACGAGGCTTGCGACGGCCGATGTCTGCTCGAACGGCACCATGCTTATGCCCACTCCCGCGCCCGTGCCCATGCCCCAGACGATGAGCGCTCCGACGTCGAGCGTGAGCGCACCCAGCCAGAGCAGCATCGTGAGCGCCTGGAGCATCCCCTGCGTGCCGCTGTGCTTGACGCGCGAGCTGGACACGAGGAGCAGATACGCAAGAACGGTCGCGCCGACGAACTGCGTGAGGAAATAGATCACGTCCGGGGCAGCAGGCATGACCCCGAAAGCACCAAGATCCCGCAGCAGGAGACGCATCCAGAAGGTCAACGACGAGAAGAAGGTCACGCCTTTGAGCAGGGTATGCGCCCAGAACACCACCGACGCGAAGAAGGAGACCGCCAGGCTCGCATACAGCCCGAAGCGGTAGGTCTTGCGGTAGCACAGGATATTCCCTACCACGATAACTGCGGTCGCAGCCATCTGATACGCGAGGACCAGCATCATCCTGTCGCTGCCGGCGCCCATCATCAGACAGGCGGCGTTGACCGAGATGACCATGCCGACGTGCGTGACGATGGCGACGAGGAGCGACTGGGTCGCCTTGGTCAGGGCGAAGCACAGGGCCAGCCAGGCGAGAAGCAGCACGAGCGCGACCAGGTCGTTCAAGGCGTGGAACCACAGGTGCGTGAGCATGATGGAGATGAAGAGGGCCCCGCAGCCGGTGCCGAGCAGCGCCTTGGTGAAGTTGTTGTGGTGCCTGCGGTTGAGGATGAAGCCGGAGACGACCAAAAGGGTGCTGAGGAGGAACAGCGCGGCGATCTTGAGGGCATCGGTCAGGAGAGGCACCACAAGGAAGCCGAGGAACACCAGGCCGAAGAACACCAGCACGGAGGCGACGATGCCGATGACATTGCGGCCGAACAGCGTCTCAAGGGAGGGAGGCTGGGCGGAGGTGTGGGGAGGCGGGAAAGGCTGATGCGCGGACTGAGGATGGGGAGCGAGATGGGGCTGGGGGGCGGGGTACGGGGCCGCAGGTTGAGGCTGGG
>JAISGJ010000166.1 GCA_031263105.1 Coriobacteriales bacterium
TCGGCAGGCTCGGGATGACAGTGGAGATGAAGGAATGCAGGAAAGGAGACTGAGACTTGGCACGTCGAGGATCCCTCGGCAGGCTCGGGATGACAGTGGAGATGAAGGAATGCAGGAAAGGAGACTGAGACTTGGCACGTCGAGGATCCCTCGGCAGGCTCGGGATGACAGTGGGGCTCGGGTAGATGACAGTGGGGCTCGGGTAGATGACAGTGGGGCTCGGGTAGATGACAGTGGGGCTCGGGTAGATGACAGTGGGGTGTGAACAGTAACGGCACAGCCGCGTCGCAGCCGCGTCGCAGCCGCGTCGCACGGGTAGACACATGTCATTTTGGGGCCGATATGCGATAATGGGACACAAGCTATCGACATCCCCAGGAGGGAGTGCCGAACCGAATGCTGTTGTTGAGGCAGGGTGTGAATATGGCAAACAACGGACTTCTCTCCATTCATGAGTTCTCGAAGCTTGCAGAGATCAAGGCCTCGTCGCTGCGCTACTATGACGAGCTGGGCCTGTTCGCCCCCTGTGAGCGCAGTGCAAGCAACTACCGCTACTATTCCCCCCAGCAGGTCACTGCCATCAAGGCCATCAACCTGCTGCAGGACATGGGTGTCTCCGTCAGGGACATCGCCCGGATTTCTCAGAACCGCAGCCCTGAGACCGTGCTGCACATTATCGGGCAGCATACGGACGACCTGCAGGCCCAGGCGGACGAGATCAGGCGGAAGTTGGGCGTCCTGCATACCTATGAGGACCTGATCCATACGGCCATGGCCGCCGACGAGGCCTTGATAGAGGTGCGTCGCTTGGAGGAGCATCCGTTGGCGCTGGGGTCTAAGACGGCGCATCCGCCCTCGTCGGACCGCTTCTACCCTGAGTTCGTCGACTTCTGTGCGGAGGCTTCGAGCCTGGGCATCGATCTGAGCTATCCGGTCGGCGGGCTGTTCGACAGCCTTGAGGATTTTCTGCAAGACCCTGACCGGCCGAACTGCTTTTTCTCCTACTGCCCCGATGGCGAGCAGGCAAGGCCTGCGGGCGACTATCTGGTCGCCTATCATCGCGGGCACTATGGGCAGGCTCAGAGCCTCCCTTCGCGCATCAGGGCGTACATCGACACGCACCATATCGAGGTCACCGGCCCCGTGTACAACGTGTTCGTGCTCGACGAGATAACGATGATCGAGCGTGACGACTACCTGCTTCAGTTCTCCGTCCGTGTGATATAGGCGTGCTGCAGGCTTTCGCCCTTTCGCGAATGACGAGGGTGTGGCGTTTTATGACGTTGGCCCGAGCGAATGGGGTGTGAATGGAGTGCGAGTGGGGTTACGAAACCAGGTCCAATAGGTATAATAAGCTGTTCTGTAAAGCATGAAGCACGTGAAGCAAGCAACCGGCACTTCCCAGAGGATCCAGGAAAAGCAGTGAAAGGAAAACCCCTTCGCTTACTGCTGTCCTTCCTTCTAGTCGCGCTACTGGTGCCGCAGACAGCGGCATACGCCGTAGACGAGGGGCAACTGTCACAGGTGCAGCCCTCCCAAGATGGGGAGGGCGGCTTCGCCACGCTCGCCGACGCCACGCTCGCCGACGCGGCCGCCGAGCTGCCCGACGACCCTGCCTCCTACGTCGAGGGCGAGGTCATCGTCGTGCTGGCGGGGGAGGCCCCCGAGGCCGCCGAGACGGCCGCCGTCGAGGAGTCCGTGGCGGAGCTCTCCGGGCAGGGCGCCGAGGCGGTGGCCGTGGAGGTGATCTCCGAGGGGCCCGCCTCCGATGCCGCCCCCGCTCCCGGCACCGCCCCCGCCCCCGACGGCCCCACGGTGCTCGTCGGCCTCCCTGCGGACGTCCCGGTCGAGGACGCCCTCCTGCAGCTTGCCAACGACGAGAGCGTCGCCTTCGTGCAGCCGAACTACCTCTACACCCTCGTCGACGATGTTCCCGGCACCGGCGGCGGTGCTGCCGACGGCTCCGCTGGCGACCTCTCGCCGCTCGCCACGACGATCGACGACCCCTTTGCCCAGCCTACAGGCACCCCTGGTTCTGGCTGGTGGCTGCAGAACGTCAAGGCCTTCGATGCCTGGGATCTCCAGAAGGTCGAGGGTTCTGTCGCCATCGCCATATTCGATACCGGCATCCGCTTGGACCACAACGACCTCAAGGACAACGTCCTCACCAGCCTCGCCTGGGATGCAGTGGGCGAACAACCGCTCGCAGCCGTGGCAGGGACGGGGGACATAGACACAGAAAACGGCCACGGGACGCACGTCGCGGGCATCGCCGCAGCGCGGGCGAACAACGGCCATCTTGTCGCCGGTGTCTCGTACAACGCGAAGATACTGCCCGTCAAGGTGTTCTGTCGCAATGCGGAGAACAAGCTGGCTGGCTCGACGTCTGATGTGGTGAAGGCCTATGACTACGTCATGGCGCGCAATGCGGACTCTGCCGCCAACGTCCGCGTCGTCAACCTGAGCCTCGGCAGCTCCTCTCCTGACACGGCACTTCACAACAAGATCGTCGCGGCCAAAAGCGCAGGCATACTCACTGTTGCCAGTGCGGGCAACGATGCCACTAAGCCGGAGAACATCGGCTCGGACGGCAATTCGCTTCCCAACTACCCTTCCGACCATCCTGAGGTCACTGCGGTGACGGCTGTGGACAGGAACAACCAGCGGGCCTCTTTCAGCCAATACAACGATGCGAAGGACATAGCCGCACCAGGGGTGAGCATCGCAAGCACCTCTGGCACGGGCGCGGATAACTCCGTCGAGAAATCAGGCACGTCGATGGCCGCCCCCGTCGTCTCAGGGGTTGCCGCCCTCCTGTTTGCGCAGGATCCCACACTGACCCCTGCCCAGGCTCAGCAGGTCCTCTACGGCACCGCCGTCGATCTTGGCGACCCCGGCAAGGACACGTATTACGGTCATGGTCTCGTGGACGCGTATGCCGCGCTCGAAAGCCTCGTGGAGGTCATCGTTACGCATACGGTCACCTTCGATTCACAGGGCGGCAGCAGTACGCCTTCGAGCGTTACGAGAGACCACGATACAGAGATCGGCGCCTTGCCCGTCGTCTCCCGCATCGGCCACAGCTTCCTCGGCTGGCACACGGAGGCCCAGGACGGCACGGAGGTCACCGCTGCCACGACGGTGACGGCAGACGTCACCTACTTTGCGCATTGGAAGGCCAACACCTATACGGTGACGTTCAAGGATTACAACGGCATCGTCGACGTGCAGTCCGTCGCCTATGGCGCTGCGGCCACGGCACCCTCGGTGCCGCCCCGCACCGGCTATGCCTTCGAGGCGTGGGACAGGCCCTTCTCGAACGTGACCTCGTCTTTCGTCGTCAACGCGCGGTACAAGATACGTACCTGCACGGTGACCTTCGATGCCAACAGCGCCGACGTCGCGTCCCCGAGCCGCGAAAGGACCTACGGGTCGGCCTTGGGCAACCTGCCCACGCTCACCCGCGCCGGCTATACGTTCCAAGGCTGGTACCTCACGCGGACGGGCGGCTGGCAGATAGCGCCTACCGTGACGGTCACGGGGGACGTCACCTACTACGCCCACTGGGAGGCCAACACCTACACGGTCACCTTCAAGGGCTATGGCAACAAGGTGCTCGGCACGCCGCAGAAGGTGGGCTACGGGGCTGCGGCACGTGCCCCCGCCGCATCGTCCGTCCCTGCTCCCACCGGCTATCGCTTCGCGAGTTGGGACAAGAGCTTCGTGCGCGTGACCTCAGACCTCACCGTCACCGCGAAGTATCAGAAAAGCATCTACACCGTGACCCTCAACGCCAACGGCGGCAAGGCCTCGATAACCTCTGCGAAGCGTGCCTACGCGTCGGCTTTGGGCAGGCTCCCCACGCCCAAGCGCACGGGCTACACGTTCCAGGGCTGGTACACCGGCAAGAAGCTCGGCCAGAAGGTCTCCGCCACCACGAGGGTCACGAAGAACGTCACGCTCTACGCCCATTGGGAGAAGAGCGTCTACATCGTAAAGCTCAACGCCAACGGCGGCAAGGTGGGCAAGGCCTCGACCTCCTCCCTAAAGAGGACCCACGGCTCGAAGCTCGTCAAGCTCCCCGTTCCCAAGCGCACCGGCTACACGTTCCAGGGTTGGTACACCGGCAAGAAGGTCGGCCATAAGGTCGTCTCCACCACGAAGGTGACCAAGGGCGTCACGCTCTACGCCCACTGGAAGAAGCTGTGACAGTGGAAGGCCCGTTACCGTCCACGCCCCACTGTCATTCCGAGCGCAGCGAAGCGAAGCCGAGGAATCTGTTACTGTTCACACCCTACTGTCATTCCGAGCGAAGCCGAGGAATCTTTGGGCGCATCAGCGCCCAACCGGGCCAGTTGGCTGCTTCGCGTTCCGTGGGCCTGTCGGTTCCATGGGCTCACCCGCTGCTT
>JAISGJ010000169.1 GCA_031263105.1 Coriobacteriales bacterium
TCCGGGCGCTCGGGTTCCGTGGGCCTTCCGGCCCGTCCTCGCTGAAAACGCGGTGCGTTTTCCGGGCGCTCGGACCCAAGGATCCTTCGGCAGGCTCGGGATGACAGTGGGTGCTCGGGATGACAGTGGGGGTGTCAGTAACGTCTGACCTGCTATACTGGGGAAGAATCCTATGAAAGGCAGTGTCCTATGAGTATCACAACGGTGTTCTTCGACGTCGGAAACACGCTCCTTACCCCTGCGATAGCTGAGAGCGAGGTCATTGTCCAGGCGGCCGCCAGCCTGGGAGCGCAGGTCGATCCGGCGCTCGTGGAGCAGAGCATGCCGCTCATGTATGCGCGCTACGAGGAGCTGTACGAGGCCGACGACTCGTTCTGGGCGGACGAGGGCCGGGCAAGCGGCATCTGGGTGGACCTCTATGAGTACCTCTGCGGGCTGCTCGGCATCCCCGAGCTCGGCCCTGAGGTCGCGCGAATCGGCTACGAGCGGTTTCTCGACCCGGACAGCTGGACGCTGTTCGACGACGTTATCCCCACGCTGTTCGCGCTCAAGTCGCGCCGGGTCTCCATCGGCCTCATTTCGAACTGGGATCATTCGCTCACAAGCATCATAGAGGGCATGGGGATACGGTTCTACTTCGATGTGGTACTCGCCTCGGCGGACGTGGGGCTGCATAAGCCCCAGCCCGAGATATTCAGGCTCGCCCTGCACGAGACGGAGGCGTTCGCCTCCGAGACCATTCACGTAGGCGACCACCTGCAGGCCGACGTCGGAGGCGCGACCGCCGCCGGCATCAACCCCGTTCTCATCGACCGGGACGACCGTCATCCCGACGGCGAAGGCTATATCCGCATCACGAACCTGCGCGACCTTATCAAGCATCTGTAACGCCCGGCGGATGCAGCCTGGGGAGTGCCGACTTACTGTTCCTTTCGTGCAGGATGGAAACAGCCCCAAGGGACTGTTTTCGGGCGAAGCTGCGTTGGGAAACAGCGCGGTGTGCTGTTTCCGGGCGAAGCTGCGGAGCAGCGCGTGAGTCCCTGAGCGCGCGAATTCCGGTGGAATGGTGATTGACTCGGCGCTTCCTTAGCAGATACGGGGGAGCTGCTCGCCGACGAGCATGTCGAGGATGCGGTAGGAGCCGAAGGCGGTACGGACGTAGGCCCGGGGCAGGGATGCGCCTCTCGCGCCCTGGGCGCCCCCTGCGTCTTCTGTGCCCAGCACGCCAAGGGTGTGAGGGGCATCGGCCGCGCCGACTTCGCCGATGGACGCGGCGTCGTGCCCGTAGCGCGACGCCCTCATGGCGGCAAGCGCATCGTCGGCCTCCTCGGGGGGCACGATGCAGACGACCTTCCCCTCGTTCGCCACTTGGAATACGTCGTATCCGAGCATCTCGCAGGCACCCCTCACCTGATCCTTGACGGGCACGGCATCCTCGTCGATGGTCATGGTGGTGTTGCTCTGGGCGGCAAGCTCGTTGAGCGTGGAGGCGAGCCCGCCACGTGTGGGGTCGCGGAAGCAGCGTGTGCGCGGCGCTGCCTGGAGCACGGCGGCGATGAGGTGGTTGAGCGGCGCAGCGTCGCTTTCTATGGTGGTGGTGAAGCCCAGTCCCTCGCGGGCCGAGACGATGGCGATGCCGTGGTCGCCGAGCGTGCCCGAGAGCAGGATGCGGTCGCCGGGCCGACAGCGTGTGCCCGAGAGGCCGTCTTGCGCCCCTGTGCCCCGTGCCCCCGCCGCTCCCGTGCCCCCACGTGCCCCCCACGTCGTCTGCTCCAGCACGCCGACGCCGCTCGTGTTGAGGTAGATGCCATCGCCGTGCCCCCGGTTGACCACCTTCGTGTCGCCGGTGACTATCTGCACGCCTGCCTCCCGCGCGGCCTCGGCCATCGACGCGCAGATGCGCCGCAGGTCGTCGAACGCAAAACCCTCCTCCAGCACGACGGCGACGGACAGCCAGAGAGGGCGCGCCCCTGAGGTCGCCACGTCGTTGACGGTTCCGCAGACCGCAAGGCGACCGATATCCCCGCCGGGGAAGAAATGCGGCGTCACGACGAAGCTGTCGGTCGAGAAGGCAAGGGAGGCGCCTGGCGCGCTGCCCGGCGGCAGGGCGAGCACCGCCGCATCGTCGCCGCGCCTGAGCACGTCCGAGCCGTACACGTCGATGAACATCTCCTCGATGAGGCGGTGCATCATCATGCCGCCGCTGCCGTGCGCGAGAAGCACCCTGTCCATCAGCACACCGCCTCCGGGATGCCCCGCAGGCCCAGGCCCGCTGTGCCGTGCGCGAGAGGCACCCTCACCCTGTCCATCAGCGCACCTCCTGCCCCACGTGGTAACGGGCCCAGGCGGCACAGCTGCCCTCGCTCGAGACCATGCAGGGGCCTATGGGGTTGGTGGGCGTGCAGAGCTTCCCGAAGAGCGGGCAGCCCTGCGGGGAGATGACGCCGCGCAGTACGTCCCCGCAACGGCAGCCGCGCGGCTCGACGGTCGGCTCGACCTCGACCTCGAAGCGCTGCGTCGCGTCGAAGGCGGCGAAGTCGTCACGGAGCGCATAGCCGGATCCGGGAATCGTGCCGAGGCCCCGCCACTTCGCGTCGCAGACACGGAACACGCGCTCTATCGCCGAGCGCGCAGCGGGGTTCCCCTCGGGCATGACGGCGCGCCGGTAGGCGTTCTCTATGCGTGCGTCTCCCTCCACGCACTGCTTCAACAGCTGCGCGATGCCCTGAAGCACGTCCACGGGCTCGAAGCCGGTTATCACGCCGGGAATCCGGTGCTCGTCCGCCAGGAACCTGTAGGGGCCGGGGCCGAGGATGGTGCTGACGTGCCCCGGCAGGATGAGGGCGTCGAGGCTGACCTCGGGGTCGTTCACGAGGGCCGCGAGCGCAGGCGGCACCCGCTTGTGTATCGCCAGCACCGAGAAGTTCGCAAGGCGCAGGGCGGCCGCGCGCTCGATGGTCGCGGCGATGAGGGGCGTGGTCGTCTCGAAGCCGACGCCGACGAGCACGACCTGCCTGTCCGTCTGCTCGCGTGCGAGCCGCAGGGCGTCGAGGGGGGAGTAGACGACCTCGACGGAGGCCCCTTCGGCCTTGCGCTGCATCAGCGAGGTGCTCGACCCGGGCACGCGCACCATGTCCCCAAAGGTCGCAAGCGTGACGCCGGTCACGCGGGTGAGCGCGATGATGCGGTCGATGTCGGCGTTCGCGGTCACGCAGACAGGGCAGCCTGGGCCGCTGAGCAGCCTGACGGCGCGAGGCAGAACCGAGCGGAATCCGCTGCGGGCTATCGCGACGGTATGCGTGCCGCAGACCTCCATGAGGCTGACGGGCCCCTCGCGCTGGGACGCGAGCCGTTCGGCGAGCGCCTGGATGCGGGCGAGCAGCCTGCGGGCGGTCTCCGGGTCCCGGAAGGCGTCGATCAGCGCAAAGCCTGCGGCCTGCTCCCCTTCAGGGAGGCGATGGCTGCCCATCTCATCCCTCAGCGAGAAGGTCGGGGAACTCGCTGAGGAGGTCGAGCGTCTCGTGCGCGTCGTCCTCGCTCACCACCTCGATGCCATAGCCTGCATGAACCAGGACGAAGTTCCCTTCCCGCGCGTGGGGCACGAGGTCCAAGGCGACCTCGCGCCGCACGCCGAGCAGGTCGACGGTGGCGATGCGCTCGTCGTTTATGCTCTCGATCCTTGCAGGCAATGCCAGACACATGGCTCGTGCTCCTTTGTTCACGCCCTGCCCGAGAGGGCGGACGGCGCGGTTCGGTCGGTGCCCCCCGATGCTTCCAACAGTACGCCCTCATCGGCCCTTCGTGCAAGACGGGCTGCGGCAACCGCCGCCTGACCGTAGGAAATGCAGCCGTCGTTGGCAGGCAGGCTTTGGTTGAGCAGGACCGTGAACCCCGCCTGCTCCAGCAGAGGGACGGTGCGCGTGAGGAGGTGGCGGTTCATGAACACCCCGCCGCTGAGCGCGACGACGGCAAGCCCGTAACGCGAGCGCGCCTTCTTGCAGAGTTCCACGACAAGTTGGACGACCGCCTCATGGAAGCGCAGCGCGACAAGGGATGGGGGGACAAGGGCGGCGCGGTCGTCGAGCAGGGCGCGCAGCACGGGCGCAGGATCGATGAGGACGGGCGGCCCTGCGGGCTTCTGCCCCCCCTGTTCCCGTTCCGGCGGCGATGCGCCGTCCCGCGCCTCGTCCGCTCCGGCCTGCGAAGGCGTGTCCGCATCGCTCAGGGAGAAGCGGTAGCGTTCGGCGGCATGGCTGCCCTGGGGGTCGGCCACGGGCCTTCCTGTTGCGGGGTCGCACAGCGCCGCCTCCATCTCGACGGCAGCCTGTCCTTCGTAGCTGTTCGTGGTGCAGATGCCCGCCAATGCGCTTGCGGCATCGAAAAGCCGCCCCATCGACGAGGTCAGGGGGCTGTTGATGCGGCCGGCGACGACCTGGTCGAGCAGCAGCAGGCGGTCGGGGCCGATGCCGGCAACGAGTGCGGACGCCCCCGGATGTTCGGCAAGTCCGAGCGTCCGCAGATACGACCATGCCATGCGGTCGGGGCAGTCTATGGCCGCACGGGCGCCCGGCAGGGGCACGGGGCGCAGATGGGCGAAGCGCTCGAAGCCCTCAAGTGTGGCGACAAGGGCCTCGCCGCCCCAGATCGTTCCGTCCTCCCCATAGCCGCTGCCGTCGAAGGCGATGCCGATGACGCGCCCGCCCGCCCCGCCGTCCTCTGCCGCCTCTGCCAGCACGCTGGCGATATGGGCATGGTGGTGCTGCACCTCGACGCACCCTGCGCCCTGCGCATGCGCCCACTTGGTCGAAAGGTACTCAGGGTGCAGGTCGTGGGCGAGCACCTCGTAGTCGAGGTCGAAAAGCCGCCGGTACAGGGCGAGGGTCGAGTGCCATGCCTGAAACGACGAGGAGTTCTCCAGGTCGCCGAGGTGCTGGGAGACAAAGGCCTCCTCCCCACGCACGAGGCAGAAGGTGCTTTTCTGTTCGGGCCCGACCGCGAGGATGTGCGCCGACGTTCCCCTTTGGGCGAGCTGCAGGGGCAGCGGCGCGTAGCCACGGGCACGGCGCACGAATAGGACGCGGTCGCGCACGACGCGCACGACGCTGTCGTCGTAACGCGAGAGCACCTCACGGTCGTTGTCGAGGAAGGCGTCCGCCACGTCGGCGAGCGCATCGTGCGCGGCCGCCTCGCAGGCGATGATCGGTTCCTCGCTGATATTGCCCGAGGTCATGACCAGCGGTGTGGCGACTGCGGCCATGAGCAGGTGCTGTACGGGCGTGGAGGGGAGCATGACCCCCAGCTCGTGAAGGGTGCCTGCCACCGAGGGCGCGATTGTCGGGGGCTCGGCCCCGGACGCCCCTGCCCTCGCTCCCGTGTCCGTCCCCGTCTCTCGCAGGGGCGAGCTGTGCCTGTCCGCTCTTGGCGCCCCGCCCTCCGCCTGCGCACCGGCTCCGTCCTCCGCCCCCGTTCCCCGTCGTCGGAGCAGCACGATGGGGCGCACCGTGCCGGCAAGCAGGGCCGCCTCTTGCTCGTCCACCTCGCACAGTGCGCGCGCGTCCGCGACGCTTCGGACCATGAGCGCAAAGGGCTTGGCGCTGCGCCGCTTGCGGCGGCGCAGGCGTGCGACCGCGTCCTCGTTCGTCGCGTCACAGGCGAGGTGGTAGCCCCCCAGCCCTTTGATGGCGACGATACGGCCCTGTGCCAGCAACGAGGCGGCCTTTGCGATAAGCGCGTCGCTCTCCTCGCGCCCCCAGGCCCCCGCCGCTCCCCCGCTTAGTGCCCCCGCCTCCCAAAGCCGCAGTGTGGGCCCGCAGGAGAAGCAGGCGTCCGGCTGCGCGTGGAAGCGCCGGTCGAGAGGGTCGCGGTACTCCCTCCCGCAGTCGGCGCACATCGTGAAGGACGCCATGGAGGTGTGGGGACGGTCGTAGGGGAGCGCGTCGATGATGGTGAAGCGCGGGCCGCAGTTCGTGCAGTTGATGAAGGGGTAATGGAAGCGCCGGTCGTCGGGGTCGAAGAGCTCCTTGAGGCATTGGGGGCAGGTCGCGATGTCCGGTGACACGAGGGTGCTGCGCCCGCCCTCCTCGTCGGATGCGCGGATGACGAAGCCCTCCGGCCCTTCGACATGGCCCTCCGTTACCTGGGTCGAGGCTATCAGCGAGGCCGCAGGCGCACGGGTGCCCAGCTCGCCCACGAAGCCGTCGAGTGAGGCCCGGTCGCCCTCGATATGCACGTGGACGCCGTCGCCGGCGTTGAGCACCCAGCCGACGAGTCCCCAGCGCCTCGCCTGACGATAGACGAAGGGGCGAAACCCCACCCCTTGGACGATTCCGCTGATATGGAGGTCGCGTGCCGCAGTCATGGGGCGCTACAGGTAGCGGCCGGTGGTGGTGGTGGTAAGCCGGCCGTGCTTGACGCCCTTCACCCCAAGGATGCCCTCCGCTATCTTGGTTATCTCGTCGCTGCGTCCCCTCAGCACGATGACCTCCAGGCAGTTGTGCGCGTCGAGGTGGATGTGCATCGCGGAGATTATCCTCTCATGGTGTGCGTGCTGTATCTGGTCGAGCTTGCCCTGCAGGTCGGAGGCATGATGGTTGAACACGATGGTCAGGGTTCCGACGATCTCCTGCAAGGGGTCGTCCCATTCCTCGTCGACAAGCGCGTCGCGGATGAGGTCGCGGACGACCTCGGAGCGGTTCTTTGCCAGTCCGCGCCGCGCGACAAGGTTGTCGAACTGCATGAGCAGCTCCTCGGGCACAGCGACGCTGAAGCGCACAAGCTCACCCATGGTCTGTGGGGCACCTCCTTGGGCCCGGCATGCGATTAGGCGAGGTGCACCGACACGCCCGGTGCGCTGGCGGCCTCCGCCTCGATCGTGTCGCCCGCCTCGGAGAGCAGCGCGCGCACCTCGTCGAGGAGGCCCTGTGCCTCGCGCAGCGTGGCTGCGGTCCGGGGCTGCTGGCCCTCGTCGGCCGTGTGGTAGGCGCGATGCGTCCAACGGCGGGTCAGGGCGACGGCCTCGTCTATCTGCTCTATCGTCGCTTTGAACTGTGTGACGTTAACCCCGTTCGTGCACATGGCGCCTCGCTCTCACAGGCCCGGCTCGATACGCTTGAGCAGCTCCTCCTTGGAAGCGGCCCCGATGGACACCGCTGCCGCCTCACCGTCCTTGAACAGGATAAGGGTAGGAATCGACATGACGCGGTACCGCTGGGCGATCTCGCCCTGCGCATCGATGTCGAGCTTCCCCACCGAGAGCTCGTCTGCCTTCTCGGAAGCAATCTGTTCGACGATGGGGGAGACGGCCCGGCACGGCCCGCACCAGCCGGCCCAAAAATCGACCAGGAACGGCTTGGAGGACTTAAGCACCGTCTCTTCGAAGTTCTCGGCTGTCAACTCTATGACCCCAGACATTGCGCACTCCTTTCAAAAGCGACAACGGGACGACACAGGATAACACGAATCACCGTATCCGTAACCTTTCCCATCATACCGGTGTCGGGCGGTGTCGGACAAGCCCGTATCGGCGAAAACATGCCGAATCATGCCGGAGGGCGTTACCGTTCGCACCCTACTGTCATTCCGAGCGAAGCCGAGGAATCTTTGGGCGCATCAGCGCCCAACCGGGCCAGTTGGCTGCTTCGCGTTCCGTGGGCCTGTCGGTTCCATGGGCTCACCCGCTGCTT
>JAISGJ010000185.1 GCA_031263105.1 Coriobacteriales bacterium
TCGCGATCTGGGCCACGTCGGTCAACCAGGACACGAACGCCTACTACCAGAACCTGTACTACGCCATAGTGAACCCCGCCTCCACGGCCCCGAAGGCCACCACCTGGATGTCGAACCCCATCGCCTCTTGGGGCGACTCCAACAACTCCCGGAGCAACAAGGGCAACGTCAGCACGGGCGCGCTCACCATAGCGGGCCTCGAGTACGGCCCCGAGATAATCTTCGGCGCCAACAAGCTCACCAACTGGCAGGACGAGGACCCGACCGGCGCGGGCTCGCAGACCTATATCAACAGCTACCTGGCGGGCGGCGCCGAGCCGGGCTACGCCCCCGTCTTCACGAGCAACGACGCCACGAACATCTGGGCGCAGGTCTACACGATGGGCCGCCTGGCCGACGTCGCCCGGGGCCTGATGGCCGCAGGCGACAAGGGGGTCCGCTACGGCAACACCCCCATGCCCTCGGCCGTGGACTACGAGAAGGCCGTCCGGGGCAACCTGCTCTGGGTGGCCTCCCGGATAGACTCCGGGGCCGCCCAGAGGAAGACCGTCGCCTACCTCTACTCCATCGACGGGATCGAGCCGGACGGCTCGGACGGCACGGGCTACTTCCTCGCCCCCCAGGCCTCGGGCCTGCTCGAGGGAGACGACACGGGCGCCGACCCCGCCGTCCCCGGCCCCGGCTACGCCGCCAACAACGGCACCATAGGCTACGGCTACCGCGCGACCCTGCCCCTCGTCACCGACACCTTCGACTCCGGCGCCCCCTTCCCCGGCGGCATCGTCATGGCCGTCGAGAACATCTACAGGGCAAACCCCGCCTGCGTCGTGCCCTACGCCGACCAGACGGCGCTCGCGGGCGTGGACGCCGTCGTCTACAACTCCACGCAGCTCACCTCCCTCCACGGCACGACGGACGGCAGGAACAGCTCCGGCGTGGGCATCAACCCGAACTACCGGGCCAACGGCTTCGCGCTCGTGTCCGCCTGGCTCGCCGCCCACGGCTTCACGGGCACCGCCATAGCAGGCGACGACTTCGCCACGAGCGCGAGCCAGGGCGTCGGCGCCGTCAACACGACCGCGGACGGCATGTCGCCCCTGCTGTACTGCCAGCGCAACTACACCGCCGACAAGAACGCCAAGGCCGCCTGGGCCTTCGCGCGGGTCTACCCCGAGCTCTACGGCGGCAACCCCGACGCCACCTACTGCTGGTGGGTGGACAGGGTCTACCACGTGAACCTGGCCGACGTGCCGACGGTCGCGAGGTACATGCTCAACAAGACCGGCGCCGTCACCTACACCCAGACCACCGCCGCATCCCTCGAAGAACGCTTCGAGGAGGGCCGCCAGTGGTGGGATGCCACAGGCTCCGCCGACCCCTACTGGTCGCAGTTCGCGTACTACAACGGCTCCTCGCGCGCGTCCCTGTACTCGGACGAGCGCGACAGCGAGGAGGAGGAGGACGTCGTCGGCATCCTCGCCCCCTCGCAGTTCTGGACGGGTCCCGCGCTCCCGTCGTCGAACAGCGTCTCGGTCACACGCGTCGAGCAGGAGATGGACAACTGGTGCTGGGCCGCCTCGGCCGAGATGGTGGGGAGGTCCCTCTACCCGCAGGGCGCCAGGACGCAGTGGGACGTGGTGTTCGACAGGGCCGGCGTCACCGGGTGGCACGACCAGCTCCTCGAGCGCGCCTACGGCTACATCTACGACTTCCTGCTCGACGTCGGCATAGACGCCGGGTGGGCGCTGGACCAGGGGGGCACCCTCGCAGACATCGCTGCGGGCATCGAGCACGTCGCCTGCGGCACGGTGAGCGCAAGCTCGGGGGCCGTGCTGCCCATGTCCTCGCACTATGCCGAGATAGACTCGGGCCGGCCCGTGGTCGCCTTCGTGGAGTGGCAGAGCGGCGGCGCGCACGCCGTGGTGGTGAGCGGGTACAGGGGCCGGGGCACGAGCAACACGCGCCTCGTCCTCATCGACCCCGCAGAGGGCTGTGATGCGATACTGCCTTTTTCATACGCCTCTCTGATTGCAGGCACGTGCACCCTTCTGAGCGGCAGCAACGCGGATTACACCCACAGCGTGTGGGTCTCCTGAGAGGGGGTGGTCTGTATGTGGCGCAAGCTCGTGTCCGCGCTCCTGCCGGTTGTGGCGGCAGCCATCCTGTGCCTCCCCGGCGCAGCCCACGCCGGGCAGGGCCTGGCCGCGCTGCCGGAAGACATCGACGAGTCCTGGCTGCGGGCGGAGATAGCGCAGTTCATCAACGAGTCCTACAGGACCGTGTACGAGGACGGGGAGCCGAAGGCCGTGCTGGCGGCCGACCTCAGCGCGGACGACATCGACCTGTCCCTGGCCGTGAGGATCTACGACGGGACCGACCTGTTCTCGGGGGACGCCCCCGACCTCGCGGCGGCGGAGGGGCAGCTGGAGGAGGCTGGGTACATGCTGGTCATACAGATGTACTTCGGCGGGGACACCTATCAGGCCCAGGTCGTCAAGGGCAGGCAACCTGACTATTCAGGGCTGAGCGAGGAGGTGCTTGCTGAGCTGTCCGCCCATCCCGAGTGGACAGAGGACCTGGAAGGCAAAGTCGGCAAGTGGTACCTCCAGACCGTCGGCTACAGCGAGGGGGTGAAGCCGGGCTACGGGGAGCTCGCCGCCGAGGTGAGCGGCGTCCCCGACGGGGAGCCGCTGCTGGTGAACGGCCTGCCCCACCTCCACTACCCTGTGGCAATCTACCCGGACGGCGAGGGCGGCCTCGGCGCCGTGGCCTTCCTGCACCCCGGCACCGTCCCCTGGAGGTCCCTGGGGCTCGAGCGGCCCGACGAGGGCGCAGGGGCCGTCTTCGACTACGGCTACGTCAAGGAGACGGTGAACTCCCTGCCTCCGGAGGAGACCCCAGAGGAGCCGGCAGCCACGACGGACGGGGACCAGACGAACCAAGAGCCCGCGACCACAGGCGCGGAAAGCCCCTCCTCCTCTCCGCCCGGCGCGCCGTCGTCCCCCTCGGGCACGGACGCGGCGATCGGCCCCGCCTCCGCCGACACGCCGGGCACCTCCGCCCCTCCGCCCTCAGGCGGCACAGAGCAGGACCCCGCCCTGCCCCCGCAAGACGCGCCCGGGCAGCCCTCCGCCCTCCTCCCCATCACCATCGCCGTCGCAGCCGCAGCTGCGGCCGTCGTCGCGGCCCTCGCCCTGCGCGCGAGGCGCCGCAAGGCGAAGGCCCCCTCCTCCGCCCAGGGGGACGGGCAGCCAAGCGAGTAGGAGGCCGGCAGGCATGCCGCCCCGCAAGCCGGCGCTCCGGCCCGGGCGGCGCCCCCGCACCCCCGTGCGCCGCGAGCAGCCGCCACTTCGCCTGTCGGTGCCGCACCGCACAATTTACTTTATGCTCTCTTGGCGGCGAGTGTGACGGCCGGTGGACGCTTCCCTAGGGAAGCGCCGATTTATTCCCCCTGAGCGCACCGCTTGCGTCAATCGTGTTATGTGGCCCGCCTTGGCGGGCCACATTTTTTTTGATAGGCCCTGATATCGGCAAGAAC
>JAISGJ010000203.1 GCA_031263105.1 Coriobacteriales bacterium
CCCGAGCACCCACTGTCATCCCGAGCCTGCCGAAGGATCCTTGGGTCCGAGCGCCCGGAAAACGCACCGCGTTTTCAGCGAGGACGGGCCGGAAGGCCCACGGAACCCGAGCGCCCGGAAAACGCACCGCGTTTTCAGCGAGGACGGGCCGACAGGCCCACGGGACGCGGAGCAGCCGACTGCGGGTCGAGGCGCCCTCTGGCCGCAGTCGACCGCTGGCGCGGTCGAGGATCCCTCGGCAGGCTCGGGATGACAGTGGGGGTGTGAACACGGAGTCAGATGCCCTCCCCCGTCCCGATCTTCCAGACGCCTCGCTCGCGGAAGGCGGGGATGGTCTGGCGGCGGGCGGCGTTGAGCTGCGCATTGGGCGCAAGGCCCGCCTCACGCGCATGGTCGGTGAGCCTCACGATGCGCTGCCCGCGCAGGTAGGCGAGCCGCTTGTGCAGCGACTCGCGCAGGGCCCGCGAGAGCAACAGGGCCATGCCCTCGATGGCGTGGGAGTCGGCGTAGTCCTGGAACAGCGGGTAATAGTCGCGCTGTTTGCCCTTGCTCCGGATGATGACGGGCGGATATCCCAGGGCGGCAAGTTGCAGGTTGACAAGGACGCGCCCCATGCGGCCGTTGCCGTCACAGAACGGGTGGATGCTCTCGAACTCGAGGTGGAAGTGGGCGACGGCATCGACGAAGTAACGGTCGTGCCCGCTGTGGTACGTGGCGATGAGCGCATCGAGCAGGCCTGGGACGAACTCGGGCGGCGGTGCGATATGCCTGCCCACACGCACGTACTCGCCCTCGCCGCGCAGCCTTCCGGCGTATGCGTCGTTGATGCCGCCGAGCAGCATCCGGTGGAGCAGCGTGAGGTTCTCGACGCTCAGGGGAAGCTGCGGCCGGTCGTCGAGGTATTCGATGACGCGCGCAAGGTTCTTTGCCTCGAAGAGCTCGCGGACGCTGACGGAACGCATGGCCTCCTGCTCCAGCAGGATGCGCTCGGTGTCCTTGAGGCTGAGCGTCGAGTTCTCGATGGCATTGGAGTTGTAGACCTGCTCCGGCAGCTCGCTTTCCGCAAGCAGGCCGAGAAGGGACTCCCTGCCCGGCCTGAGCAGCTCGTACTCCTTCCTGAGCGCGGCTATCTGTTGCTGTGTCCTCTCGTCAATCATGGGCACTATGGTACACGATTCACGCTGAGTTAGCAAATCTGCGTGAATTTTAACCAAATTTTCATAAAATTCACGGTTACTGGCCACACCCCCACTGTCATCCCGAGCCTGCCGAGGGATCTTCGACCGCGCAAGCGGTCGACTGCGGCTGAAAGGCGCTTCAACCTGCGGTCGGCTGCCTTGCAGCCGAGGATCCCGCGGCAGGCTCGGGATGACAGTGGGGGTGTCAGTAATGAACTGCCCCGCAGCAAGCTGCGGGGTATCTCGTAGGACAAAGGGCATTGCACCGCCCACGGCGGTGTTTGCGCCCCAAGGGGCGGGGTATGTAGCCATGCAAGAATCAAATTCACGGTCGCTGGCCCTCCTTCCCTACCGTCGCCCCAGCACGAAGGGCTTGCTGAGGTAGTCGCGCACGAAGGTCTCGACGACGGTTCCTGCCTTCGCTTTGGGGAACACGGCGAACGTGTTGCAGAAATACTCGTCGAACTTGATGAGGTCCGTCCGTTCGACCACCCAGGGCGTCAGCAGCGGGTTGTCGTTGTCGCCGTAGTTGGCACAGATGAAGGCGCTGTTGCCGGGCTCGCTGGAGTAGAAGCCCTTGGGGTTGTCGGCCTCGTGGAAGTCATAGGCAGGGTTGAATCCGCCGAAGCGCTGGCAGAACTTGGCAAAGCTGTTGCGGAAGTGGTCCAGATGGCGCTCCGCCTGGGCCATGAACTTGAGGTTGTGGCAGTCGGCGATCGTCGGACGTGACGCGCTGCTCGCCAGCAACGGGTTGCCCTTGCTCACAGCCAAACAGAGCTCGCCGCGAAACGCAGGAATCGACACGGCCTCAAGTTCCTCGGGCACATTGACCATGACGGACTCGTCGACCGTACCGAACCCATAGACCCAACCGATGTCAAGGCTCCCCTGTTCGAACATCTCCCAGTAGCTCTTGCCGGACTTGGGCGCGACGTACTTGAAGCTCACGCTCTCGTTGTCGGCCACGAAGCGGTTCTCGCAGCGCGACAGGAAGTCATAGGGCAAGGGGGAGAAGGATATGTCGTGCACGGCTATGACGGTATGGGTCTCTCTCCGCGCGGCCTTGGCATACTCGGCCATCCCGTCATATGCCCTGAGCATGTCGGTGACATAGGCCCGCACCCTGATTCCCTCGGGGGTCAGCGAGACCGGCTTGGTGCGCAGTATCAGCTTGAGCCTCAGCTCCTTTTCAAGCATGTCCATGTGCCGGCTCAACGACGGCTGCGACGTGTTGAGCATCCGTGCCGCCTCGCTGAAGTTCTTGGCGATCGACAAGGCCATGAACTCACGCAGGGTCTCTATCTGCATAGGCTCCTCCTACACCTCAAAGACATACCGACCCAAACCCGAAGCACTCCGCCAACAACCCGAAGCACCACATCAAAGACCATGTATTCAGAATCTGAATAGTATAGCACGTCGTTTGCCGCCCTCGTATTCGACTCGCGAGAAAATCGCATTTGTAGTATTCAGCCGCCCTTTGCCACGATGTCCCCGTAAGGTTACGGGCCTATAGAGGCGTCGATTTATCCTGTCATTGCGAGCGAAGCGAAGCAATCCAGCCTGTGGCCCGCAGGTTACGAACTGGATTGCTTCGTCGCTTCGCTCCTCGCAATGACGGGAAGGGGATTAATCGGCGCTTCTGGCGCCCATCGGTCTAAGGAGAGCATATGGAAAGAACGGAGCGGACAGACGTACCGGAGCGAGGCCTGACACGGAGGGGCTTCCTCAAGACGACCGCAGCGGCGGCCGGCACGGCAGCGTTGGCAAGCCAGTGGGGATGCAGCTTCACGTCGTCGCAGGCCTCCGTAGGCGGAGGCGACGAGCAGACGTATCGGAACCTCTGCCGCGTGGGCTGTGTCACGGGGTGCTTCCTCAACGTGCACGTGCGCGAGGGCAAGGTGGTCAAGACCAGCCTGGCGGACGTGCCGGACCAGTGCTACAAGCGCGCCTGCCTGCGCGGGCTTTCGCATGTCCAGGTGCTCTACTCGCCGTTGCGCAACAAGTACCCGCTCAAACGTGCGGGCGAGCGCGGCTCAGGCGAATGGGAGCAGATAAGCTGGGACCAGGCCGTCGAGGAGATATCCGGCAAGCTGAACGAGGTGCGCGAGGCATACGGCCCCCGTGGCAATGCGGCCATGTCCAACGGCGGAAACGTCGCCGTGCTCAGCGGCACCTTCGGCGCCCAGCGGTTCAAGAACGCCATGGAGATGCAGAGCATCGGCAACTGCGTCGACTTCGGCTGCATGCCGGGCCTTACGCGGGTCTACGGTGCCGGGGGCTCGTACGGCAAGTCGGCCGAGTCCTCTGATTTGGAGAACGCCGAGCTGTTCGTGCTCTGGGGCATGAACCTCACCGTCACCAACTGGGACCGATGGCAGCACATGATGCGCGCCATCGACAAGGGAGCGAAGCTCGTGGTCATCGACCCCAACTACACCCCTATCGCTTCCAAGGCCGACCTCTTCGTCCCCATCCGCCCGGCATCCGACGCCGCGCTGCTCATGGCGATGATCAACCTCATGATCACCGAGAAGCGCTACGACGAAGACTTCGTGCTCAAGGCGACGGTGGCGCCCTTCCTGGTGCGCGACGACACCGGGAAGTTCGTTCGGCGCAGCGACCTGGGCATACCGCCCGACGAGGGTCCGGTGAACCCCACGACCGGCCAGCCGACGACGATAGACCCCTACGTGGTCTGGGACGAGGCCACGCGGCAGCCGCTCCCCCTTGAGGAGGCCGCCAAACCCGCCCTCAAGGGCGCGTATACCGCAAACGGCATCAAGGCACAGACGGCCTTCGACCTGCTCGCAAAGCGGGCGAGCGAGTTCAGCCTGGAGTACGCCGCCGAACAGACCGAGGTGCCGGTCGAGACCATCCGCGATCTTGTCGCCATGGAGACCGACGGCAGGACGGTCGCCAACCTGCTGGGCTTCGGCACCAACGGCTACGACAACAGCCCCTACATGGGCCACGCCTTTGCCACCATGGTGGTGCTCGCGGGGCAGATCGGCAAGCCGGGCACCAACGCATGCTACAACCAGGAGCCGGCGCCGATCAACACCTTCAACCCTCTGTACCTGTTCCCCGACATGAAGAACATAGCCACGCCGTCCATCACCCTGCTCGACCTGCCGGAGCTCATGGAGAAGGGGACGGCGACCATCAACGGCTCGGAGCAGACGGCTCCCAAGACCCTTTGGATAAGCCACATCAACCCCTACAACAACTTCCTCAACCCCCAGACCTGGCGCGAGAAGGTGCTCCCGGGCCTGGAGATGGTGGTGGTCGTGGACAGGATCATGAGCGACTCGGCCTACTACATGGCCGATTACGTGCTGCCCGCCGCCCATTACTTCGAGCAGACCGACGTGCGCCATGCCCTGGTCTCGGCCCCCTATGCCGTCTATGCGGAGAAGGCCGTGGAACCGGCGTTCGAGGCGAAGTCCGACCTCGAGATCTTCCGGGCCTTCGCAAAACCGCTGGGCATCGAGCAGTACTTCGACAAGCCCGACGAGGAGCTGCTTGCAGAATGCCTCACCTACGAGGGCTGTCCGACGATCGAGCAGCTGAAGTCCGAGCGCGTCTACCGCTTCACCGAGCCGGGCTGGCAGCCGTACTCCATCGAGGCCGACAACATCACCACGGCCAGCAAGCGCTTCGAGTTCTACTCGGAGGCCCCCATCGGCCAGACCGGGGCGCCCCTGCCGCCCGAGCTGTTCGAGGACAACTGCCTGCCCACCTTCAAGCTGCCGCTCGAAGCCTGGCCGGACGTCGAGGGCGCAGACGAGTACCCCTTCCCGCTCATCTCCGAGCGCGACCGCGTGATGCTGCACTCGCAGTTCAGCGACTCCTCATGGCTGCTCGAGATCGACCCGGAACCCACGGTGCGCATGAACCCCCTCGACGCCGAGCCGCGCGGCCTCAAGACCGGCGACTACGTGAGGCTCTACAACGACCGTGGCTACGGCGTCGTGAAGCTCATCGTCTCGGAAGGCCAGCACCCCGGCTCGCTCACGTGGCCCAAGGGCTGGCAGCAGCGCTCGTACAAGGACGGCAACCTGCACAACCTCACGCTGTTGGCCTACAACCCGGTCACCGTCAACCATTCCTACACCGACTGCCATGTGAACATCGAGAAAGTGGAGGCCTGAGCATGGGCACGAAACGCTACGGCATGGTCATAGACACCAGGCGCTGCATCGGCTGCCACGGCTGCACCATCGCCTGCAAGGTCGAGAACAACGTGCCCGACGGCACCAAGTGGAACCGCATACTCACCGATGGCGGAGACGTGATCGACATGCCAGCCGGGGTCTTCCCCAAGCTGACCCTGTCCTACCTCCCGCTGAACTGCCAGCACTGCGAGAATCCCGCTTGTACGCGAGCCTGCCCGGTCGGCGCCACCTACAAGGACGAGGAGACCGGCCTGGTGCATCAGAACTACGACACCTGCATCGGCTGCAGGATGTGCATCGCGGCATGCCCCTACACAGGCGTGCGCTCCTTCAACTGGGAGGAGCCCGCGTACTCGGTGGACTTCCCGGTCGGGGACGCCGCCGTGCCGACGCACCAGAAGCACACGGTCGAGAAGTGCGTCCTCTGCGAGCATCGCGTGGCCCGTGGCGAGGAGCCGGCCTGCATAGAGGTATGCCCCGGCCTGGCGCGTTTCTTCGGGGACCTCAACGACCCGGACAGCAGGGTCTCGCAGCTGATCCGGGAACGCACGTACAAACAGCTGCTGCCCGAGAAGGGCACCGAGCCGTCAGTCTATTACCTGGTATAGGGAGGAAATCGGAATGACTGCTGAAAACAAGAAGGCTTCCCGCTCCAAGGGTCAGCTTATCGCCATCGTCGTCTGCGGTGCCATCGCCGTTGTCGGCATCGCCCTATGGATGTACCAGCTTTCTGCGGGCATGGTCAACACCAACATGCGCAACCTCGATGCATGGGGCCTGTACCTGATCATGTTCATGCTGTTCGTCGGGCTGTCCGCAGGCGGCCTGATCATCTCGTCCGTGCCGAGGGTCTTCGGCATCGAGGGCTTCGGGCCTATCGGCAAAGTGGCCACATGGGTGTCGATCTGCTGCACGGTGCTTGCGGTGGCGTTCGTGGTGGTCGACCTCGGCGGCCCGCTGCGGGTATGGGAGCTGTTCGCCTACGCCAACATGACCTCGCCTTTGATGTGGGACATCATCGTGCTCACCGCATACCTCATCATCTCGGTGGTCTATCTCTGGGCGACGCTTCGGGCGGAGTCCGGCAAGGGCTCGCAAGGGGCGCTGAGGGCGTTGTCGGCCATCGCGCTCGTCTGCGCCGTCCTCGTGCATACCGTCACGGCCTGGATATTCGGGCTGCAGATTGCGCACGAGTTCTGGTACACGGCGCTGCTGGGCCCGTGGTTCGTGTCCTCGGCACTCGTGAGCGGCCTTGCGCTCGTGCTGATCGTAGCGGTGGCCCTTCGTAAGGCCGGGTACCTGGAGCTTGAGAACGCCTCTGTCGTGAAGATGGCCAAGCTCCTCGGCGTGTTCACGGCCATCGACCTCTACTTCTTCGCCTGCGACCTGTTGACCTCCGGGTTTCCCGGCGG
>JAISGJ010000045.1 GCA_031263105.1 Coriobacteriales bacterium
CAAGCGGTCGACTGCGGGCGGATGCGCTTCGACCTGCGGTCGGCTGCTTCGCAATCGAAGATCCCTCGGCAGGCTCGGGATGACAGTGGGGGGGTCGGGATGACAGTGGGGGGGTCGGGATGACAGTGGGGGGGTCGGGATGACAGTGGGGGGGTCGGGATGACAGTGGGGGGTGTGAACACGACTGCTTACCGGGCCTGCCGGGACTCTCTCGCGTCGCTGCCGCTCAATGGAGCGGTATACAGACGCTTTCCTTCCTCCCTTCTCCCACTTGGACCTCGGTGACGCAGACGTCGGTGTGGTAGACCTCCTTCATGCTGCCGGTCGTGATGACCTCCGCGGGCGGCCCGTCGGCTATGAGGCGGCCCTGGTGCATGACCAGCACGCGGTCGGCACAGTAGAACGCGTGCGAGGGGTCGTGGGTGACCATCAGGACGCTGGTGCCGCCGTCGACCAGGCTGCGCATCCGGCTCAAGACGACCTGCTGGTTGCCGAAGTCCAGCGATGCCGTGGGCTCGTCCATGACCAGCACGTCCGGCTGCTGGGTGAGCGCCCGTGCTATGAGCACGAGCTGCTGCTGGCCGCCGCTGAGGCGCGTGTAGGTGCGCTCGGCAAGGTCCTGTATCCCCAGCTGCACGAGGGAGT
Organism: Coriobacteriales bacterium; assembly: GCA_031263105.1. Lineage (GTDB taxonomy): Bacteria > Actinomycetota > Coriobacteriia > Coriobacteriales > UBA8131 > JAISGJ01. The sequence goes on from JAISGJ010000045.1 coordinate 646, forward strand.
GGTACGCGATCTGCCGGTCCTCGGCGCCCACCCGTGCCAAGCGGTTGACGTAAGGGGTGCGCCCCAGCATCACGACGTCGGCGACGCTGAAGGGGAAGGGCGGCGCATGGGCCTGCGGGATATAGGCGAAATGCCGCGCCAGCTCCCTCTCGGACATGCTGATGGCCTCGCGGCCGTCCACCACCACGGAGCCGGAGAAGGGCTTGATGAGTCCCAGCACCGCTTTGAGGGCCGTGGTCTTGCCGCAGCCGTTCGCACCGATGATGCACACGAACTCGCCGCGCCGCACCTGGAAGCTGATGCCGTGGACAACGGTCTTGCGGTGATACCCGCACACCAGGTCGCGCACCGTAAGCAAGGGGGAGGGCGTCATCACCTCACCGCCACCCGTGCATGGTGCACTTGAAGATGACCACGAAGAACGGCACCCCGAGGATGGCCGTCAGTATGCCGATGGGTATCTCCACGCTCGACAGCAGGCGGGCAAGGTCGTCCACTATCAGCAGGAAGCTCGCGCCGAGGAACATCGCCGTCGGCAGCAGGACGCGGTAGTTCGGCCCGACTATCGCCCGTGCCAGGTGCGGCACCACCAGGCCGATCCAACCGACTATGCCGGCGATGGCGACGCTGAGCGCCGTGAGCATGGTGCTTGCGGTGATGACCAGCAGACGCGTGCGGCGCGTGTCGACGCCCATCGAGCGCGCCTCCTCGTCGCCGAAGCTCAAGACGTTGAGCTTCCAGCCTTGCAGGAGCAGGACCACGAAGCCGCATATGAAGGGGAGGATCACGACGAGGAAGTCGTGGTCGCTGACCGAGGAGAAGCTCCCCATGAGCCAAAACGTGATGGTGGGCAGCTTCTCGGTGGCATCGGCCAGGTATTTGACCAGCGACATGCCTGCCTGGAACAGGGTCGAGACGAGGATGCCGCCCAGCACGAGGCTCAAGGTGGGGTCGCTGCGCACCATGTTGCCGAACCATACGGCCAAGGCGACGGCCGCGATGCCGCCGATGAACGCACCGACCGGCACCATCCACGAAGGCGCGTCCACAAGCAGCGCCAGGCAGGCCCCCAGGCTTGCCCCGGCCGACGCCCCCAGCAGGTCGGGCGAGACCAGAGGGTTCTTGAACATGCCCTGGTACGACGAGCCGGCGACCGCCAGGCCGGCGCCGACCAGTATGACGCAGGCTATGCGCGGCAGACGGATATTGAAGATCACGTGGTCGATCTTGTCGGCATCGAGGCTTGCTGCTACGGTTTCCGGGTCGAAGAGGTGCCTGAAGATGCCGCCGAGCAGCTCGGGCGGGCTTACGGGAAACCTGCCCAGGGCGAAGGAGACGACGAAGACGACCGCAAGGACGGCCACAAGGCCCAGCTTGACCGCAAGCGGCACCTTCTTGCCGAAGGCAACATCGGCATCGGACTCCGTGATGGTTGTCATGGAATATTCCATTTTGGAGCCAATGGGGGCCGTAGGGCTACGGCAGGGCTCTTTGCTTGCACTCATGGGATATCAGACCTGCGTTACACGCTCACCTATCGTCGCCTGTCGCCTGTCGCCCGTCATGCGGAAACGGGCTTCCACGAGATGAACGCCCAGCGGATCGGGATGCTCTCGGAGCCGAGCTCGGGGTCCGCGGTGCCGGGCCGTGTGGTGTCGATATAGCGCAGCTCGGGGTTGGCGCCCATCTGCCAAAGGATGCCCATGACGTAGAGGTAGTCGGGAAGGTAGCACGCAAGGCCCTCGGCCGCAGAGCCCAGGGCCTTGTAGCCGCGTGGGCTGTACTCGGTCGCCACCGTGACGGCGACCTTGTGACGGGCGACCGCGTCCAGCTTCATCAGTGCGTCCCACAGGTCCTCGACCATGATGGAGCGCGAGGCGACGGCGACATCGGCGCTCTTCGGCGCGAGGCCTGCGCCCTGCCAGTCGTCTGTCCAGCTCAACGGCAGCACGTTGAGGCCGCCTATGCCCGCGCTCCGGGCACGCTCGGCAAGGGCCGTGCGCATGCCCTCGGAAAAGTCGGCCGCCGTCACCGGATGCCCCGCCTCTGCCAAAGGGAGCGCCAGCGTCCCCGTGCCGCAGCCCATGTCGAGGACGCTTTGGCCGGGCGCAAGGTCGAGCATGGCCAAGAAGGCATCCGCATACTCCGAGCGTCCGCTGTGCCTCCTGAACTCACGGGCCCTGTCGTCCCAATAGGCACAGGCATCCGGCTTGCGGCGGCGCCTGCTGCGCTCCACCCATGCTGCACGCCAATCCGTGCCTTCAAGGTGTTCCAGGACTATTCCGGCCACAACGACTCCTTTGCCTGATACGGAAGTGCCGATCACCTCACGCCACACCGCCTGGCGCAACAACAGGTAATCGGCACTTCCCTAACTTTCTCAGACGGGATTATAGAGTTTTAAGTAGAAGCGCACAAGAAGAGGTCCGCCCAACGGCGAGCGTGACGATGCGCCGTTACCGGTCACTCCCCACTGTCATTCCGAGTGTAGGGGCGCAAGCCCCGGAACCGAGGAATCTTTGTGCGCATCAGCGCCCAACCGGGCCAGTTGGCTGCTTCGCAGCCAAAGGTTCCTCACGCTCGGGCTTCGCCCTCGGTTCGGAATGACAGGGGGTGTGGCGAGCAACGCTGCGTCTGCTGCCTGTCTGCCGCCTGTCCTTTTCGTCAAAAATCTACCCAAAAGCCAAACCTCAGCGGTAGCCTACGGCGAGGCCGACGACGAGGATGGCGCCTGTGAGAACGAGCAGGCCGAGGAGGAAGGGCCAGGTGCGACGGATCCACTGGCCGTAGCTCAGACCGCAGATGGAGAGCGCGATGAGCAGGGCCGGGTTGGTGGGGTAGAAGACGTTCGTGAAGCCGTCGCCGAAGGCGTAGGCGACCACGGTGAGCTGGCGGGGAAGGTCGATGAGGTCGACGAGCGGGGCAAGCAGCGGCATGAGCAGGAAGGCCTTGGCGGAGCCGGATGCCACGGCAAACTCCAACACGAGCACGAGCAGGTAGATGCCCAGTATGGCCACCCAGCCCGGCTTGTCCGCGAGGTAGCCGCCCGCATAGGAGATGATGGTGTCGAGCACCTTGCCCTCCGTGAGCATGAAGTTGATCGAGGAAGCCATGAGCACGAGAAGCGCACCCGGGGCGATGGCCTTCACGCCGAGGCCGAACCATGCTCCCAGCTGACGCGCACTACAGCCGCCGAGCGGCGGGGCGACAAGACCGCACAGCAAAAAGGTCAGGGCCGTCACGGGAAAGACGAGATCCGAGAGGCCGGGGACGGGCACGACGCTGCACGCGACGATGGCGACGATGCCGGTGACGAGGATGACGACGAAGGCCTTGAGGGCCTTGGCCATCCGGGGGTCGCCGTCCTCCTCGCCGAATCCGTAGGAGGCGAGGGCGGGACTGGGCGCGGGGGCGGATGCGGGGGCGGGCGCAGGCGGGGGGCCGGATGCGGGGGCGGGGGCGGGGGCGAACGCGAAAGCGGGCGCGGGGACGGGCCCGACCTTCTCCCCAGGCCCTTCGTCCTTCTCCCCCGCTCCTGCGGCCTGCGCCTTGGCCGCCTTGCGCTCGCAGCGCCTGGCGTTGAGCAGCAGGAAGGCCATGAGGTAGGCATAGACGAGGACGAATGAGACGATGCGGATGCTCACGCCCGAGAAGATGGGCAGCCCCGCGATGGTCTGGGCAATGCCGACGGTGAAGGGGTTCATGATGCCCACGGCAAAGCCGCAGCCCACGGCGAGCAGGCTCATGCCGAGGCCCTGGAAGCGGTCCCAGCCGAGCCTGAGCGCGAGCGCGACCACGATGGCCGCAAGCGGGATGGTCTCCTCGAAGGAGCCGATGAGGGAGCCGAGCAGCATGAACACGAACGGCAGCAGGAACAGCAGGGCGCGGCTGTTGTGCCCGAAGCGCCGTGCGATGCGCGCGATGAGGTAGGTGAGCACGCCGCAGGACTCGAGCGCATAGAAGGCGCCTCCGATGACGAAGAGGAACGCGATCAGCATGACGAGCATGAAGCTGCTGGGGCCGCCGAGGATGAGCACGGGGGAGAGCGCCCAGCGCCACAGCGGCAGGTCGCCCTCGACCGCGTGATAGGAGCCGGGGACGATCCCCGTGACACCGTCGGTCGTGACGCGGTCGAACTCGCCGGCGGGCAGCACCTGCGTGAGCACGTAGGCGGCGACCATGAGCGCAATGAGCACGACGAACGCCGTGAGGTAGGTGCGCACCGTGATGGCCGTGATACCGCCGATGCCCTGGAGCGGGACGGTGGCGCCCGCCTGGCTCGGGGCGCCTGCGCCCGCCTGGTCGGCGCCTGTGCCCGCCCGGCGTGAGGCACCTGCGCCCGCTTGGCCCGCGCCCGCACTCGTCCGGCGTGAGGTCTTTCTATCCTTTGGCATGAACCCTCCGATCAAATGACAGGGTATCCAACAGGGTGCCCAGACGCGCGACCTCGGCGACCTGCTGGGACGTGAGCGGCGGCGGGCCGGCGAGGTCGCCGTCCGCGATGCGACACCGGAGTGCGCGAAAGTCGAGCAGGCGCAACTCGACACAGCTGCCCTCGGCATCGTGGCGGCGGTAGGAGTAGAGCGGCCTCGTCCGCGCGTCCGTGATGGCGACGCTGCCGTCCGCCGTGCGCGCCAAGTCCACACGGACGACCGCCGTAAGGGCCGAGTTGCCTGCCTGCGGCATGTCGGAGACGAGGTCGCCCAAGGCGTAGACGACAAGACCGGAGCGCATCCGGCCCGCAGGCGTCTCGTAGACGTGGCGCTCTGCGGGCTGTAAGCCATGGGGGTGGTTGCCGACGACGATGTCCACGCCCGCCTCGACGAGCCGATGGCCGAGCCCGATGACATGCCGCTGAGGGAAGCTCTCGTACTCGAGGCCCCAGTGCAGGCAAGCGACGACGGCATCGGCGCCGTGCCGCTCGCGGGCGCTGCGGACCTGCCGCTCAAGGGGGGCGATGTCGCAGCCGGGCACGTTGAGGCGCAGGTGGTTGACGAGGTGCTCCTGGCCCTCGGGCAGCTGCTCGCGGTTGAGCGAGAAGGACCAGGAGAGCCATGCCACACGGATGCCGTTGGCCTCGGTGACGAGGACGGCGTCACGCTCTGCGGGGGTCCGCGCCGTGCCCGTGTGCGCAGCGTGGCGACGGTCGAGGAAGTCGAGGGTGGCGAGCAGGCCGTCTGCGCCCTGGTCGAGGGAGTGGTTGTTCGCGGTGGAGAACACGTTGATGCCGCTGCCGTCGCGGTACAGCAGGTCGAACACCTCCTCGGAGTTGTTCATGCGCGGAGGCGAGGTGATGTTCTCGTCCGGCCAGCATACGGGCCGTGCTGCCACGACGGGCGACTCGAGGTTGGCATAGCGCAGGTCGGCCGCAAGGCAGTCGTCCTCGAGGTCGTCGAAGAGATGGGCGGCACTGGCCGCATTGATGTTGGGCGAGGGCAGGATGTCGCCGGCAAGGGCGATGGTGAGCCGGGAGGACTCGGTCTTGTCCCCCTGCTTTGCAGGGCCTGCCTGCTGCGCGAAGCCCGCCTGCTGTGCGAAGCCCTCCAGGCCATGAGAGGCAAAGTGCTCGCGGATGCCTGCGTCGGGCTGCGGCTCGGTGGCGGGCTGGCCGTAGAACTTGTAGGCCCACCACAGCGTCTCGCGCACGCCCATCGTGGCGGCATTGCCCTCCATGGGGCGCTTGCGCGACGCCCGGATGCGCCCGCCCGTGACAAAGCGCACAAAGGAGAACAGCGCCCTGATCAGATGATGCATGGTTGCTCCCAAGATGCAGTCGTGCGTTGCCCCGACATGCCCCGACATACCGAGCCACCATTGTAACGCACCGCCTCCCAAGAACGCACCTGAGTGTCGGGGGGGGGGGGGGGGGGGCCGTGGGCGTTACACGTCACACCCCCCACTGTCATTCCGAGCTCCGCCGAGGAATCTTTGGGTCCGAGCGCTCGGAAAACGCATCGCGTCAGAGGGCGGACGTGCCGTCCTGCTCCTGCTGCGCCAGGAACTCCTCCAGTGCTTCGGGGGTCGCGTCGAGCGGGGTGACCTCGAAGCCGTAGGCGGCGGCTATCGCGTCGGCCTGGGACCTTCTCAGGTCGGCGCGTTGCGTCTGGCCCGCCTCGTCGAGGACGTCCGCCTCAAGGTAGATCGAGCGCAGCACGTAGCCGCCCAGGTCCTCGTCGAGGTCACCCAGCTGCAACATGGAGACCAAGGAGTCGGGGTCGAGCGAGAACAGCAGGCGCGGGTCGATGTTGACTGCGTCCCCTACCGCCTGCTCAAGGCCCTCGGCCTTCTGTGCAGGGGTCGTGTTCTGCTCGTTCAGCGCCTTTTGCAGGGCGGCGACGAACTGCAGGATCATGCGCATGAGGTAGTCGTTGTGGAACATGGTGCCTCCTGGTCTGGTTCGGTTCGGCCCGCATCGGTCCGACCTGGTCCCGTCCGGTCCGGCTAGCCGAACAGGTCGAACGGGACGTTGCGATGCCGGAACGCGCGTTGCGTCGCTATCCTTCCCTTGGGCGTCCTTTGGATGAGCCCCTGCTGGAGCAGGTAGGGCTCGTAGACGTCCTCAAGGCTCTCTGCGTCCTCGCCGAGCGCGTTCGCCAACGTGGTGAGCCCTACCGGCTTGCCGTTGAACGTGTTGATGAGCATGTCGAGTATCTTGTTGTCCATCGTGTCCAGCCCAAGCTCGTCCACCTCGAAGAACGCAAGGGCCGCTCGGGCGACCTCGGAGGTGACCTCGCCCGCCGCCCGTACCGCCGCGAAGTCGCGCACGCGCTTGAGCAGCCGGTTCGCAAGGCGGGGCGTCCCCCTGCTGCGACGGGAGACCTCGCGCGCGCCTCCCTCGTCGATGTCCACGTCCAGGATGGCGGCCGAACGGACGACTATGTCGTGCAGCTCCTGCTCGTTGTAGTAGTCGAGCCGAAACGTGATGCCGAAGCGGTCGCGGAGCGGGCCGGTCAGAAGCCCCGTGCGCGTCGTCGCGCCGACGAGCGTGAAGCGGGGGATGTCGAGGCGCAGCGACTGGGCCGCAGGCCCTTTGCCGATGACGATGTCGAGCACGAAGTCCTCCATCGCCGGGTACAGGACCTCCTCGATGCTGCGGTTGAGCCGATGTATCTCGTCGATGAACAGCACGTCGCCCTGCTCGAGGTTCGTCAGTATGGCGGCAAGGTCGCCCGCGCGCTCGATGGCAGGGCCGCTCGTCGCTCGCAGCGAGACCCCCAGCTCGTTGGCGACGACCGCAGAAAGCGTGGTCTTGCCGAGCCCGGGAGGGCCGGAGAACAGCAGGTGGTCGAGGGTGTCCCTACGCTGACGTGCCGCCTCGATGAGGACGGCGAGGTTCTCCTTGACCCGCGTCTGCCCGATGTAGTCCTCAAGCCTCTTCGGCCTGAGCGAGCGGTCTATCCCCAGGTCGTCCTCGGTGAGCTCAGGGGTCAGCGCACGCACGGCGCCCCTGTCGTTCGCGTCCGCAACGTCCGCAACGTCCACAGCACCCGCAGGGCCGTCCGCGCCCGCCGCCCGGAAGTCCTCCGCCTCCCACGTCGCCATCAGGAGGCTCCCAGCTTCTTGAGGCCGAAGCGCACGAGTGCGGCCACGTCCTTCTCGTCTCCCTCATAGCCCTTCAGTGCGAGGGACGCCTCTGCCGCCGTGAAGCCCATGCCGAGGAGCGCCTCGGCGGCCTGTGTCGCCGCCGCAGGAATCGCAGTACCGTCCGTCGCAGCCGGCCCACGCAGGTCGAGGGTGCCGCGAAGCTCAAGGATGATGCGTTGTGCGGTCTTCTTCCCGATGCCGGGGATGCTCGAGACGCGGGCGACGTCCTCGGCGGCGATCGCCTGCTGGAGCTCGTCTGCGCTGAACGTGGAGAGCGCCGAGAGGGCGACCTTCGGGCCGACCCCTGAGACGGTGACGAGCCGCTCGAAGACCTGCTGCTCGCGCTCCGTCATAAAGCCGTAGAGCGTCACGCTGTCCTCGCGCACGGTCATCGTGGTAAGGACCGTCACCTCGCCGCCCCTCTCCCCCAAGGCCGCAAGGCTCTGCGTCGAGAGCAGCACCCGGTAGCCGATGCCGCCGACATCGATGACGGCACCGTGGGGGTCAAGGCCGAAGACACGCCCTCTGAGAAACGCAATCATTCCGTATGCCTCTCCTGTCTTCCAAGACGGCCGCCAGGTCGCCGGGGGTTGCCGGGCCGGGCGGCGGGGCACCGGGCCGGTCGGCCGGACGGGGCGCCGTTGGGCCGAGCGGCGGGGCGTCGGGGACGCCGCCCCCTACGGCCGCTGCATACACGCCCTGGGCCGGGCGGGCGTCGGGGACGCCGCCCCCTACTCTACACCAAGCGGCGCAGCCGCGCGTGGCAGAGCGCCACCGCGAGCGCATCGGCGGCGTGGTCGGGCGCGGGCTCGTGGTCGAGCCCCAGCAAGGCCTTGACCATGTACTGGACCTGCTGCTTGGCGGCGTGCCCCTCGCCGACCGTCACCTGCTTGATCTGCGTAGGGGAATACTCCCCCACCTCCAGGCCGTAGGCGGCGGCGGCCACGAGGGCGGCTCCGCGCGCCTGGCCGGTCGCCAGGGCGCTTTTGGTGTTCGCGCCGAAATAGACCACCTCGATGCCGAGCTCCGCAGGGCGGTAGCGCTCGATCGCCGCCGCGATGCCGTCGTGTATGTGCTTCAGGCGCACCGCGATGCCCTCGTGCGCCTCGGTCGTGACGCAGCCGTATGCCAGTGCCCTGAGCCGTGCGCCCCGCTGCTCGACGACGCCCCAGCCGGTGTTCGCAAGCCCTGGGTCGATGCCCAGTATGACGAGGGGGTTCCGGGCCGTCCCCTGCATGCGGGGCGTCCCGCAGTCGGCCGCTTGCGCGGCCGAGGATCCCTCGGCAGGCTCGGGATGACAGTGGGAGCTCGGGATGGCAGTGGAGGCTCGGGATGGCAGTGGAGGCTCGGGATGGCAGTGGAGGCTCGGGATGGCAGTGGAGGCTCGGGATGGCAGTGGAGGCTCGGGATGGCAGTGGGTGTGAACCAACGAAGGCATGCGGCGCTTGGCGCACGGGACGGCTGTGATGTGTGAACCAACGAAGGCATGCGTTACAGTTCACGCCCCACGGATACCCCACTGTCATTCCGAGCCTGCCGAGAGATCTTCGACCGCGCCAGCGGTCGACCGCTGGTCGAAGGGCCCTGCGACCTGCCGTTGGACAC
>JAISGJ010000105.1 GCA_031263105.1 Coriobacteriales bacterium
GGGGGGGGGGGGGGGTGAGCAGTAACCTGCCGTCACCGGAGCACCGGCATTGTTGCCGTCACCGGAGCACCGGCATTGGTGCCGCCGCTTGCGGCGTTGGCGTTGGCGACATGGTATCATTTGAGTAACAACTATTTCCCCGTTGCGTTGCCCGAAGAATATGCTACCATATAAGTAACATTTTCTTTCAGGTGCTTCGCTTGGGAGAAATTGTTGCTTTATAGTGAAGATATCGGGAATGTGGTACACGGACGAAGGAGAAGAAAGATGCAAAAGACCTTGGAGAAGATGCCGACGACGAAGACGTTGGCGACAAAGGCACTGAGGGCGCTTGCCCTGTCGGCCATCCTGGTGATGGGGCTCGTCATGGGCATGGGCCTTATCGGCTGTGCCGCAAACAACGAGCAGGTCATCCGGGACGGGCTGACCGAAAGCCTCGACGAGTTCAAGGATCCCACCTCGGAGCCTTGGCAGGAGATGGTCGACGTGCAGGGCGGCCAGCTCGAGAGCGTGGGGATCGACCCCTCCGAGCTCGTCTCCACCTGGATCGACGGCTTCGACTACTCGATAGGTGCCGTCACGGTCACGGGCGACACCGCAACGGTCGAGCTCAGCATCACCTGCAAGCAGCTCAGCCCGGCGATCACTGCGGCGACGGACGCCCTCATGGCGGACGAGTCCATCGCGGAGCTCTCGAGCGACGAGGTCACGCAGAAGACCGGCGAGGCCATCATGGACGCGCTGAGGGCGGCCCAGCCGGAGACCACCGCCGTCACGATCGAGTGCGAGAAGGTCGGCAACCTGTGGACCGAGGGCGCGAGCGCCGAGAACGCCTACATGTCCGCCATCGTCGGCTAGCAGGGCATCTGGGAAAGACATCGGAGAAAGGGCACCGTGCGACTCTCGGGCGCGCAGGCCATTGTGCGCGGCCTTATAGAGCAGGGCGTGGATACCGTGTTCGGGTATCCTGGCGGCGCGGTGCTCCCCCTCTACGATGCGCTGTACGAGCACCGTGACACGATCGCCCATTACCTGACCGCGCACGAGCAGGGCGCTGCCCACGCTGCGGACGGCTATGCACGTGCGACCGGCAAGGCGGGCGTGGTGTTCGCGACAAGCGGCCCGGGATCGACGAACCTCGTCACGGGCATTGCGGCCGCCTTCATGGACAGCGTGCCCGTCATAGCGGTAACCGGCAACGTCGGCTCGACCTTCATCGGCAAAGACAGCTTCCAAGAGGTCTACACCACCGGCATCACGCTGCCCATCACCAAGCACAACTTCTTCGTGCAGGACGCAGAAGAGCTGCCCGCCGTGTTGCGGGAGGCATTTGCCATCGCCATGGGCGGCCGCAAGGGCCCCGTGCTCATCGACGTCACGAAGGACGCCCAGGCGGCATTCTGTGAGTGGAAGACGGGCGAAGCGGGGGCGGGCGAAGCGGCAACGCAGACAGACGTGAGCGCAGACGACCTCGATGCCGTCCTTACGGCACTCGCAGCATCCACGCGCCCCCTCGTCCTGTTCGGCGGCGGCGTGATCTCTGCGGACGCCTCAGAGGAGCTGCGCGAGTTCCTCCATATGCTGCAGGTGCCTGCTGCCCACAGCATCATGGGCATAGGGGCCCTCGAACCTGACGATGCGCTCGACGTAGGGCTTGTCGGCATGCATGGCAGGCTCAGCGGCAACCGTGCGCTGGCCGAGGCCGACCTCGTCGTGGCCATGGGCTTCCGCTTCTCGGACCGTGTCGCGTTGGACAGGGAGCACTGGGCGTCGCAGGCCCATATCGTCCACATCGACATCGACCCCAGCGAGATCGACAAGAACATCGGGGCCGACCGCGCTGTCATCGGCGACATACGCGCCGTGCTGCAGGCCCTGCTGGGCCGCATGCGCCTGTACGGGACGCCTTGTCCCGACACCGCCCCTTGGCGCACCCTGATCGCCTCGTGGCGCGCCAAGGACTACCGGCCCGCAGAGGACGGGACTGCCTTGAGGCCCCATCAGATAATCGGTGCCATCGCCGAGGTCGCAGGGCCGGACGCCATCCTCACCACCGACGTCGGCCAACACCAGATATGGGCGGCGCAATACTCGCGGCAAGGCCGTCCGCGCAGCTTTCTGACCAGCGGCGGGCTTGGTGCGATGGGCTTCGGCTACGGGGCTGCCATAGGGGCGCAGATAGGTGCAGGAGGCATCGGTGCAGACAAGGGCGCAGGCAGGAGGCCCGTCATCCATATCACGGGCGACGGCTCCTTCCACATGAACCTCAACGAGGCCTGCACGGCCGTGAGCTACCGCCTGCCCATCGTCTCGGTCATATTCAACAACCGGGCGCTCGGCATGGTGCGCCAGTGGCAGCGCAGCTTCTACGACGCCCACTACTGCGCCACGACACTCGACCGCGCGACCGATTACGTGAAGGTCGCCGAGGGCTTCGGCGCCGAGGGGATACGGACGACGACGATCGCGGAGTTCAAGGCCGCCCTCGTCCATGCGCTCGCTGCCTGTGGCCCCGTTTGGATCGAGTGCGTCATCGACCGCGACGAGCAGGTGCTGCCGATGATCCCCGTCGGCAACGGGGTCGATGACGTGGTCCTGAACTGACCGATGCGCACAGGCGCACGCTCGAGGAGCAGCATGGAACGTACGACCATAGACAGGGAGAACATCGTGTCACAACCGCTCGTCGGCATCATCATGGGCTCGAAGTCGGACCTCGAGGTCATGCAGGCCGCGCTCGAGCAGCTTGAGGGCTTCGGCGTCCCCTTCGAGGTGCTCGTCGCAAGCGCCCATCGCAACCCCGCGCGCGTCCATGCATGGGCAGCGGGCGCGGCAGGCGCAGGGATGAGGGTGCTCATCGCCGCCGCCGGCAAGGCGGCGCATCTCGCCGGCGTGGTCGCGGCCCTCACGCCGCTGCCGGTCATCGCCGTGCCCATGAGGACAAGCGACCTCGGCGGCCTGGACTCCCTGCTCTCCATGGTGCAGATGCCCACCGGTGTGCCCGTAGCGACCGTTGCCATCAACGGGGCGAGGAATGCCGCCATCCTCGCGACCCAGATACTCGGCGTATCGGATGCAGGCTACCGCACGAAGATAGAAGCGTACAAGACGAGCCTGGCGGAGTAGGGCGGCCTGGCGCTGACGGCTCGGCCCCCAGGCCGACCGGCAGACAAGGCCGGAAGCAGAAAGACTGCCGTGCAGGCACAGATTGCCCGGCAGGAGGCACAGGGGCCCGACACAGACGGGCGGGCCCGAAGAACAACAGGTCAGGAGTGGATTGCCCATGAGAGCTGTACCGACCCGCAAGCTGGACAAGCGGATCACCCGCGTCTGGAGACTCAGCGCGATACTCAATATCCTTATATGGTCGTTGGTGGCATCGGTGCCCCTCGTAATCGCCTTGGTGGCGCTTGAGGGCTCGGACCTCGATGTCGAGAACCTCACCTCGTCTCCCTTGGGCATCATCGCGCTCAGCCTGCTCGCGGCACTGTTCGTCCTGTTCATCGTTTTCGTGGTCATCGTTCCCAAGATCCGCTGGATCCAGTGGAGCTTCGAGGTGTATGACGAGGAGATCGACATCCACAAGGGGATATTCTGGCGCAAGCGCATCATCATCCCCCTCATCCGCGTTCAGAACGTCGACACGAAGCAAGGGCCCGTCATGCGCGCCAACGGCCTCGCCTCCTTTACGGTGGCGACCGCGGCAGGAGAGCATGAGATTCCGGGGCTCGATGTCGCCGAGGCCGATACCCTGCGCGACCATGTGGCCGTGCTCGCACGGATTGCACAGGAAGATGTCTAGGGAGCCGCAGCCCGGACAGCAACAGCCGGGACACCAGCAGTTCGCGCCGCCGCAGGCGGGAACGGGGCAGCCGCAGTTCGCGCCGCCGTCGGGGCAGCAGGCGTCGCCGCCGCAGCCGGGGCAGCAGCAGTTCGCGCCGCCGCAGGCGGGGCCGCCGCCGGGGCCGCCGGGGCCGCAGCGGTCTCAGGGCGGCATCTCCCCCGGGCCACATCATATCCATCCCGCCTTTGTGGTGCTGACAGCTCTCCGCATGCTCTTCGCCATCGTCCTCATTGCCTTTTTCAGCCTGATGGGAGGACTCTCCCCCCTCCTGCGGGAGTTGGCGGATGACCCCGACTTGCTCGGCCCCGTCATCATCGGCTCCGGAGCGTTCCTTGTCGTGTTCATCGCCCTGATCGCGATCTACTGCCTGTTCTACTACAAGCGCTTCCTGTGGGAGCTGACGGAGAGCGACATCCATATCTACTCCGGCATCGTATTCAAGAAACAGGTGCACATACCCTTCCAGCGCGTGCAGTCCATCGACTTCCACGCGGGGATCTTCGACCGCATACTCGGCCTGGTCAAGCTGAAGATCGAGACTGCGGGAGGGGCCGCCAACAAAGGCGTCCTCATCCCCGCCCTCAAGCTGGGACAGGCGGAGGCGTTTCGCGTCGAGGTGTTCGCCCGCAAGCACTCCCTCAAGCAGGCGCAAAGCGCACAGGCGGCGGCGCGGATGGCAAGGCCCGACAGTGCGCAGGCCGTCGCCATGACGGGCACAGTGGGCGCTGCGGGCGCAGCCGCGCCGAGCTTCGCCCCGCCGACCGGCGCACCGGTCTCCGTACAAGCCCCCAGTGTCGCGGATGCGGTTGTCAGCGACATCGGCGACAGCGCAGCGGCCTTGCGCGGCATCTTCGCGGAAGAGTACCAAGAGAACGCCCCCGTCGAATACGAGTACGGGCTGAAGGCCCACGAGCTCATCCTCGCCGCGCTTTCGAACGACCAGATACTGGTGTTCTTTGCGTTACTGGCCGGCATCGTCGCGCAGCTTGGCAACATGCTGTTCTCCCTGTCCGACACGCTCGGTTTCGGCTATGCCACGGACGCCCTCTTCGACTACGCGTTCGACCAGACGTTCGCAAAGGGTGCCTTCGCCACCATCCTCATCAGCGGGCTTGTCATCTTTGTCCTCACGCTGGTCCTTAGCGTGATCAACAGCGCGTTCTCCTATGGCGGGTTCAAGGCGCGCCGCCGAGGCGGTCGCATCGAGGTCGAGAGGGGCCTGCTCTCGCGTCAGTACAAGGGTGTCGCAGTGGACCGCGTGCAGTCGGTCGAGCTTCGACAGGGCTTCATACGGCGGCTCTTGGGCTACGCGGAGCTCAGGTTGCTCACGGTAGACTCGGTCGACCCGAACAGCAGCTCCCAGAACAACAACAAGGCGCTTCAGGCCGGCGGCCTCGTCGTCCATCCCTTCGTCAAGCTGAAGCGGGCAGAAGAGATCCTCAAAGGACTCGCGCCCGAGTTCAACGGACGTCCCGCAGAGGCGGAGTACCAGAAGCTGCCACGCAGGTCGTTCCGTCGCGCCATCGTCCGACGCGCCCTCATCCCTGGGCTTGTGTACGTGCTCGGTGCGGCAGCGCTCACCTTTATCCTCTCGCTCGTTTTTGACGACTCCGAACCCATCGCACAGACCTTCTTGATAGCCCTGTGGGTGTTGGCCGCCATCCTCTGCGTTGTGTGCCTCATCGACAGCATCCTGTGGTACCGTCATGCCGCCTTTGCATACAACCCCACGATGCTGGCCATCCGCAAAGGCTCGTATGGGATGACGACGAGCATCATCCCGCGCAAGAAGATCCAGTGGGTCGCCGCCCAACAGAACCCGCTCCAACGTCTGTCGCAGGTCTCGACCCTCAGCGCAATGACGGCTGCCGGTGTGAGCGGGACCTCAACCAACCTGCGCGACGTGGCCACAACCGATGCCGACAAGTTCATCGAATGGATCCGCCCGCGCATAAAAGCTCGACATTCCGCATCCTGACAGGAGCTGTCCCCTGTCCTGTCTCAGCTGCCGTAGGGGACGGCATCCTCGACGTCCCGCCGCATAAGGGTCGGAGACGCCCTCCCCTATCAGTGCAGCACCTCGTCGCCGTGGCCGAGTGCGGTGGCGCCGGTGCGGCACATCTCGAGGACCCTGTACTGTGAGACGGCCTCGACGAAGGCGTCGATCTTCGTCGGCTTTCCGACGATCTCGAGCGTCATGCTCTTCTCCCCTATATCGACTATCTCGGCCTTGTAGGTGTCGGCGACTCCGGGGATGGTCTCACGCAGGTGCGTGTCGACGGCGAGCTTCACGAGCAACAGCTCACGCTGCGCGCTGCTGTCCGGGTCGAGAAGCGCGACCTTGCGCACCTCGACGAGCTTCGCGCTTTGGGAGAGTATCTGCTTGAGGCCGAGGTCGTCGGCATAGGTGGTGACGGTGATGCGCGATATGGCGCTGTCGTGGGTGGCGCTCACCGTGAGGGAGTCGATGTTGAAGCCCTTGCGCGCGAACAGGCTGGCAACGCGCGCCAACACCCCGAACCGGTTGTCGACGAGCAACGAAACGATGCGCCGCGTCGTCTCGCGCGGCTGCCGTGGCAGAGCGTCAGCCTCACGTACATTCTCGATGCCCTCGTTCATGCCATACTCCTTTCGGCAGGTGCTTTGCAAGGTTACCGCTCACACCCCACTGTCATCCCGAGCCCCACTGTCATCCCGAGCCCCACTGTCATCCCGAGCCCCACTGTCATCCCGAGCCCCACTGTCATTCCGAGCCCCACTGTCATTCCGAGTCCCACTGTCATTCCGAGCCCCACTGTCATTCCGAGCCTGTCGAGGAATCCTCGGGTCCGAGCGCCCGGAAAACGCACCGCGTTCTCAGCGAGGACGGCGCGACAGTCCGGCGGACTGGGAAACAGCCCAGTGGGCTGTTTCCGGGCGAAGCTGCGAAGCAGCGTATGAGCCCCTGAGCGGGTGATCCCATGGAACCGACAGGCCCACGGGACGCGAAGCAGCCGACCGGGCCAGTTGGACGCTGCGCGTCCAAAGATTCTCACGCTGCGCGCCCTTTCGGGCGCTTCGCTCAGAATGACAGTGAGAGTGTGAACAGCAACGTTTGCAGAGCACACCTCCAGATACGCGCTCCAGATACGCGCTCCAGATACGCCCACAAGATTATACTCCCGAACCTTCCGACATTCTGCTATACTCACACTGATAATTGTTCAGGGCGAGGTGAAACTCCTCACCGGCGGTGATGGGCGGCAGATGCCAGCCACGAGTCCGCGAGCCGAAAGGCAGACCCGGTTGGAACCCGGGACCGACGGTACAGTCCGGATGAGAGAACAGTGTCCCGGTCGGCACCCTCGCCCACAGGCCCCTGTGGGCTTTTCTATTCTGAAGGAGGGTGTAATGGCAACCGAAACCGATGCACGACAGAGGAACACGGGACGACACACGCGCTGGAGCGCAAGGCAGCTGGCAACGATGGCGCTGTTCACGGCACTCTGTGCGGTGTTCGCGTTCATCCCCTTGCCGATCTTCCCACCGGCAGCGCTCTTTGGAATCACCTACGACCCAGCCAACGTGCCTGCCATGCTGGGCGGCCTTGGCTTTGGCCCGGGGGCCGGCTGCCTTATCGGCGTCCTCGGGTGGATTCTTCACGGACTGCTTTCCTCGGACTACATCGGCGCGCTCATAAACATCGTAGTCGTACTCGCGTTCGTGGTGCCCGGCGCCCTTATCTGCCGCAAATCCAAGACGACCGCACGCCTCGTCGTCGGCCTTGTCGTAGGCAGCATCGTGAGCGTGGCGGTGATAATCCCCGTGAACCTGGTCATATGGCCGCAGTTCTACGGCATCCCCTTCGATGAGACCCTCACCTACGTGGTTCCCCTCATGCTGCCGTTCAACGCCCTTAAGGCCCTGCTGAACAGCGTCCTCTCGTTCCTGCTGTACAAGAGCCTGTGGCGCTTCTTCCGGCCGGCCGCAGAACCTGCCACAGGACAGAGGTGAGGCACCATGGCGCAGCAGCCACAGCGATTGCAGCGACTGCAGCGGGTCGCCGATTACCTTACCGCCGTCCCCGCGTGGTTCCTGGCAACAAGCACAGACGACGAGCCGCATGTGCGCCCCTTCAGCTTCGCCGTTGCCGAGGAGGGCAGACTGTGGTTCAGCACCTCGAGGGGCAAGGACGTATATCTTGAGTTGACCGCGAACCCCCGCTTCGAGCTCTCGGCCTGGAAGCCCGGGCACCCGTGGCTCGTCGTGCGCGGCAAGGCGGTCTTCGCCGAGCCCTCGGCCGCTCTCCGACAGGCGGGCTTCGAGCATATGGCGGGCATCGGAGAGGCGCATTCAAGCGCCGACGACGGCCTGCTGGTGTTCTTCTCCGTCGACGAGGGCATCGCCCGCATCTGCGACATCGACGGAACAGAGGAGCGCTTCGAGCTGTAGGCGCACATGCATGTAGAGCAGGTTCGGCACAGGGAAGCACTCTCCCTGAACGATATGGCAAGGATGGCAAAGACAACGGAACTATCGAAATACGAAAATGATTATTGTTCACACCCCCACTGTCATCCCGACCCCCACTGTCAGATTCCGAGCCCCCACTGCCGCCCCGGCCCCCCGCTGCCGCCCCGGCCCCCGCTGCCGCCCCGGCCCCCGCTGCCGCCCCGGCCCCCGCTGCCGCCCCGGCCCCCGCTGCCGCCCCGGCCCCCCACTGTCATCCCGCGCCTGCCGAGGGATCCTCGACCGCGCAAGCGGTCGACTGCGGCCAGAGGGCACCTCGACCTGCGGTCGGCTGCTCCGCGTCCCGTGGGCCTGTCGGTTCCATGGGCTCACCCGCTCAGGGGCTCATACGCTCAGGGGCTCACCCGCTCAGGGGCTCACCCGCTCAGGGGCTCACCCGCTCAGGGGCTCACCCGCTTAGGGGCTCACCCGCTGCTTCGCAGCTTCGCCCGGAAACAGCGCACCGCGCTGTTTCCCAGTCCGCCGGACTGTCGCGCCGTCCTCGCTGAAAACGCGGTGCGTTTTCCGGGCGCTCGGGTCCCGTGGGCCTGTCGGCCCGTCCTCGCTGAAAACGCGGTGCGTTTTCCGGGCGCTCGGACCCAAGGATTCCTCGGC
>JAISGJ010000184.1 GCA_031263105.1 Coriobacteriales bacterium
CTCTTGAAAAATTTTTGTAAGGTATACAAAATGTTTGTTGACTTCTCGAAGCGGGAGGCCTATACTTCATCCGAAGGAGATGACGACTATGCCGGACACACATGAATTCGAGCAGATCAGGCCCATTCTTTCCCGCATCGCCATCGGCCTTGCGCGTCACTTCGGCCCGGAGTGCGAGGTCGTCATCCATGACACGACCCATGGGGCCGACGGCACCATCGCGGTCATCGAGAACGGCCACGTCACCGGTCGCAAAGTGGGGGACAGCGCGAGCGAGACCGTGCTCGAGGCCCTGAAGAACAGGGACATCTCGGACCGCTACTCCTATGTGACCAACACCAAAGACGGCAAGATGCTCAAGTCCTCGACGATAAACCTGCACAACGAGGCGGGCGAGGTCGTCGCCGTCGTCTGTCTGAACTACGACATCAGCAGGCTCATGCTCGCCGACCGCTCCCTTCAGGGCCTCCTCTCCGTCGAGGACGGAGGGCAGGGGGCCGCGACGATCCCCGACAACGTCAACGACCTGCTCGACCAGCTGATAGACGAGTCGCATCGGCTCGTCGGCAAGCCGATCGCGTTCATGACGAAGGAGGAGAAGGCCGAGGCCATTCGCTTCCTCGACAGCAAGGGCGCGCTCCTCATCAAGAAGAGCTCGGAGCGCATCGCGAACTACTACGGCATATCCAAGTACACGCTGTACAACTACCTCGGGTCCCAAGAGGAGAAGTAGGCAGACGCCGGGCACCCGGCCCGGCAGACGGAAGCCCTGTGACAAGGGCACGGCAACGTTCGAAGGAGCAGCAAGGCATATGGAACGGACAGTCATCACAACGGATGCGGCACCTGCGGCGATAGGGCCCTATGCCCAGGCCAACCGCGTGGGGGGCCTCCTCTTCACGTCGGGCCAGATACCCCTCGACCCCGCGACGGGCGAGCCTGTAGGGACGACCGTTGCCGAGCAGACCGAGCAGGTCCTGAAGAACCTCAAGGCCGTCCTCGAAGAGGGCGGAAGCAGCCTTGACGCAGTCGTGAAGACGACCGTGTTCATGGCCGACATGGGCGACTTCGCACAGATGAACGAGGTCTATGCCCGCTTCTTCGTCGGCCCCGCGCTTCCCTCCCGCTCGGCCGTCGCAGTCAAAGGGCTCCCCAAGGGCTCGTTGGTCGAGATAGAGGCCGTCGCCCTTGCAAAGGGCTGACACGAAGCGATTTTAAGAGGGCCTAAGGAGCCCTTGCAGGAAACCAGAGGCACCGCGTTGGGAACTGAGAGTCATACCGGAAGCCGGAGGGCGGTTGTGCCCCGGCCCTGGTGGAACTTTGCAAAAAACAGGAAGGGCGGCCCCCTTGGCACCCCCCTTCCGCCCGTGCCGCAGACGCCCGTGCCGCAGACGATGCCCTAGGGAGACGAAAGGAACGCCATATGGGACACACGAGAGAGAACATCGGCTGGGTCGCGAACACGATGCCCCCAACGGACTGCTCCGCGAACCTGGGGCTGCTCGGCGCGTCGTCCGTCGCGGCGGCGCGGGCCTTCCACGCGTCCATCCCCGGCTACGAGCCGACGCCGCTGGCGCGGCTCGACGCGCTCGCCTCCCATCTGGGGCTTGGGGGGCTGTACGTCAAGGACGAGTCCTTCCGCTTCGGCCTCAACGCCTTCAAGGTGCTCGGCGGCTCGTTCGCGGTGGCCGCCTATATCGCCCGCCGCCTCGGCAGGGACGTCTCCGAGGTCGGCTTCGAGACCCTCGTCTCCCCGGAGACCAAGGCGCAGACAGGGGAGCTCACCTTCTATACGGCGACCGACGGCAACCATGGGCGGGGCGTGGCCTGGGCCGCGAACAGGCTGGGCCAGAAATCGGTCGTCTGCATGCCGACCGGCAGCTCCCCCGCCCGCCTCGAGGCCATCGTCCGTGAAGGCGCCCAGGCATCGATAACCGACATGAACTACGACGATGCCGTGCGCTACGTGAACGGCCTTGCCGAGGCGGACCCTGACGGCGTCATGGTGCAGGACACCGCATGGGACGGCTACGAGGAGATACCCGCCTGGATCATGCAGGGCTATGCGACCATGGCGGCCGAGGCGGACGAGCAGCTCAAAGCGGCGGGCGTCACGCGTCCCACGCACGTCTTCGTGCAGGCCGGCGTCGGGTCGCTCGCCGGTGCCGTCCAGGGCTACTTCGCGAACGCCTACGGCGAGGCCTGCCCCGTCACCACGGTCGTCGAGGCGCAGGCCGCCGACTGCCTCTACCGCTCGGCCTGCGCAGGCGAGCTCGTCGCGGTGGGCGGGGACCTCTCGACCATCATGGCCGGCCTTGCCTGCGGCGAGGCGTGCACCCTTTCGTGGGACATCCTCAGGAACCGGGCACGCGCCTTCGTCTCCGTCCCCGACTGGGTGAGCGGCCACGGCATGCGCCTGCTCGCCGCACCGCTTGCGGGCGACCCTCCGGTCAAGTCGGGCGAGTCCGGGGCCGTCGGGGCGGGCCTCGTCTCCGTCCTCATGACCGACGGGGGCTACGGGGACCTGCGGCAAGCGCTCGGCCTCGGGCCGGACTCGCAGGTGCTGTGCTTCAGCACGGAGGGCGACACCGACCCGGAGATGTACCGGAGCGTCGTCTGGGACGGCTTCAACCCCTCGTACAGGGTTCAAGGATAGGGCCGGGCCATCCCGGCAACGACACGAGCGAACGAGCGAAGAAGGAGGTCCATCCATGGATTTCGAAGGAATCAAAAAGGCAGCGGAGGGTTACCGGCAGGACATGACGACGTTCCTGCGCGACCTTGTCCGCCTGCCGGGCGAGAGCACCCAGGAGAAGGCGACCGCGTCGCGCATCGTCGAGGAGATGGAGAAGGTCGGGTTCGACGAGGCGGGCATCGACGCGATGGGCAACGCCGTCGGGTACCTGGGCACGGGCACGACCCTCATAGCCTTCGACGGGCATATCGACACCGTGGGCGTCGGCAACCGCGAGAACTGGGACTTCGACCCGTTCGAGGGCTTCGAGACCGATGAGGAGATAGGCGGGCGTGGGACGAGCGACCAGCTCGGCGGCGTCGTCTCGGCGGTCTACGGCGCGAAGATCATGAAGGACCTCGGCCTGCTCAACGACCGTTACCGCGTCATGGTCACGGGCACGGTCCAGGAGGAGGACTGTGACGGCCTGTGCTGGGAGTACATGATCAAAGAGGAGGGCATACGCCCCGAGTTCGTCGTCATCACCGAGCCCACCGACGGCCACATCTATCGCGGCCAGCGGGGCCGCATGGAGATCCGCGTCGAGGTCCAAGGCGTCTCCTGCCATGGGAGCGCCCCCGAGCGCGGCGACAACGCCATCTACAAGATGGGGGAGATACTGGGAGAGGTCAAGGGGCTCAACGAACGCCTTGCGGACGACCCCTTCCTCGGCAAGGGGACGCTTGCGGTGTCGGAGATATTCTTCACCTCGCCCTCGCGCTGCGCCGTGGCGGACAGTTGCGCCATCTCCATAGACCGCCGCCTCACCGACGGCGAGACCTACGAGACGGCCCTCGAGGAGCTCCGTGCGCTGCCGAGCGTCAAGAGGCACAACGCGGCCGTCTCCATGTACACCTATGAGCGCCCGAGCTACACCGGCCTCGTGTACCCCATCGACTGCTTCTTCCCCACCTGGGTCATCCCCGCCGACGCGCCGGCCACGGAGGCCGCCGTTGCGGCCTATCGCGGCCTGTACGGCGAGCCGGTCGTCGACAAATGGACCTTCTCGACCAACGGCGTGTCCATCATGGGGCGCAACGGCATCCCCTGCATAGGCTTCGGCCCCGGCAAGGAGGCCCAGGCGCACGCCCCCAACGAGAGGACCTGGAAGGCCGACCTCGTGAGATGCGCTGCGGTCTATGCGGCCCTGCCGGCCCTGTACACGGACAAGAAGAACGACTAGAGAAGAACGACCAGAGAAGAACGACCAGAAGCCCCATCGGTTGACAAAGGAGAGACCCCATGACGGATTTCACTGCCCACCTCGACACGCTCCGCTCGCTTGACGCGGCCGGAATGCACGGCGAGGACTTCTTCCTCACCTGGGAGAAGAGCCACGACGAGCTTGTGGCGACCTTTACCGTGGCCGACGCCCTGCGCGCCCTGCGCGAGGCGAACATCTCGTCGCGCATCTTCGACAGCGGGCTTGCGGTCTCGCTGTTCCGCGACAACTCCACGCGCACGCGCTTCAGCTTTGCTTCGGCCTGCAACCTGCTCGGCCTTGCCGTGCAGGACCTCGACGAGGGCAAGTCGCAGATAGCGCACGGCGAGACGGTGCGCGAGACCGCGAACATGGTCTCGTTCATGGCCGACGTCATAGGCATACGCGACGACATGTTCATCGGCAAGGGGAACGCCTACATGCGCGAGGTCAGCCAGGCGCTCAAGGAGGGCTTCGAGGACGGCAACCTGGAGCAGCGCCCCAACCTCGTGAACCTCCAATGCGACATAGACCATCCCACCCAGGCGATGGCGGACATGAACCACATCATCCACACCTTCGGCGGCATCGAGAACCTCAAGGGCAAGAGGATCGCCATGAGCTGGGCCTATTCCCCCTCCTACGGCAAGCCCCTCTCGGTCCCGCAGGGCATCATCGGCCTGATGACGCGCTTCGGCATGGAGGTCGTCCTGGCCCACCCGGAAGGGTACGAGGTCATGCCCGGGGTCGAGGAGGTGGCCCGCAAGAACGCTGCGGCCTCCGGCGGCTCCTTTGTGAAGACGGGCTTCATGGCAGAGGCCTTCGAAGGGGCGGACATCGTCTATCCCAAGAGCTGGGCCCCGTTCAGGGCCATGGAGAGGCGCACCGAGCTGTACGGCGAGGGCGACCGGGCCGGCATAGACGCGCTCGAGAAGGAGCTGCTCGCCGAGAACGCGCAGCATCGCGACTGGGAGTGCACCGAGGAGCTCATGGCCTCGACCACAGGCGGCAAGGCGCTGTACATGCACTGCCTGCCGGCCGACATCTCGGGCGTCAGCTGTGCGCAGGGCGAGGTCGCATCATCGGTGTTCGACCGCTACCGCGTGCCCCTCTACAAGGAGGCGAGCCACAAGCCCTACATCATCGCTGCGATGATATTCCTGAGCAAGATGGCGGACCCGTCGGCAAAGCTCGCCGAGCTCATCGCCCGTGACGCGCGACGCTTCTCGAACTGAGACGCTGCCAGAGAAGGACTGAGGACAAGACCGTGGACACCGAAAGACAGGCGGCCGCCCCGCACAAGGGCGGCTCCCCGCATCCCTCAAGGAAGCGGATCGTCGTCGCCTTGGGGGGCAATGCCTTGGGCGACAACCTCGACGAGCAGATGCACGCGGCGAAGGCGGCCGCGTCCGCCATCGCCGACCTCGTAGAGGCAGGCCACGAGCTGGTGCTCGTGCATGGGAACGGCCCGCAGGTCGGCATGATAGAGACCGCGTTCGAGACCGCCGCCAAGGCGGACGCCTCGTACCCCTTGCTCCCCATGTCGGTCTGCGTGGCGCTCAGCCAGGGCTACATCGGCTACGACCTCCAAAACGTCGTGCGCGCCGAGCTCGATGCCCGCGCGAACGCCACACCGGTCGTGACCCTCGTCACGCAGGTCGTCGTCGATCCCCGCGACCCCGCGTTCGACGATCCCACCAAGCCCATCGGCGGCTTCATGACCGAGGAGGAGGCATTGGCGCTCCAGGGGCAGGGCATCCCCGTCGCGGAGGACAGCGGCAGGGGATGGCGCAGGGTCGTCGCCTCGCCGCGCCCCGTCGCCATCGTCGAGGCCGAGACGGTCAAGGCGCTGCTGGCGGCCGGGCACATCCCCATCGCCTGCGGCGGAGGCGGCATACCGGTGGCCTTGGAGGACGGCCAGTACCGTGGCCAGGGCGCCATCATCGACAAGGACCTCACGGCGGCACGGCTCGCCGAGGCGATAGGGGCCGACCTCCTCGTCATCCTCACGGCGGTCGAGAAGGTCTGCACGGGCTTCGGCACGCCGCAGCAGCGAGAGCTCGACCATATGACCGCAGACGAGGCGTCCGCCCTGTGCGAGGCCGGCGAGTTCGGGAAGGGCTCCATGGAGCCCAAGGTGCGCGCGGCCGCATCGTTCGTCCGTTCGGGCGAGGGCAGGACGGCGTTGATCACCTTGCTGGAGAGGGCGCGGGAGGCCATAGAGGGCGTCACGGGGACTTC
Source organism: Coriobacteriales bacterium (assembly GCA_031263105.1). Lineage (GTDB taxonomy): Bacteria > Actinomycetota > Coriobacteriia > Coriobacteriales > UBA8131 > JAISGJ01. Next base: position 6,177 of record JAISGJ010000184.1, read on the forward strand.
GGTCACCCGGTAAGGATAAGGTCATAGGAGTACGACACCCAAGGATTGGAGAGGATTGTTATGCCAGAGAGCAAGGACGTGGGCACAGTAGCAGTAGCAACTCCGGAGGGCGTGGGCGCGACCGACATGATATACCAGTTGGGAGGCAAACCGCCGTTCCGCATCGCCTTCCCCTTGGGCCTGCAGCACGTGCTGACGATGTTCGTCGGCAACCTCGCACCCGTCCTGGTGCTCGCGGGGATCGTCGGCGCGGCGGGATCGACGATCATGACCCCGCAGGAGACGATACTCATGGTGCAGTGCGCCATGCTCGTCTCGGGCCTCACGACCCTCCTGCAGCTCTATCCGATCAAGATCGGGAAGTTTCAGATAGGCGGCGGCCTGCCGATCGTCATGGGCACCTCCTTCGTGTTCGTGAGCGCCCTGGTGGCCACGTTGACCGAGTACGGCCTGGCTGCGGTCTTCGGGGCCATCATCGTGGGCGGGGTCATGGAGATCATACTGGGGCTCTTCTACCGGGTGCTCCAGCGGCTGTTCCCGCCCATCGTCATCGGCACCGTGCTGATGACCATCGGCCTGTCGCTCTTGCCGGTCGGCATCCAGTACCTCGCGGGCGGCGCGGCGGCGCAGGGCGCGCTTGCGAGCTCCCAGGCATTGGCGGCCGACGGCCTGCAGGTCCCGCCCGAGGTGGCCGCCCTGGCCGCCCAGTACGGCTCCTGGCAGAACCTGCTCGTGGGCATCGTCGTGTTCCTCGTCATCGTCGCGCTGCAACGCTGGGGCAGGGGCTTCGTCAAGGCCATGGCCATCCTCGGCGGCATCATCGTGGGCTACCTCCTCGCCATCGCCTTCGGCATGGTCGACTTCTCGAACCTGCTTGCGAACGGCTTCGTCTCCCTGCCCCTGCCGGCCACCGTGCCGGCCTTCCACCTCGGGCCCATCGTCACGATCGGCCTGCTCTACATCATCAGCGGCCTTGAGACCATGGGCAACGTCAACGGCATCACGGTGGCGGCCTTCGACCGCGAGGCCACGAACAAGGAGACCTCGGGCGCCATCCTTGCCGACGCCGTCGGCAGCATGGTCGCGGGCGCGTTCAACTGCCTGCCGAACACCGCCTTCGGACAGAACGCCGGCATCGTCGCCATGACCAAGGTCGTCAACAAGTGGGTCGTGGCCATGGGGGCCTTCGTCCTCATCGCCGCAGGCTTCTTCCCGCCGATCGGCGCGGTCTTCTCGGCGATGCCCGCCTGCGTGCTCGGCGGCGCGGTCATCTCGGTCTTCGGGATGATACTCGTCAACGGCATCAAGCTCATCGTCTTGAACGGCCTGACGGAGCGCAACATCCTCATCCTCTGCATCACCTTCGGTGCGGGCTTCGCCATGAGCCAGACCCCTGCGCTCGTCGCCCTGTTCCCCGAGCCCCTGCACTTCATCTTCAGCGAGACGACCTTGGCGGTCTGTCTGGTCGCGGTCATCGCGAACCTGCTCTTCAAGGAACGGGGCAAGGAGAAGGACGGGGCCGGGAAGGATGCCGACCCTATCGAGATACTGGGCTAGAGGCCGGAGGCCGAAGGCCGCAAATAGGGGCGGGAAGGCCCCCTGCCTTCCCGCCCGCCGTCTGGAACCACACAGAAGGAAATGCTGGAAAAGGAAGTTCTGCCATGAGTGAGATCATGAGACCCCTGCCGTTCGCCGACCTGATGGAGCGCATCCTCGGGGAGTACGGCAAGACCCGCTCCATATTCGGGGTGAGGGAGGACAAGTTCTACCGCAACCGCTCGGGGGTGCGGGCGCGCTGCCACGGAACGGAGATCGACTCGCCGGTGGGCCCTGCCGCAGGGCCGCACTCGCAGCTTGCGGGAAACATCGTCGCCGCCTACCTGGCCGGCGCCCGCTTCGTCGAGCTGAAGACCGTCCAGACCATGGACGGCGAGGAGTTGAGGAACTGCGTCGCGCGGCCCTGCATCAACGCTGCGGACGAGTGCTACAACGTCGAGTGGTCGACGGAGCTCACCGTCCAGCAGGCCTTGGAAGAGTACGTGAAGGCATGGGTCGCGGCCCATGTGCTCGGCTGCGAGCTCGGCCTCGATACCGGGCTCGTGTTCAACATGAGCGTGGGCTACAGCCTCGAGGGCATACAGTCGCCGAAGATAGACTGCTACCTCGACGGGCTCAAGGACGCGGCCGGAAGCCGCATCTGGGACGAGTGCCTTTCCTGGCTCGACGCCAACCGGGGGCGCTTTGCGGCCTTCGGCGCAGACGAGCTTGTGCGCATCCCCTCGCAGGTGTCGGACAGCGTCACGCTCTCGACCCTCCACGGCTGCCCCCGCGAGGAGATCGAGCGCATCGCCCACTACCTTCTGACCGAGAAGCACCTCCACACGAACATCAAGTGCAACCCCACGTTGCTGGGGTACGCGCCCGCGCGGGAGATACTCGACGCCATGGGCTACGGCTACGTCTCCTTCGACGACCATCACTTCAAGGAAGACCTTCAGTTCGACGACGCGGTCGCCATGATAGGGAGGCTCCAGGGCGCGGCCCGGGCCGAAGGACTCGATATGGGCGTGAAGATCACGAACACCTTCCCTGTGGACATCGCGAGGGGCGAGTTGCCGGGCGAGGAGATGTACATGTCCGGCAGGGCGCTCTTCCCCCTTTCCGTCAACGTGGCGGCGCGGCTCGCCGAGGCCGTCGGGCGCGCGCTCCCCATCTCGTATTCCGGCGGCGCGGACGCCTTCAACATCGCGGACCTGCTCGCCTGCGGCATCCGTCCCGTCACGGTGGCGACGACGCTGCTCAAGCCCGGCGGCTATGAGCGCCTGACGCAGCTTGCCTCCCTTGCCGAGGGCAGCGTGGACGCAGGAAGGGACGGCCTCGACGTCGCGGCCCTCGCCCGCCTTGCCGAGTCCGCCCGGGCCCTGCCGCGCCATCGCAAGGGGTACCGGGAGCAGGCAGGGCGCAAATCCGACAAGGCGCTCGCCCTCATCGACTGCGCCGAGGCCCCCTGCTCCGAGACCGGCTGCCCGATCGGGCAGCAGATCCCCGCCTACCTCGAGCAGGTGGCGCACGGCGACCTCGCCCGCGCCTTCGAGGTGATCGTCAACGACAACGTCCTGCCCTCCGTGACAGGCGCGATCTGCGACCACCAGTGCCAGAACCGCTGCACCCGCCTCGACTACGACGACCCCGTGCAGATACGGGCCGCGAAGAAGGCGGCCTCCGAGGCGGCGCAGGCCGCCTACATCGGCTCGATGGCGCCCTCGCCGCTTCGCAGCGCGACAAAGGTGCTCGTCGTCGGGGCCGGCCCTGCGGGCCTTGCGGCAGCGACCTACCTGCGCCGCAACGGCCTCGACGTGACGGTGCGGGAGACGAGGGACAGGCCCTTCGGCATCGTCTCGCACGTCATACCTGCCTTTCGGATACGCGACGACGACCTCGCCCTGGACCTGGGGCTCGCCGAGGCGAGCGGCGTCCGCTTCGAGTTCGGTGCCGCACCGGACTACGACTTGGAGGCGCTGCGCGGGGACTTCGGCTTCGTCATCCTCGCGACAGGGGCCTGGAAGGAGGCAAGGAGCGCCGTCCCCCTCGACGGGACGCAGGTCGTGGACGCCCTCGACTTCCTCGCACGCTCGAAGGAGTCGGGCCTGGCCCTCGGGCTGGGGCGCCGTGTCGCCGTCATAGGCGGCGGGGACGTCGCCATGGACTGCGCGCGCGCGGCCGTCCGCAACAAGGGCGTCACGGAGGCGGTCGTCGTCTACCGCCGCACCAGGGAGTTCATGCCCGCACAGAGGGAGGAGGTCGAGCTGGCAGAGCGCGACGGCGTCCGCTTCCAGGAGCTGCATGCCCCCCGTGCCTATGCGGACGGCCTGCTGCACTGCGACGTCATGCGCCTGGGCGACTTCGATGCCAGCGGGCGCAGGGGCATCCTCGCAACGGGCGAGCAGGACGTCCTTCCCTTCGACACGGTCGTGGTTGCAACGGGCGCGACGGTCGACACTGCGCCCTTCTCCCGAAACGGGATAGCCCTCGACGAGCGGGGCCATGCGGTGCTCGGAGCGTCCAACGAGACCTCGCGCGACGGCGTCTATATCGTCGGCGACGCCAAGGCAGGCCCCGCCACCGTCGTCAAGGCGATGGCGGACGCCAAGGCAGCCGCCTCGGACATCCTCGCCAAGCTGGGGCTGGATGCGGACTTCAGGACCTTCGGGCCGCAGGTGCCCCGCGACCTGCTCCTCGGCGGAAAGGGCGTGCTCGCCCCCGCCGCCCCCGCCCCCGATGCCGGTGCCGCCCCCGATGCCCCCGCCCCCGATGCCGCCCCTGCCGTCGGCCTTGAACAGGCCCGCAGGGCCGACGCGATGCGCTGCCTTTGCTGTAACGTGGTCTGCGAGGTCTGTGTCGACGTCTGCCCCAACCGGGCCAATGTCAGCATCGACATGGGGGAGGCCCACCTCGGCTTCGCGCAGCGCCACCAGGTGCTCCATCTCGACGGCCTGTGCAACGAATGCGGCAACTGCGGCACCTTCTGCCCGACGGCAGGCCGGCCCTATCTCGACAAGCTGACGCTGTATGCCAGCGAGGAGGACTTCGACGCAAGCTCCAACCGGGGCTTCCTCCTCCTTGGCCCAGGGCGCATCAGGGCGCGCCTCGAGGAAGGGGCCGTCATCGAGGGGGCCCTCGGCGACGAGAGGCTCCCCTTCGCCCATGCGGCGATGATCGAGAGGATATGTACGGACTACCCCTACCTGACAGGTCTGGGAGTCCAAGGAGGTGTGCGATGAGCACCACAGTGATAACCAACGCCACCCTTGTGACGCGCGACGAGGCGAACCCCCTCGTCCATGACGGGGCCGTCGCCTTCGAAGGCACGACGATATGCGCGGTCGGGCCGACCCGGGAGCTCAAGGAGCGCTACGGGGACGCCGAGGCGATCGACGCGAAGGGCCGTCTCGTCATGCCCGGTTTCATCAACACGCACATGCACTACTACAGCACCTTTGCGCGCGGCATCGACTTCGGCTCGACGAGGCCTGCGACCACCTTCGGGGAGGTGCTCTCGGGGCTCTGGTGGCGCCTCGACAAGATGCTCGAGGGCGACGAGGTCTACCTGAGCGCCGTGGGGCCCATGATCGACGGCGTGCGCAACGGCGTCACCTCCGTCATCGACCATCACGCAAGCCCCTTCGCGGTCCGGGGGAGCCTGTTTGCGATAGCCGACGCGGCCGAGCTCATCGGCGTCCGCTCGAACCTGTGCTACGAGGTGTCCGACCGCGACGGGGAGCGGATAGCCCAGGAGGGCATAGCCGAGAACGCCGAGTTCGTGCGCCACTGCAAGGAGCTGCGAAGCGACATGCTGAAGGGCCTCATGGGCATGCATGCCCAGATGACCGTCTCCCAGCATACCTTGGAGGGCGTCGTCGGGCAGGCCGAGGACCTCGGCGTCGGCTGCCACATCCATGCGGCTGAGGGGATAGAGGACGTCGTCGACTCCCTCGCCAAATACGGCGTGAGGGCGATAGAGCGCCTGTCCCAAAACCGTGTGCTCAACGAGCGTTCCCTCATCGTCCACTGCGTGCAGGTCACCGACGACGAGATAGTGCTGCTTGCACAGAGCGGCTCCGCCGTCGTCAACAACCCCGAGTCCAACATGAGCAACGCGGTCGGCTGTGCGCCGGTCCTGCGCATGATGAAGGCCGGCGTCCTGCTCGGCATGGGGACCGACGGCTACTGCACCGACATGACCGAGTCCCTGCGGGCGGTCCATGCCATCCAGAAGCACGAGGCGCACGTCCCGTCCGTCTGCTGGGCCGAGCCGCACACGATGCTCTTCGAGAACAACCGGGCCATCATGAACCGGTACCTGGACGGCGAGACAGGGGTGCTCAGGCCGGGCGCATACGCCGACATCGTCATCGTCGACTACGAGCCCCCCACCCCCCTTACCGCAGGCACCCTCGCCAGCCATATCCTGTTCGGCATCCAAGGTCGCTGTGTGGACACGACCATCGTCAACGGCAGGACCGTCATGCGCGGCCGCGAGCTCGTCGGCATCGACGAGGAGAAGCTGATGGCCGACTCGCGCCAGCGGGCGGCGGCCCTCTGGGCACGGATATAGCACGAGATGGCGATGCGTCAGAAGAGGAGCAAGAGGAGTAAGGAGTCCTTTCATGAACATAACGATAAACGGCGTGCCGTATGACGTCCCCTCGGGGAAATCCCTTCTCCGCTACCTGCGGGACGACCTGCACCTGAACTCCGTCAAGGACGGCTGCAACTCGGGGTCCTGCGGCACCTGCACGGTCCTCATCAACGGCGTCGCGACGAAGTCCTGCATACGGAAGACCGAGAACCTGGAAGGCGCCGAGGTTCTCACCATAGAGGGGCTGAGCGACCGGGAGAAGGAAGTCTATGTGGAGAGCTTCGGCGCGGCAGGGGCCGTGCAGTGCGGCTTCTGCATACCCGGCATGGTCATGTCGGCGAAGGCGCTGCTCGACGCGAACCCCGCCCCGACGCTCGAGGCCATCAAGAAGGCCATCAACGGCAACATCTGCCGCTGCACGGGCTACACGAAGATAGAGCAGGCCATACTGATTGCGGCCGAGTACTTCCGCACAGGGGCCCCCGTGCCCGCAGACACGGAACAGGGGCGGATGTCGGAGGACTGCAAGCGCAGCGACGTGGCCGAGAAGGTCCTCGGGACCGGCATATTCGGCGACGACCTCTCCTTCGAGGACATGATCTTCGCAAAGGCGCTGCGGGCACCGTGCCCACGGGCCTTCATCAAGGCCATCGACACCACGAAGGCCGAGAGGCATCCCGACTGCGTGCGGGTGCTGACGGCAGCCGATGTGCCCCATAACAAGATAGGCCACCTGAAGCAGGACTGGGACGTCATGATCTCCGTAGGGCAGGAGACGCGCTATATCGGGGATGCGCTCGCCCTCGTCGGCTCGCGGGACCGCGAGAGCCTCGACGAGATACTGGCCCTCATCGAGGTCGAGTACGAGGAGCGCCCGCCCGTCGTCAGCCCGACGGACGCGCTCAGGGCAGACGCGCCCCTCGTGCATGCCACAGGCAACATCATGAGCAAGGAGTACCTGCACCGGGGCGACCCCGACAAGGCCATTGCCGAGGCGGCCCATGTGGTGACCAGGAAGTACTACACCCCCCACAACGACCACGCCTTCATGGAGCCGGAATGCGCGGTGGCCGTGCCGCTCGGCGAGACGGGCCTGCACCTGTACACCGGCGGGCAGTCGGTCTACGACGACCGGCGCGAGACGGCGAACATGCTCCAGATCCCCCTTGAGGACGTGCGGGTCACCTCGAACCTCGTCGGCGGGGGCTTCGGCGGCAAGGAGGACATGAGCGTGCAGCACCATGCGGCCCTCATGGCCTGGCATACCAAGCTGCCGGTCAAGGTGAGGTTCAGCCGCCAGGAGAGCATCGACTACCATACGAAGCGCCATGCGATGGAGATGGAGTTCACGACCGCCTGCGACGAGCAGGGGCGCCTCACGGCCATGAAGGCGCTGCTCATCGCCGACACCGGGGCCTACGCCTCGCTCGGGGGCCCGGTCCTCCAGCGGGCCTGCACCCATGCCGCCGGCCCCTACAACTTCCAGAACATCGACATCCTCGGCATGGCGGTCTACACCAACAACGTCGTCTCGGGGGCCTACCGCGGCTTCGGGGTGACCCAGAGCTGCTTCGCCATGGAGGGCAACCTCAACCTCTTGGCCGAGATGGTGGGGATATCCCCGTGGGAGATACGCTACCGCAACGCCATCAGGCCTGGCCAGGTGCTGCCCAACGGTCAGATAGCGGATGCGAACACCGCTCTGGTCGAGACCTTGGAGGCCGTCAAGGAGGACTTCGAGTCGAACCCCTATGCGGGCATCGCCTGCGGCTTCAAGAACAGCGGCAAGGGCGTCGGGCTCAAGGACATCGGCCGTTGCCGTCTCTCGATAGAAGGCGGCAAGGTCCACGTGCGCACCTCTGCGGCCTGCATGGGGCAGGGGATCGCGACGGTCTGCATGCACATGCTGTGCGAGACGACCGGCCTTCGTCCCTGCGACCTCGTCCACGAGGCCCCCGACACCGTGCGCACCCCCGACGCGGGGACCAGCACGGCCTCGAGGCAGACCGTGCTGACGGGCGAGGCGACCAGGAGGGCGGCCGAGGGGCTCGCGAAGGACCTCAAGGCCGGCAGGTCCCTCGCCGACCTCGAAGGCGAGGAGTACTACGGCGAGTTCTTCGCCGAGACCGACCCCATGGGCGCGCCGGTGCCCCATCCCGTGAGCCACGTCTCCTACAGCTATGCGACCCAGGTCGTCATCCTCGACGAGAGCGGCAAGCTCGAGAGGGTCGTTGCGGCCTATGACGTGGGCACGCCGGTCAACCCCCGCTCCTGCGAGGGCCAGATCGAGGGCGGCGTCGTCATGGGCCTGGGATTCGCGCTCACGGAGGACTTCCCCATCGAGGGCGGCTACCCCAAGGTGAAGTACGGCACGCTCGGGCTTCCCCGTGCGAAGCAGGTGCCCCCGCTGGAGGTGCGCTTCGCGCAGATAGACGACGAGCGCAAGTTGGGCTACGCTTATGGGGCGAAGGGGGTGGGCGAGCTCTGCCTCATACCCACGAGTCCCGCAGTGGCACATGCCTACTACCGCCTGGACGGGAACTTCCGCCAGCGTCTGCCGCTGCGGGGGACCTATTACAAGAAATAGAGGAATCCAGAAGAAGCCGCCGGAGAAGCGCCGCCTGTGGGCGCACGTCAGGTGGAAGCCATACCGTGAAAGTGAGGTCTGTCCATGATTATCGTAAACGGGACCATCGTCACGGGGCACGGGGAGACACGACAGGAGCTTCGCGTCAAGGGCGGGCGTATCGTCGCCTTGGGCCAGGGGCTCGCAGAGGCCTTTCCTGACGAGGAGAGGATCGACGCCACGGGCCTGCTCGTGCTGCCCGGCGGCGTCGATGCCCATACCCATATGGACCTCCTTGTAGGGACGCTGAGGGCGACGGACAGCTTCCTCACCGGTACGGTAGCGGCCGCCTGCGGCGGGACCACGACCATCATCGACCACATGGCCTTTGGGCCCGCAGGCGCCGCGCTCCAGCACCAGATCGACGTCTACCATGCGCTGGCGGACGACAAGGCCGTGGTGGACTACGGCTTCCATGGGGTCGTGGACCACGTCGACGGCCGCGTCCTTGCGCAGATGGGCCGCTTGGCAAGCGAGGGCGTCACGAGCCTCAAGTTCTATATGACCTATGACAACCGCCTCTCGGACGACGCCATACTGCGCCTGCTTGCGCGCAGCTCGGAACTCGGCCTGCTCCCCTGTGTCCACTGCGAGGACCATGCAATGCTCACCTGGCTCAGGGAGCGCTTCCGCGCGCTGGGGATGCTCTCCGTGCCCTACCATGCGCTGAGCCGTCCCGCCTCCTGTGAGGCCGAGGCCGTGTTCAGGGTCCTCACGCTTGCCCACGCCGTCGGCGGCGCCCCGCTCTATCTGGTGCATATGAGCAGCGCGGCGGCGCTCGAGGCCGTCGGCGGCCTGTCGTTCGATGCCGACAACGCCGTCCTTGAGACCTGCCCGCAGTACCTCGTCTTGGACGAGGTGCGCTACGGCCTTCCCGGCAACGAGGGCCTCAAGTACGTCATGAGCCCCCCTCTGCGGACGGAAGCTGACCAAGCGGCGCTCTGGGCAGCCCTGAGCGACGGGCGCATAGACGCCATCGGCAGCGATCACTGCCCCTTTGACTTCAAGACGGACAAGATGCTCGGTGCCTCGGACTTCACCCTCTGCCCCAACGGCGTCCCCGGCGTCGAGCTGCGCCTGCCCCTTCTTTACTCGGAAGGGGTCGTGAGGCGGGGCATGCCTCTCAGCCGGATGGTGGAGCTGTGCAGCACCCTGCCCGCAAAGCGCTTCGGCGTCTTCCCCCAAAAGGGGACGATCGCGGTCGGCTCCGACGCCGACCTGGTGCTGTTCGACCCCGCGCGGAAGGTGCGCGTCACCCATGCCCTGCTCCACGAGCGGGTGGACTACACGCCCTACGAGGGCTTCGAACTGACAGGCTGGCCCGTCATGACCCTCAGCCGGGGCGAGGTCATCGTGAGGGAAGGCGAGTTCCTCGGCTCGGAAGGCCGCGGCCGCTACCTCCACAGAGCCCTGCCCGACCTCGACCCCCACTGAGCCCTGGTTCGGAAGCCGGTAGGATTTCTCCCAAACGATTCTGATGAACCGGACATCGCTCACCCCATGTTTGACTTTGCGGCTTCAGGGTCTCTGAGGATGTGATACCATTACAGCCAATCGGAATTTGAAGGGAGGTCGCCTGTGGCTACTTCATCTATCACAAAAACGTTCAGGATAAAGGACGACGAGGCCATGGAGCGCTACCTCGAGATTATGGGAGCGCCCGCTGAGCCGCTGCCGAGGATCGCAGGTTTTTCTCTGGAGAGCGAGCGAAGGAAGCTGCGCGAAGCGTTGGAGGCGAGGGATAGGCCACGCAAGTCATAGTCTCGCTTAAGGACGTGCTTCATGGGTCGGGCCTCATGACGGAAGAGGACGCCAGGGGCCTGTTTTCTGTTTTTCGCTGTTCGCCTGATTCTGACATTGAGGGCTTTTTGCACAGCAAGGCCTTCATGTTTCAACGCCGTGACTGGAGTTCGGTCTACTTCATTGTTGACTATGACAAGATTGCTGTCGGCAAGCAAGTCGTGGAAGCGTATTTCACGCTCTCGCACAAGGCGATCGAGCTCAAAGGCACCGTCTCAAAGTCCCAGCGCAAACGCATCTGGGGCGGTGTCATCAATGACGACCCCATAGCGCATTTCGTTCTGATTGGCCATATGGGGAAATATATAAGCCCTGAATACATATCACCCATCAGTGCAGGCGAAATACTGCGCTATGCGTGGGAGATAATCGCCGAATCCCACGACTTGATAACGTTCACCAGCGTCCTCGTCGAATGCAGGAACGAGCCCAAGCTCATTGAGAGGTATACCGAGAACGGCTTTGTCTATCTTCAGGAGGACGACCTTGTCCAGATGATACGTCGAGTCTGAGGCTGCTGGTCGTTCAGGTCGGCAAGGTCTCCGGCAAGGCGTCGGCATCCGTCAAGAATGCGTTCGACTCAGAGCTCGGCAGGCTCGCCGCGCCGAAGCGCACGGGCCACACGTTCCAAGGCTGGTACACCAAGAAGTCCGGCGGCACGAAGGTCGCGGCCTCCCCCTGTGCGGCCCGCCCTACGCGGCGGAATTCCGCCCCGAACCCCGCTTTTCGCATCTTTTTTCCTCCTGACCCCTTGACGGGGGGGGGGGGGGGGGGGGGGGGGCGAAAAGGGGGGGGGCAAATTGTGGGTAAAGCCCCCCCCAGGGAAAACCCCGGCCCCGGCGCCCGGGGGTGGGGGAACGCC
>JAISGJ010000216.1 GCA_031263105.1 Coriobacteriales bacterium
GAGGGATCCTTGGGTCCGAGCGCCCGGAAAACAGTCCAGTGGACTTCGAGCGCCCGGGCCACAGGCCGAAGCATCTTCTGGCCGCAGTCGACCGCTACGCGGTCGAGGATCCCTCGGCAGGCTCGGGATGACAGTGGGGGCCGGGATGACAGTGGGGGCCGGGATGACAGTGGGGGCCGGGATGACAGTGGGGGTGCAAGCAGTAACGCAGCACCGCCTTGGGCTCTTCCTTGCGCAGCGCCGCCTTGGGCTCTTCCTTAAATTGTATTAAACTTATAAGAATGATATAATTTATAGGACAGACGGAACAGAGTGCGAGGAAGGCTGACCCATGAGCGAGAAACCCAGAACACTGAGCGCCGTTGAGCGAGCCGCAGGCGAGGCGCGCCTCACCGAGGCCGAGCTGCTGGCGCGTATCGACAATGCGCCCTTCGGACCCAAGGCCCAGGCGCTCGCGCACAGGGCGGCGCGCTGCGAGTCGCTCGGCAACGTGGGCTGGGGGCTGTTCCCTGTGGCGCCGGTCATCGAGCGCGGGGAGGGCTCGTTGCTCTACGACGTCGACGGAAGGCGCTACATCGACCTGCTCTCGGGATTCTCGGCCAGCGGGCTCGGCAACTGCCATCCGGCCGTCACCGAGGCGATACGGGAGCAGGCGGGCAGGCTCGCGCACTTCTTCGACTTCCCCCACCCCGAGCGCATCAGGCTCGCCGAGCGCCTCGGCGGACTCTCCGGCATCGAGGGCGAGACGCGGGTGCTGTTCGGCACCACGGGGTCGGACGGGGTGGAGAGCGCCGTCAAGACGGCCCGCTTCTATACCGGCAAGCCCTATGTCCTGGTCGCCAAGGGGGACTATCACGGCGCGAGCTTCGGCACGGTGGGCCTGACCAGCCGCAGGGGCATGAACGCCGCCTACTTCCCCGGCGGCACCGATGCCCATGTGGGCTTCTTCGGCTTCCCGCATGAGTACCGCGCAAGCCTTCCCGACCCCGAGTTCGGCGGCTTCGGCATGGAGGCGCTCGACGAGCTGGAGCGCAGCCTCAAGGGCACCTTCTCCCCGTATGCGGACGGCTCCGGCAACCTGGTCGCGGCGATCCTCGTGGAGCCCTTCCAGAGCTCGTCGGGCTACTACGTCCCGCCGCGCGGCTACCTCAAACGGCTGCGGGACATCTGCGACGAGCACGGCATTCTCCTTGCCGTGGACGAGGTGCAGACCGGCCTGGGGCGCACAGGCAAGCTGTGGGGATACGAGCACTCGGGCATACGGCCCGACCTCCTCGTCACCTCCAAGACGCTCGGCGGCGGCCTGCCGCTCTCGGCCCTCGTCGCCCGCGCGGAGGTGCTTGAGGCCTGGAGGCCGACAGCCCACATCAACACCCAGGCGGGCAACGCGGTCGCATGCGCAGCGGCGCACGTCGTGCTCGACCTCGTCACGGCCCCCGGCTTCCTTGACGAGGTCGATCGTCGCGGGGAGCGCTTCAAGACGGGGCTCGATCGCATCGCCGCGAGGCATCCGAGCCTCGGCTACATCGACCACACAGGCATCTACCTCGGACTGGAGTTCGTCTCCGACCCCGTGCGCAAGACGCCCGACCCTGCGCTGGTCTCGCGTATCCGCACCGTCGGCCTGCAGCGGGGGCTGCTGCTCGACCATGGAGGGTACTTTGGCAACCGCATCCCGCTCATCCCGGCGCTCAACATCCCCTACGAGCTGATTGACGAGACGCTTGCCGCTCTCGACGAGACGATAGGCGAGGCCGAGGAGGGCGCGTCATGAGCGGCGGCACGGGCGGGGGCGGGGGCAACATCGCGGGCGGCGCCGTTGACGGCGGCGGGGGCGCAGGCGGCTGGGGCTTCGACACCCGCAAGGTACGGGCGGGCTACGACCCCACGGAGCACAACCATGCCGTCAGCGTGCCCATCTACCAGACCACGGCCTACACGCTGGAGACCGTGGCGCGGGCGGACGCCCTGTTCGCCTTCGAGGACGAGGACCCGCTCTACACCCGCCTGTCCAACCCCACGGTAGACGTGCTCGAACGGCGCGTCACCGCGCTCCACGAGGGCGCTGCGGCCTCCGTCGCGCTCGCCTCGGGCATGGCGGCCGTGAGCTACGCCCTGCTCAACGCCGCCGGTCGCGGCGGCCACATCCTCACCACCTGCCGGCTCTACGGGGGCACGGTCGATGCCTTCTCCCACATCTATCCCGAGCTGGGCATAGCCATCGACGTCGTCGAGGACGCCGACGACCCCGCCTCCTTCGAGCGGGCGATAGGCCCCAGGACCCGGGCCATCTTCGTCGAGGGCATCACCAACCCCTTGGTGACCGTCACCGACCTCGCCGCGCTTGCCGAGGTCGCGCACCGGCACGGCATTCTCCTCATCGTGGACAACACGCTCGCCACGCCCTGCCTGCTCGACCCCTTCGAGTTCGGGGCGGACGTGGTGGTCTACTCGGCGACCAAGGCCTTGAGCGGCCACGGCAACGTCATCGCCGGCCTCGTGGTCGAGAGCGGGCGCTTCGACTATGGAAGCGGCCACTTTCCGCAGTTCACCGAGCCGCACTGGTTTCTACGTGATGAGAACGACGTTCCGCGCAACCACCTGCAGCTCTTCCCGGACACCCCCTTCACAGGGAGGCTGCGCGCCCTCTACCTCAACTACCTCGGAGCGGCGCTCGGCCCCTTTGACGCCTACCTCATCCTGCTCGGCATCGAGACCCTCACCGAACGGGTGACCAAGCAGGTGGCGAATGCTGAGGCGCTCGTGCGCTATCTCCAAAGCAACCCCCACGTCGCGTGGGTGGCCTACCCCACGGTGGGCGGAGGCCCTTCGACGAGTCCTCCCGCAGCCTCTTCGGCGGCGCTCGCACAGAAGTACCTGCTACGCGGCGGCGGCTCGATCGTCAGCTTCGGCTTTGCCGGGAGCGAGGAGCAGAGGCGCCGCTTCCTCGACAGCGTCGGGCTGTTCAGCTACCAGGCGAACATAGGGGACGCACGCTCGCTCATCATCAACCCCGCGCAGACGACCCACATCGAGCTGACCCATGAGCAGCGCGAGCTATGCGGCCTCCTCCCCGAGACCATCCGCCTGTCGCTCGGCCTCGAGACCGCCTCCGACCTCATCGCCGACCTCGAGCAAGCCTTCACGCGGGCGTTCTGAGCGCTGAGTGCCGCACGCAGCCTTGCGGCCTCTCAGCGGATGAAGTTCGTCCACGCCCGTTTTTCGGGGATGGAGGGCTTGATGCCTGCTGCGCGTCCCGCCTCGATGGACTTGAGGACCCAAGCCACATTCGCACCCAGCTGATACGCGACCTGCATGCCCTCCTCGTCCTGGACGACCTGCTCGACACTTTGCCCGTGAACCATGGGCCAGTACAGCGACCCCACGAGCAGCATCTGCGAGATGACGAGGTACTTGTTGAGCTGTTCGAGGGCGGCGGTCGTGCCCGCACGGCGCGCGCTGACCAGCGCCCCGCCCGGCTTGAAGGCGAAGGTGCTGCTGGCAGCAAAGAACATGCGGTCGAGCGTGCTCTTCAGCGAGCCGTTGATGCCCGCGTAAAACACCGGCGAGCCGACGATGAGGCCGTCGGCGGCGATGGCCTTCTCGATCAGGTCGTTGATCCCGTCGTCCGCACCAAAGGCGCAGCGCTGCGTCGCGTTGCAGGCACCGCAGCCGATGCAGGGCCGCACGGGATCCTTGCGCAACCAGACGATCTCAGAGGAGACCCCTGCGTCGGCAAGCCCCTGCGCCGCCTGTGCAAGCGCAGTGTAGGTGCAGCGCCTCTCGTTGGGACTGCCGTTGACGATCAAAACGTTCATGGCCCCTCCTTCGCATCCTCAACCAAAATACCCCGTGGCCCTGTCGACCGATAGACGTATTATACCCGAGCACAGCGCGGCGAAGCGACCTGCCTGTGACGCCCGCAGACATCCGCAACGTGTACGACTGTATCGAAACAGGAGGCTATATCGCGGCGGAATATCCAAGCCGGACGCTATAATGGACTGATGAGTTTCTTGTACACGAGGAGTAGCTGTAAATGATTCTGAGGTACCTCACAGGCAAGTCGTGCAAACCGTTGTTCATTGGCGGAGACTCAACCGATGTCTTAAAGGACTTTCCCGACACCTGCGTCGATATGGTGATGACGAGTCCTCCTTACTGGTGTCAGCGTGAATATGAAAACCGTGACGGTATTGGCCTAGAAAGTTGCTATGCGGAATACATCGATCGTTTAATGGCTGTCTTTAATGAGGTTTATCGCATTCTGAAACCATCGGGCAGTTTCTGGCTGAATATCGGCGATACGTATGCGAACAAAACCCTCATGGGAATTCCTTGGCGAATAGCGATAAAACTCTGTGATGAGCAAGGATGGATTCTTCGAAATGACGTCATTTGGAATAAGGTCAAAGGTGCTCCCGACAATTCTGGCGACAAGCTGCGAAACGTATATGAAAATCTCTTTCACTTCGTCAAGACCAGAAAGTACTATTACGATGTCAGCATGATTCGCAAAAACCCACAGAAGGCCAAGATTCAGAATGGCGCTGTTGTGTCTGCGACCGGAGTTACGGGCGTCAGATACAAACGCCAGATCGAACTGTCCACAGCTTTAACGGAGGATCAGAAAAGCAATGCCTTGGCAGCCTTGGAAGATGTCTTGAACCAGATGAAGGAAGGCAAGCTCGGAGACTTCAGGATGATAATCAGGGGCCAGCAGCGAACGACACACTCTGATTCATCAAGGGTATCGGGACGAGCCAAGGAGCTTGAAACCAAAGGGTTCTATTTTTTGAAATACCATCCTGACGGAGCAAAACTTGGAGACGTTTGGGACATTATCCCCGAAGACAGCCAGAAGAGAAAAACCCACTTTGCCCCCTACCCTTCAGACTTATGCAGGACTCCCGTGTTGACCACCTGTCCACCTGATGGCCTTGTCTTGGATCCCTTCTGCGGAACCGGGACAACCATGGAAGTCGCCTATGAGAACAACAGGAAGTCGATTGGGATTGACATCGCCCAATCCTACCTTAGCCTCGCCAAAGAAAGGTTCGACCGTCCAGTGGACGGTCGAAGGAGCAGTGAGCCTGCGAGCGCGACGAGTGAATTGGCGAACGCAGGAACGCAACGACCGAGGAAAACTGATGAAAGGAAGATGCTCAATGAGCCTCGTCAGGGAACTCTTTGGAAACTACTCGAAGCGAAATGACATTAACTGGGGGAGGGTTATCGCTGAGCAGCTCTGTCCATACTCAGGGAAATCTTGCTATAAGGTCAGAAAGAGCGAGCCAAGTATTTCAATAGGTGTCTGCACTGTAGAGTACGGGGGCTGTCCAGGTATTATGATTTGCCCCAACAGAATGCTCGAAAGACAGCAAATCTTCAACGACTGCCTTCACCTGCTCACCATGCATGAGCCAGGCAATGAGTTGCATTTATTGCCGGAGGTTTCTATTCCCGGTGGAAGCGTTGACTACTTCCTGATTTCAGCTCGGGGCCTAAAAGTCATCGACTTCGTAGGTATAGAATTGCAGACACTGGATACAACTGGAAGCATATGGAGTGAACGCTCAGCACTTGTGCAGAGCAAAGGCGTGACGGTCAACAAAGACGATTTATCAAAGAAGAACTTCGGCATGAATTGGAAGATGTCTGCAAAAACCATCCTTGTTCAAATGCATCACAAGATAGATACATTCGAGAACCTCAACAAGCATCTCGTTCTTGTCATACAGGACTGCTTCTACGATTACATGGCTAAAGAATTCAATTTCGCGCCACTTAGGCCAGCACTTCTTGGTGACTCGTTCCATATCCATTCTTATTCCCTCGACGACAATCAGGTGGCTTTAAGAATCAGACTAAGCGACCGCAAAAGTACTGATTCTGCCGGCCTGTCTCTTAGCCTGGGGCTTCAGGCTGAAGCCAAAGTAGACTTGGAGGAGATTGTCGAATACTTGGAGAGGCGCATGAGCGACACCACCTTGTTGCGCAACCTCAATCAGATTGACCTGCGCTATACATACCTTAAGTTTTCCGACTAATGCTGAATGACGCTATGGGCACCATCGTCGATTCAAGGCATTGTCCACGCTAAGCAGAAAATAGCTGGAATTCAACGAAAGCGTGAAGCTATAGAAATCGCAGGGCGGAATGGCTATAGTGAAATCCGACATACGGGAAAGGGGCGTGGCCATGCTGACCATGCGGTATCGGAGCGACCAACGGTCGGGCAACGAGCTTTCGGCTCTGGGCTTCGGCTGCATGAGGTTCCCTCGCAGGCTCACTGCGACCGACCGCGAGAAGTCCGAGGAGCTGGTGCTCGCAGCAATCGAGCGCGGAGTGAACTACTTTGACACGGCCTATGTCTACGGCGACAGCGAAGTGGTTCTTGGTGAGATACTGCACAAGAACGATGTGCGCTCAAAGATATTCCTCGCGACGAAGCTCCCCCATCAGAAGTGCGCGAGCGCCGAGGACTTCGAGCGCCTGTTCCAGGAGCAGCTCGGTCGCCTCCAGACCGACTACATCGACTACTACCTGATCCACAACCTCCCGACGGTCGAAGTGTGGCAGAAGCTCTGCGACCTCGGCATCGAGAGCTGGATCGCCCAAAAGAAGGCGGGCGGGCAGATACGTCAGATCGGCTTCTCGTTCCACGGGGCGCAGGCGGGCTTCCTCGGTCTGCTCGACGCATACGGCTGGGACTTCTGCCAGATACAGTACAACTATATGGATGAGAACTACCAGGCAGGGCGCACAGGGCTCGAACGGGCGCACGAGAAGGGGCTGCCGGTCGTCATCATGGAGCCGCTGCTCGGTGGCAAGCTCGCCACGGGGCTGCCGCGCGGGGCCGCCAAGCGCTTCAGGGAGGCCGACCCCGAACGGTCGTTTGCCTCATGGGCGTTCCGCTGGTTGTGGGACCAGCCCGCCGTGACGGTCGTGCTCTCGGGCATGAACAGTGCCGAGCAGCTCGACGACAACATCGCGACCGCCGCCGCTGCCGAGCCCGGCATGCTGAGCGCCGAGGAGTCCGCCGTGTTCGCACCGGTCGTCGAGACCTTCCGTGAGACCTACAGGGTGTCCTGCACCGGCTGCAACTACTGCATGCCCTGCCCGAGCGGCGTCAACATCCCCGGGTGCTTCGCCGCCTACAACGCATCCTATGCCGTCGGCTTCGTCTCCGCCATGCAGATCTACCTTACCAGCACCGCCGCCAACCACCCGGGCAAGGGACACGGTGCCAAGAGCTGCGTGCAATGCGGCGCCTGCGAGAAGAAATGCCCGCAGCACATCAAGATCGCAGAGTCGCTGAACGACGTCGTCAAACGCATGGAGCCCTTCTGGTTCTCCGCCCTCATGTGGGGCGTCAGGAGGTTCATGGGCTGAGCGGACTCAAGGAAGCGTCAGCGCTCCCCTACCCCACCGCGTCGCTTTCGCGGATGAGCAGGCTGGGGACGGTCTGGTCGGCGGAGGGCAGCATGGGCGTCTCGGAGACCAGGGCCCCGGAGCCGGAGCCGTAGGCCGCCTGCAGGGCCTCAAGGTCGCCGAAGTCCAGTGTGCGCTGCGGACAGGCCTGCACACAGGAGGGCAGCTCGTCCTTTATCCTGAGCGAAAGGCAGGAATCGCACTTGTAGACCTTGCCGAGGCCCTCCCTGAAGACCGGCTCGCCGTAGGGACAGGCGCTGATGCAGGACTTGCAGCCGATGCATGCCTCCTCGTCGATCAGAACGATGCCGCTCTCGCCGTCCTTGCTGATGGCGCCCTCGGGGCAGACGGCCAGACAGGCCGGCATCGCGCAGTGGTTGCAGGAATCCGAGAGCGTGTAGCACCGCGTGGCAGGGTACGTACCCGTCTCGTAGGTATCGACCCTCCTGAATATCTCCCCCGCATCGTACAGGGAGTTGCGGTCACGGCAGGCGACTTGGCAGGTCTTGCAGCCTATGCAGGCCGTCATATCGAAATAGAACCCCATTTGAGCCATTTCTCTCTCCTTTCAGTCGCTTGGGCTATGCGTCAAACACGATGCGCTGCGGCCATTCGTGATCCGGGGCCAGAGGCTTGTCGTACTTCTCGATCCTGCAGTTGTTGGAGTTGAAGCCCGTATGGCCCTGGCCGGTGGGTATCGGCGCCGAGAGCGTGTTGGTCGCCCCTGCCTCGTCCACGCCCTCCGGGGTGAGCTGGGCCCAGGCGCCCTCTCCCAGGCTGACGGCCCCTGGGGCGATCCTCTGGGTCACGAAGGCCGGACGGGCGACGCTGCCGTAAGGGCTGGAGAGCTTGACGGCGTCGCCCTCGGCGATGTCGAGCCCGGCGGCGTCCTGGGCGTTTATCCAGAGCTCCTGCGGCCATGCCTCGCGCAGCCACTCCACGTTGTCGAAGACGTTGTGCGAGCGGCGCTGGTAATGATGGTTGATGAGCTGGAACGGCAGGTCGCCGGAGCGGCTGTCCTCGTAGCCCTCGATGATGTGGACGTACTTCGGCAGCGGGTCCTTCTGCGAGAAGCCCACCCAGTCGATGTAGCTGGCCAGCGACTGGCAGTGGATCTCGAACTTGCCGCTGGAGGTGTTCACGGGGTTGGCCACGGGATCCTCTATGAACTTCTCGAAGGGGAGGAAGGTGTAGGCGTCGCCCTCGCTGCGCTCGACCTGGTAGATGCCCTTCTCCTCGAACTCGGCAAGGCTCATCCTCCCCTCCTGGGGCTCGCCGACGACGCCGAGGCGCTCTATGTCCTCGGCCGTGATGGTGAGCAGGGGCTTCTTCTCGCCGTCGGTGTCCAGGAAGGTCGAGCCGGCCAGCTTGTTGAAGAGCTGCTGCTCCTCGTCGATGTCGTAGACGTCCGCCGGGTCGATCCCCAGCTTCTCCGCTATCCCTAACGTGATCTCCTGGTCGCTCTTCGCCTCGTACAGCGGGGCGGTGACGGGACGGGCGTAGATGAGTATCTCCCGGTTGCCTGTGAGCAGGGTGCCGGGGCGCTCCCATTCGGTGGTCACAGGCAGCACCACGTCGGCGTACTTCGCCGAGGTGTTGAGCACGTAGTTCATGCAGAGGACGAACTCCACCTTCTTGTGCGCCTTGATGCCCTGGGTCATCGCCTGGCGCTGGTTGAGCGCGGCGCCCATGCCCTGGTATATCATCTGGATGTTCTTCTCGCGGGTCACTCCCTTGGAGACGGTGTGGCTGCCTTCGAGGATGGCGTCCCACATCTCGCCGTTGTTCATGGCGTACTCTTTTTGTGGGAAGGGGTTGGGAGGGACCTCGGAGCCCACGCCCGCGCCGCCGCCCGAGACCAAGGCGCCGCCGCCGTTGGACGCGGAGTTGTGCATCGTGGCGCTCACCGAGCCGCCGTCACGCCCGATCTGCCCACAGACCATGCCGAGTGCGAGAAGGGCGTGGACGAAGCACTCGCCGTCGTTGATGCGCGCGGGCGCGCCGGCCGAGCAGATGGAGGCGGGGCGCGTGGTGGCGTACTCCTCGGCAAGGGCCCTGATGGTCTCGACGGGGACGCCGCAGAGCTCCGAGGCCCACTCAGGGCTCTTCGCCCCCTCGGAGGCATAGGCCCCCTCTCCGAGCACGTAGTCCCTGAAGTTCTCGTCAGGGCTCACCGGAACTGCGGCAAAGACGAAGTCCGGCCGCTCCATGGGGGCATAGGTGTACTCGGGATAGTCGCCGGTGGGCATGTGGTCGCGGTCGAAGCCCACGGTGTAGGTGTCGAGGTACTCCTGGTCGTGCAGGCCGCTGGTGACGATGTGGTGGATCATGCCGAGCGCCAGCGCGGTGTCGGTCGCGGGCCGGATGGGGATCCATTGCGCGCCCAGGGCCTCGATGCTCTCGTTGTAGCGGGGGTCGATGGAGACGAAGCGCGCACCCGCCTTCTTGGCCTGCAGGTAGTTGTAGGTGGGGTTCCCGGCACTGGAGCTGGCGGGGTTTGCGCCCCACAGTATGATGAGCTTCTGCGTGCGCATGGTGAGACGGTCGGGCGCATCCGACGTGTAGCCGCCCGACCCCGTGATCATCTGGTAGGCGTCCGGCCATGCGCCCCAGGAGACCTGCCCCCAACGGGGGGTGTAGCCGCCCAGATGCTGGAAGACGCGCGGCAGCTCGCTGCCGCCCAGCACGAAGATCGACTCGGGCCCGTAGAGCTCGTAGATGCGCTTGAGCTCGTCGGCGACCAGCGTGTAGGCCTCGTCCCACGACATCCGCACCCACTCATCCTCGCCGCGCAGCTCGCCCATGGGGTTCTCGGGGCTCCAGTTCTTGCGCCTCATGGGGTACTTCAGACGGTCGGCGCCGAACACCTGCATACGTTGCGCGCGGCCCCTCTGGCAGGCGCGCTGCTGCGGGAAGTCGGGGCTGTCCTCATGGGTGGCGTCGGTGCCCTGCCTGAGGACGACGCCGTCCTTGACGAGCGCCCGGTTGAGGCAGCGCCCGCCGCAGTTGTGCCAACAGGCCGCAGTGATCCACGTGGCCCCTTCCTCGGGGTCGGCCCCCACCTCCGTCAAGGCGTCTTCCGGCACCTCTTCGACGGTCGGCGCACAGCCTGTCGCTCCCAACGCCGCAAGGGCCGCAGTCCCGGCGCTCAGGGCGACGAAGGTCCGCCGACTCAGCTCGCTCAGGCCCGCCTGGGCCCCTTGCTGCTCCTCTGTCCCGTGCGGCCTCTCTGCCTCGTTTGCTCCCATGGTTCTCTCCGTTCGCTTCTGACATCGGCACTTCTTGTATCAGCAGTATGGGGAGAGGACGCGCCAATCACCATGAAGCCTGACTTGTAATTCTCCGACAATTGTCTTGCGAAACGAAGAAGAAACCTTGCTGAGTCCTTTCTTTTTTGCATCGGACGGGTGCCCTTGCGTCCATGAACAGCATAAACGGACGACAAGGGCAGGCCTTGGGGCAACAGCCGCCTGACACCGGTCACGATTTTATGGATAATATACGTTACTGACACCTGTCATCCTATACGTTACTGACACCTGTCATCCTATACGTTACTGACACCTGTCATCCTATACGTTACTGACACCTGTCATCCCGAGCCTGCCGAGGGATCTTCGACCGCGCAAGCGGTCGACTGCGGGCGGATGCGCTCCGACCTGCGGTCGACCGCTGACGCGGCCGAGGATCCCTCGGCAGGCTCGGGATGGCCGTGAGGGGCCCGGGGCGGCGGACCGGGAGGGGCCCGGGGCGGCGGGAGGCCGG
>JAISGJ010000221.1 GCA_031263105.1 Coriobacteriales bacterium
CACAGGGGGCGGGGCACCCGTGTGTTACCGTGGGGCGCAAGCGGTCGACCGCAGGTCGCAGGGGCCACTGACCAGCCGTTGGACACTGCGTGTCCAAAGATTCCTCGGCGGAGCTCGGAATGACAGTGGGGTGTGACGTGCAACGCTTCGGGCACCGGCGCAAGGTGTGTCGCGGACACACAGGGTTCTTGCGGTATCCTCGTCTCGGTGTTACGCTGTTAGTACACCTAGAGAGGAGACCCTGTGAGCACAACCATCACACTGCGGCTTGAAGAGGCGGAGAAGGGCCTGATTGCCGAGTACGCCAAGATGCACGGCATCGGCATCTCCGAGGCGCTGCGTGAGGCCATGTGGGAGAAGATTGAGGACGAGATCGACTTGAAGGCGGCCGAGGAAGCCTATGCGGAGTACAGGAGGAACCCGACCACCTATTCCCTTGAGGAAGTCAACGCGATGTGGGACGCCTGATGGGCTTCGATGTCGTAGTCTCCGAAAAGGCCGCCAAACAGATAAAGGAGCTCGGCCGCAGGCAAGGTGAACTGCTGATAGCTTGGTTGATGAAGAACATCCGTGGCACTGAAGACCCCAGAAGCCGCGGCAAGGCCCTGGTTGGGAACATGAGGGGCCTTTGGCGCTATCGGGTGGGGGACTACCGGATTGTCTGTGACATACAAGACGACAAACTCGTAGTCTTGGTCTTGTCTGCAGGACATCGCGGCGAGATCTATGGTGTCAGGGGTCAGTGACGGCGCAGGATACGACTGACGGCATGGAGATCAAACAGCTGCCGCAGGCAACAAAAGTCGGCCTGAGAGCATTCTTTGATCGCTTGTGATTGCAGGGCATTCCGGGTTGAGGCAGGTGTGACCGGTGGAGTCGCGGGCTTTTCGATACGTGATGGGCTACGCGTAGTTTCGATTCTCTTCTAGCATCGCGTGTTCTCTTTCAAGAAAATTGCTCAGTGGGCATTCCTCGATGTCGAAAAGGACGCTGCCCTTGCACGCATGATTGAACATGTGGGTAAGGTAGCCGCTAAAGACGACGTCTGTCAGTTCGACAATGGTTACTGTTCACACCCCACTGTCATTCCGAGCCCCGCCGAGGAATCTTTGGACACGCAGTGTCCAACGGCAGGTCGGGGGCCCTTCGGCCTGCGGTCGGTCGCTTGCGCGGTCGAGGATCCCTCGGCAGGCTCGGGATGACAGTGGGGTGTGAACAGTAACCGACAATGCTTCTGGGAATAGCGGGTTTTCAGCATGAGTCGTTCATGTTCAAACTCTACGTGGTAGGATAGAATCTCGTTGTCATGCACCTGCGACATAGGGCTACCTTCCTCAACCAGCATTCAAGGGCGTGACGTTTAGTTTCTCCCGATACCGCGCCTCTTCGATCCGAAGCTCGCCTGTTGTGGCGCGGTAGAGCCTGTGCTCGGCGTAGAGCCCGCCCTCAAGCTCGTCTCGCTCCGTTGCCCGCAGATTCTCGGGGACGCGCACAGACTCAAAGGACTTGCGGCGCTTTTGGTATTCTGCTGTATAGGCGATGTTCGTCATACCTTTAGCTTCCGAGGAGTGCGGCTGGGACTACGGCGATCCCGTCTGATCTGCGGTATGCGATCGAGCCGGTCGTGAGCACCACGGCATCGGTGAGCTTTCTGCCATATCCACATGGTAGGCCACTACGAGCAAAAGTCAACGATTCCTAGACTTTTGGATTAACAATCCCAACATTTGAAAGTCAACAATCCCAACAAACAGGAGGAGGCAGGCGTGAGATGGTGCGCAATGAATCAATCGGCGCTTCCCTGATATGTAGACGCTCTTGTCAAGAGGCAATAATGGGGCAACCCCAAGATTTCTTCGAGGGGCTGCCCCTGCCATTTGTACCACGGCCGGAAGCCTTGATGGCGTGTCTGACTCGACGCACATTCGCAAGTCTGATATCCGCGTGTTGGTTAACGCAATTCCGATGCTTCGGCTGGGGAGTCTGCCTGTCTAGGGACGCGCATGGCCAAAGACTGCTCGACCGCGCATAGGGAAGCCGCAGATTGCCCCACGCGACACCGTGTCAGCTGCCGGCCGGGGGTACAGCATGTTATGTCGGCCTGTCGTCAGGCCATGTTCGCCAAAGCCCAGACGAATCCCGCAGCCTCGCGCGCGACAGCGGCGTTGGCCTTGCACGGGCTCATCTTCCTTGACGCAAGATGAGCCGCCCGATCACGCAGCCGCAGGTTGGCCTTCTTCGCCGCCTGGGCGACCTTTGGCGGGGTGCCGTCGGGAGGCGCCTGGGCGGAGGGAAGGTACCTGCGGCGGTGGTGCCAGGCGGACTCGACGAGCAGCTTGCGCACGTGGCTGTTGCCGGTCTTGGTGATGGGGCCCCGCGAGGACGACTCGCCGCTCTCGCTGAGCGAGGGGGCGAGCCCCAGAAACGAGCAGGACGCGCCGGCGTTCCTGAACCTCGAGAAGTCGCCTGTCTCGGCGGCGACCGAGAACGCCGTGGTGGTCGAGACGCCGCGCAGCAGGCTCAGCCGGGAGACCGGGCCGCGCCATCTCTCCGTCGCTGCCAGCTCGCCTATCGCTGTGCCCGGGCGCCCCCTCTTGCGCTCTGCCTCCTCCACCGACACCAGGTACTCCGACAGCACCAGCCGCTCCGTCGGCGAGGGAAGCTCCAGGTGCCCCGGCCAGCGCCTGTGCGCCCTGGCCCGGGCCTTCTTGCCGCCCTCGTAGACTATGCCCTTCCTGAGCAGGAGCTTCGACAGCAGGTGCTTGGCGCGGGTGAGGTCCTGGCGCACGTCCTCGCGGGCACGGGCCAGGTCGCGGGCGGCCTCGTCGGCCTCGCCCGGCACGTACACCTCGACTATGTTGCCGACAGAGAGCATCCTGGCCAGAAAGACCGCGTCGCGCTCGTCGTTTTTTATCCTGTCGCCGCAGGGCCTGGGCATCTTGGTGACGGCGCCGACGACGCAGCAGACGCCGGCACTTTCCAACCTGCGCAAAAGGTCGAACCCGGTCGGGCCGGACTCGTAGGCGCATCTGACCGGCTGGGGAAGCGACTTCACCCATCCGGCGGCGGCGGGGTCGTAGGCGAAAGACCCTTGGACGATCCCCCCGGTTTCGTGGATCAGAGCCGCAGACTTGATGGAACGCGCATGTACGTCGGGCCCGACACTGGTAGAATAATACATGTTGAGGCCTCCTATTGACTTGTGGTACGACTGTACCGGTTGTTAATTGCAGAACCGATTATGCCGTAATCCACGGATACTCATAGAGGAGGCCTCAGTTCCTCTACATATTGTCTAGGGAAGCACCGATTAATTGACATTTCCGCCGCTTTTCACCGTCTTAGGCAGCCCGCATGGCGGGCTGCCCTGTTTTGGCTTCACATCACTTGCAACACACAACCCAGGCGGCTGCCCCGTACACCTCCTGCACTCCTGTTTCTGCCCCTTTGCCCTCCCAAACTGCTCAGGAGGACACGCTTCTCCTTGTCACGCGCTGCCAAAGAGCGCTGAGCCGCCTGTCCTTCTGTTGGACTGAGCCAGCAGGTAGATGCCTGCCGACATCACCGCCCAGACCAAGCGCTCGGTGTTTTTGGCAAGCCCCCTGCAGGGTGTCTTTCTCAGCCCGAACAGGTCCTTGACGACATGGAACACGTGCTCGACCTTGCACCTTGTCGATGACTTGCGGTTCTCCGTCGCCTTGTCTCCGTCGTTTCTCACCTTGCTTTTCATCTCGTTTATCCGGTAGTCGATGGATCTTAGGTGCTCGTCGTCTTTGACCTCGGCGCGATTCCTGATGCCGCGGTAGCCCGCGTCGCCATAGACCACCTCGTCGTCGTCTCGGATGAGCCTGTGTGCCTCGTCCAGGTCATGCACGTTGGCAGAAGTCGTGGTGAGCGTGTGCGGGAGCCCGGTTCCTGCGTCGACGCCGATATGCAGCTTCATGCCGTGGTGCCATGTCCTGCCCTTCCTGGCCCGGTGCATCTCGGGGTCGCGCTTTCCTGATCTGTTTTTCGTGCTGCAGGTGGACTCGATGAAGGTGGCGCCCGCTATGGTGCCGCCCTTATACATCACGCCGCCGTCCTGGAGCAGTCTGGTAAGCGAGGAGAACAGGAGCTCGCCTATCCTGTCGGCCTCCATCATATGGCGGAAGTTGGCCAGCGTGGTGGCGTCCGGCACCTGTTCGTTAGCTCCCAGCTTCAAAAACGCGTGCATGGCATACGAGTCCATGCAGGCCTCTTCGCAACCGACATCAGACAAGGTGAACCAGACCTGCATTTTTGGGGGTCTGTAAGACGAGTGTCCAGAGTTGTGAGTCGGCAGGGATACCAAGCATGGGCGATGCGACCCGCCGAGGCGGGCCGCATGACACGATTTAAGGGGTGGTGACTGGATTAAATCGGTGGTTCCCTAGGGAGACGCTGATTGATCATTGCACGCCGCCTTCCGGCTACTGTTCACACCCCCACTGCCAGGGAGGCGATGGTCAATCATTGCACGCCGCCTTCCGGCTACTGTTCACACCCCCACTGTCATCCTGAGCGAAG
>JAISGJ010000237.1 GCA_031263105.1 Coriobacteriales bacterium
CCCTCCCCCACCCAAACGTACACCCCCATGACCCCCCCCTCCAACCCCCCATTCTGCCCCCCCCCCCCCCCCCCCCGTCAAGGGGGCAAGTCAAACTTTTTTGCATTTTTTTGGCTCCAAGAACCGTTCCCTTTCTGTTTTTCGCGGGAGCGCAAGCGGAACAGAAGGGCTGGATGTTCGGTCCTGCGCCCTCGTCCTCATTCCTTTGCTGGCCCTCATAATCTAAATTTGTGCTAAACTTTAATTCCTTCAGATTCGACAAAGGAGTTGCTTGATGGAGCATACGACAGCGGAAACGGTAAGGAGGCTTCGACGAGAGGGCTGGTCTGAACAGTATGGAGAGGGCGACCACCTGAAGTTCAAGAAGCAAGGGCACCCGCTGGTAGTTGTTCCGACGAGCAAAAAGGTACTGAAGGAAGGAACCTACAGAGACATAGCGAGAAAAGCAGGGTGGGAGTGACCTTCCGACCAGCTTTTCTCGATACCGGAAAGGAGAGCAGAATGGGACGTTTCATATACGAGGTCGTCATCAGACCGGATGAGGGCGGCGAGGGCTTCTGCGTGACCGTCCCCGACCTGGACGGCTGCTTTACACAAGGCGACACACTCGGCGAGGCCATTGCCATGTCCGCAAGTGCCTTGGAGACCTACGTCGGCGGCATCCTCTTCGACGGCGATGCCGCTCCGATGCCCTCCTTCGGCCACAGAGCCCCGAAGGGGGGCAGGGTGGTAGCCGTCTCATTCGAGGCCACCGCCGACTCGGTGTCCGATGCCGTGTCCCCTTCCGCTGCGGCGCAGTCGCTCGGTGTTACACGGGGCCGTGTGTCGCAGATGATCCGCGACGGAGTGCTCGAATCTTACCAAGTGGACGGACGGACACGGGTTACCACGCGTTCGATCAACACCCGCTTGGCATCCAGCCCCCAAGCGGGTCGCCCGCGCAAGACGCCGGCACATGCGTGAGTGAAAGCTGCGGTGGCTCTTGGATTGTTCGCCGTAAGCGCTTGCAGCCAATCGACACTGCGACCAATCGACACCTATCCACTTCACATGGTGATATCCCTCTAAGGTATACTGTCGAGGTATAGGTGACGCCTGCAAGAAGAGGGCTGACTGTGTACGCGCTGCGCGTGCGTGTGGGCGACACCTTCTTAGGGCGCTCCGCAGGGGACTTCACATGGGAATCCATGCGGAGCACACGCAGAATGGGGAGCTATCATGACAACCGCAAAGACCGCGTTCCGCAAGGGCCTCGCCTGTCTCTTGGCATCCGCACTGGCGTTCTCCCTAGGTGGCCTTCCTGCGGCCTTCGGCGTGGAGGCCGATGCTGGAGTCGCCAGCGTTGCTGAGGTCGTCGGGGTCGCCGGGGCCGGGGCCGACGCAAGCGATGCCGCCGGAGCCGAAACCGAAACAGGCGTGGAGCCGCTGAACGCAAGCGTGGCGGTGCAGGCGACGGATCCCACAGGCTTCACCTACGACATCCGGGCCGATGGCGACAAGGGCGCGGACTACGGGGCCGGGGCCTACGTCACCGGCTATGACGGCAACGCCTCCAGGGACGTCGTCGTCCCTGCGACCTTGGGCGGGCAGCCCGTGGTCTACGTCGGACTGGGCGGAGGGACCTCTCCGTCGACGATGCACAACCTGACCTCGCTGAACGTGTCGGCGTGCGCCGATCTGGTGTACCTGCACTGCTCCAACAACAAGCTCACCACCTTGGATGTGAGCAAGAACGCCAAGCTGGCCTACCTGGACTGCTCCTTCAACGCCCTCGCCACCCTGAACGCAGGCACGAGCACCACGCTGGCCTATCTGGACTGCTCCCACAACAAGCTCGCTGCGCTGGACGTGGGCAAGAGCACCAAGCTGGAGTCCCTGGACTGCTCCTACAACAGCCTCGCCGCCTTGGACGCGAGCAGGAACGTCGCGCTGGTCAAACTGGACTGCGCCCGCAACCTTCTCACCCTGCTGAACGTGAGCGGCTGCACCGCGCTGACCGAGCTGATCTGCAGCCACAACCTTCTCGCCGCCTTGGATGTGAGCAAAAGCACCCGGCTGACCCACCTGGCCTGCTTCACCAACAAGCTCACCGCGCTGGACGTGAGCAGGAACACCGCGCTGCTTAAACTGGAGTGCCAGAGCAACGCCCTCACAGCACTGAACGTGAGCGCGAACACGGCGCTGGACCGTCTGGAGTGCCAGAGCAACGCCCTCACCATGCTGGATGTAACCAAGAACCCCCGCCTGACCTATCTGGCCTGTCTCGGCAACAGGCTCTCCGCCCTGGACATACGCAAGAACACCGCGCTTGCGGGACTGACCTGCGCCTACAACCGCATCCCCGACTCGACGGCGCGCCGTGCGATCGTCGCCCGCTTCGGCACTGCGTGGATCCTGCCGCAGGTGTTCGACATCGCCTTCGACAGCCGGAGCGGCAGTGCGGCGGCAGGCCGCTCCGTCGAGGAGGGTGCGGCCTTGGGCAAGCTGCCTGCACCCAAGCGCACCGGCTACGCCTTCGGCGGCTGGTACACGAGGCCCTCGGGCGGCGAGAGGGTGACGGACGCCACGAAGGCCACGACGAACACGACCTACTACGCGCACTGGAAGGCCAACAGCTACGCCATCGCCTTCAACGCCAACGGCGGGAAGGTCGCCGGCAAGGCGACCGCCTCCGTGACGAGGCCCCACGGCGGCACCCTCGCCAAGCTGCCGACCGCCTCCCGTGCAGGCCACACGTTCCTCGGCTGGTACACCGGCAAGGTGAAGGGCACGAAGGTCACAGTCAAGACGAAGGTCACCAAGGCCGCCACCTACTACGCGCACTGGAAGGCCAACACCTACACCGTGAAGTTCAACGCCAACGGCGGCAAGGTGGGCAAGGGCAAGGGGGCCGCGACCTACACCACGAAGAGGACCTACAGCTCGAAGGTCGGCAAGCTGCCCGTGCCCAAGCGCTCGGGCTACAAGTTCCTCGGCTGGTACACCGGCAAGGTGAAGGGCGCAAAGGCGTCAGGCGCTGCCAAGGTGACCAAGAGCGTCACCTACTACGCGCACTGGAGGAAGACAAGGTAGCAGCACTCGTGGCCTGTCCGTTCAGATGCCCTGTCCTTTGGCGATCCTCTCCAGGCCGTCGAAGGCGTCTGAAAGTCCGCTTGGTATCACGACCAGGCCGCCTTTGTCCTTGACGCTGTTCGACACGAAGCTCATCGCCCGCAGCTGCAGCGCGGCGTCTTCCTGCTTGTAGACTCTGGCGGCATCGACGAACATCTCGGATATCTCCTTTTCCACCTCCGCCAGAATGACGCGGGCGTTGTACTCGCGTTCCGCCTGCGCCTCGACGGACAGCACGTTCTGAAGCTCCATCGGGATCACGATGTCCCTGATCTCCACCGACACGGTCGTTATGCCCCAGTCCCGCATCTTCGCCTCGAGGACGGACTTCACCTCCTTGTCGAGTTGGACGCGCCGTGTGCTCATCTGGGCGATGCTCATCCCCCCGATGGCGTCCCTGAGCGTCGTTTGGGATATCCAGAACACCGACTCCTCGAAGTTCTTTATCTCGGTGCAGGCCTTCCCTGCGTCCCAGACGAGCCAGAACAGGACGGCGTCCACGTTGACAGGGACCAGGTCGGAGGTCAGGACGCGCTCCGCCTTGAAGACGGTCGAGCGCAGACGGAGGTCGACAACGGCCGTGACGTATTCGACCAACGGAATCGTGAAGAAGATGCCCGACCCTCTCACCCTGTTCAACTTGCCGAAACGCAGCACCACCCCGTGCTCCCATTCAAGGATGATATGCGTGCTGAGAAACACCGACGCTGCCAGCACCAGCCCGACAACGAGCAGCAACGCAGACGACAGCTGCCAAGCGATGGCGGCGCAGGCGGCCAGGACCACGAGGGCAAACGTGGCGCGGAACGCCAATGCGCCTATGCGGGACGTCGTCGTCTTCCTGAAGTCGGGCACGTCGTCATTCGGTGACGCGACGCCCGCTCCAAGGCCCAGTCCGGCCTCGTAGTCCTCAAGTGCCCTCTTCTCGCTCATCTCAGCCTCCCTGTTCCTCGTATGACGCGAATCGCTGCTGGGTGCGAACCTGCACCTCTTCGAGGTCGATGTTCTCGTCGCGTGCCACGCGGACAAGCTCCTCGATGATCACATCGACAGGGGAATCCGGCAGCTGCAGAAACCTGGTGTCCACCTGGGCGACGAACGACCGCTTGCCTTTGCTCGAGCATATCAGCCCCTCTGTCTCCAGGTCCTGGTACACCTTGTGCACCGTGTTGTAGTTCACGCCAAGCGTGGTCGCCAGCTCACGGACCGTCGGCAGGACATCGCCCGCCCGATACTGCTCCGTCTTGATGAGGAAGAACAGCCAGTTACGAATCTGCACCCAGACCGGAATGCCGGAGCTTTCGTTTATCTGCAAGGGCTCGAACACGAACGACTCTTCCATGCGTTACGGACTTCAGGCGAACTATCATACACATACATGATACCATGTATGAGAGCGCTGCGGACGTTGTTCCGAGCGGACGCGGCGGACATGACGCGGCGGGCAAGCCGGGCAAAGCGGGGCGGGCTACTGACGCCCCCACTGTCATTCCGAGCCTGTCGAGGAATCTTCGACCGTGCCAGCGGTCGACCGCAGGTCGAAGTGCCCCCCGGCCTGCCGTTGGTCGCTTCGCGTTCCGTGGGCCTGCCGGCCCGTCCTCGCTGAAAACGCGGTACGTTTTCCGGGCGCTCGGACCCAAAGATTCCTCGGCAGGCTCGGAATGACAGTGGGGACGTGGGCAGTAACGGCGGGCGGCGCGGCGGGCGGGGCGGCGGGCAGGGCGGCGCACACGGCGCACACGACACAGCGAGGGAGCAGTGCTACAGACTTCTTTTGGCATAGCGACGGTTGCCTACCTCTGCCTTGGGGCTGCCGCATCAGGAGCGGCCGGCATCGCCGCCGCTTCCTACATCCATTCGGGCGCACGGTCTGCCTTCGCAATCAAGGCGAGCCTATGGACGGCACTGGCCTCCCTGCTCGTCGGCATGGGATGCCTCTTTGTTGATCTGGGCAGGCCGCTGCTGGCCCTGAACATCTCCTTCTTCTCGAACTTCACCTCATGGGCCGCCCGTGGCTTCTGGCTCCTGCTTGCCTCGCTGCCCGTCTACACCCTGCTGCTCATCGTCGTCTCACGAGCCCCTTCCAAGGCCTTGGCCTCACGCTGGGGCTTTTATAGGCGCAACCGGAACGGCATAGCCAGGGCACTCTCATGGCTTACCCTCCTGCTCAGCATATCGCTGGCCCTCTATACCGGCTTTTTGCTGTATGAGAGCTTCGGGGTTCCCTTTTGGAGGACCCCGCTTCTGCCAACGCTGTTCCTCTGCGGCTCGGCGAATATTGGGCTCTGCCTGTTCCTGGGGATACAATCCTGGCATCCGTCCACACGAAATCCCCCGAGGCGGCGAGGCTTGCCGGGCGTCAGGCCCGCCACGCACGCCACGTCCGCCAGAACCGCCACCTCCACCAGGCCCGCAGCGCCTGCAGCGGTCGTCGCGCTTCTTGCCGAGGCGGCCGTGCTTGCGCTCTATCTCGTCTGGGCAAGCGCGAGTCCAGTCGAAGCCGCAGCCCAATCGTTCGCCCGCCTGGCATTCGGGGAGCTCTCCGCACTGTTCTGGCTGGGCATCGTCCTCGCCGGCCTCCTCCTCCCCTTTTTCGCCACCCTGCTCGGAGCCTCACAACTGGGGAGGCGACATGCGGCAGCCTTCGCAACCCTCGCCCTGCTCGGCACCGCCATCGGCCTTGCAGCCCTGCGCTACGGGATAGTGTTCTCCGGGATCACCCAGTACTGAGGCGACACGGACGCTTGACAGAATTTCTATCGATAGGGACACTGTTTTACAAGGAGGTTATCGATGGACACGAGCGTTGTTACCCTGTCAAGCAAATATCAAGTCGTCATCCCCCGCAGGATACGGGAGGCCGCAGGCCTGCGGACCGGCTCCTCGTTCGAGGTGATTTTCTACGACAACCGAATCGAGCTTATCCCTCTGCGGCCTCTCAGGGCACTCAAAGGGGTGTTCGAGGGAATCGACACCGTCGTCACGCGGGAGCCCGACAGGCGCAGCTCGTCAGCATGTTCGAGCGCCTCGTCTATATCAGTATAGAAGTTGCCGGTTCGTATGTCCGCCAATCCGCGTCCGATTGCCTCGCCCAAACGCGCCTCGAAGACGGCGTCTTCACGTTCACGTCTGACATACTCGGCGAAGGTCTCCTCGGAACAAAACACATAGGCTGCACTGCCGTTCTCGGTGATGTGGACGATATCATTCGCCGCCCTCTCACGAAGTTCTTTGGGGTTGTGCTGTAGCGCGGCTATAGGGTAAATGGCTGTCATGCCCACCCCTCACAAGGGCAAACAATGGGACATATAGTCACTAATGGTACTGCATGCAAAGATGATTAGACGAACGTGACCCTCAATTCCTTGCCCAGCCCACGGGCGAGGGCGTTGAGCGTATCGAGGGTCGGGCTACATTGGCCGTGCTCCAGACGGCTGATGTTCGGCTGTCTGATACCCGTGCGCTCCGCAAGTTCCTTTTGGGTCAGACCCTGCTCGATACGTGCCTCAACCAGAAGTTTCATGACCTCGTACTCGGGCTTGATTCTCTCCCACTCCTCAGCAAATGCAGGGTTTTCCAATTGCCTGCTCAAATAGTCCTGCAAATCACTCATCTTTCATCACCTGCCTGTCGTTTCCTGCCGACTCTCGTTTCACAAAGTCACCTTTGTACCTCAACGCCCTTTCTATCTCTGCGCACGGCGTTTTCTGTGTCTTTTTGACAAACCCATGTGTTGCTATTATGCGCCTGCCGACATAAAAGAAATAGAATACGTGAGCTATGTTTGACGACCGTTTTATTCGTAGCTCAAATATGCCACCCTCGATATGCTTAGAATACGGCTCACGCAACTGATTGCCTTGTTCTTCCAGTAATGACAGCTCTTGGACGGCCTTTGCCCTAATCTTGTCATCCAAACTGTCGAGGAAGACCTCAACGGGTTTGGAGCCGTCATCAAGCGTGTAGAAGTCAAGTTCGAACATGCCTACGCTTTTCTCTTCTGTCGGACAACTCAAAATATATCACGCATACTATATTTGTCAAAGGCGCGCGAGGAGGGAAGAGGATTGGCGCCCTGTGGACGACACCGCCACAGTATCCCCAAGTTCGGACAATCCGACTGTATTGACCATCATACATGCGTATGATACTCTATCATAGGAGTGTATGATACTTCGTCTTGACATGAAGCCGAGCCTCGGCTTCCCTGAAGGCAAAGGAGGGTCTTATGCAGGATGGACGGTTGCAATCGCCAGTGCTGGACAGACGCAGTTTTGTGAAAGCCGGTGCGCTTGGGGCGACGCTTGTTACGGCCGGAGCGGCGGGGATGCTCTCGTTCGACAGCTGGCTGGAAGAGGCCAGCGCCGAGCCAGAAGAAAAAGTCGCATATCTACGGCACCAGTTTCACTGTCTGGGCGGCTGCTGTCTCAAGTGCACCGTGCGTGACGGTCGCATGGTGCTGATAGAACCAAACAATGCTTTGGCTCCTGAGGATCAAAAAATCTGTTTACGTGGCATCAACGAGATACAGCATGTTTACAGTGCCGATCGTATCCAAACTCCCCTGAAGCGAGTAGGCGAGCGTGGTAATGGTGAATTTGTCGCCATTACGTGGGACGAGGCGTTGGAAACAATCGCAGCCGCACTTAAGGAGTCCCAGGAAAAATATGGCGAGAACTCCGTCTTCGTAAGAAAATCGACGGAAGCAAGCGCCGCGCTGTCATGGTACGAGTTCTTTCCGTCGTTGATACATGCCGAGACAGGCGGGCGGTGGGGCCTGGATCGCGGTCAGGCCAATGGTTTGGTGCCGGCAGTCGGCGCTTACATACCGCCGGTCTCAAAAGACGACTTTGCCAAGGCAAAGACGATTATCAACCTTGGCATCAATATGGCAGAAAGCAGCATGACGTGGTCGCATATGCTCTTCGAGGCCAAAGAGGCGGGAGCAAAACTGATTACCGTTGATCCGCGCTTCAGTCCCACTGCGTCTAAGTCGCATCAGTACGTGCCCATCAAGCCCGGCACCGACGCTGCCTTGATTCTTGGCATGATCACCGCAATCATTGAAAAGGAGTGGTACGACGAGGAATTCATGAGTGCCAATACCTCCCTTCCCTGGCTCATCGACGACAGGACCGGCAAGATTGTCTCCGAAGAGGAGCAGGCGGTTGACGAGGAAACCGGTGAACCCCTGACTGACGAGGCGACCAACGAACCTGTAATGAAAACAATCCCTCTCGTTTGGGACACCAAGAGCAAGGGTGTCAAGCGATATAACACAGAAGACATCGAGCCGGCTCTCACGGGCAGCTATACCGCCGATGGCGTTAAGGCTACACCGCAATTCGACGTGCTTAAAACGCAGCTTTCCGCATACACCCTTGACTGGGCAACAGAAACGTCAGGCGTCGATGCCGAGGTTATCATAGGCTTGGCCGATGAGTATGCGAATCACGGCCCATCGACCATCAACTTTGGTTTGGGCGGCCCGGACAAGTATACCAACGCGGATGTCTTAGGGCATTCCCTTGCTGTCGTGGCCGCCCTGACGGGCAACTACGGCAAGGAGGGCGCCTGGGTCGGCTACTACGGATCAGGTGCCACAACCCATTATGCCGCGACCGGCTGGTGGGCCTTGCCGGAAGAGTTTGCTCCTGGCGACAGCGGCACCGCGATGTATGACTTTCCGTATGAGGACAACAACGTACATGCCGCCCTTACGTTCGGTGATGCGTTTACCCTTGAGTCGGGCAACGCAAACGCGATGCTTGAGTGGGTCAAAGGATTGGATTTCTTTGCCATCTGCGATATCTATTACTCGTCAGCAGTTGACTATGCCGATATCGTGCTGCCTGCTTGCACCAAGTTCGAGAGTGTGGAAGAGTGGAACTCGGTACGTGACGGGAACAATTATGTCTCACTTTCGCAAAAGGCCATCGACCCGCTCTTTGAGAGCAAGACCAACTTGGAAGTCGAACTGCTGCTTGCGGCTCAGTGGGGGTTGGACCAACATTTGCCTCAGAGCTACGAGGAGCTGGCCCGATTCATGCTTGACGAGACGGGCGGCGCCAATATAAAAGGCGCAACATTCGAGTCTTTGCAGAAATCGCAAGGGGTGTTCCGAGTCATTGGTTCCGAAGAGCCCATCTTGGGCCCGCGCGACCAAATCTACCCCACCCCTTCAACCAAGATTGAGCTCTACTACGAGAATCAACTTGAGACGAATCAGGCCTTCCCACAGTACGAGCTGCCCAACGAGGCCTTTGATGCGAATCCCAAAAAGGAGGAGTATCCCTTGGTCTTCATGCAAGGCAAGACGCGCTACCGCATCCACGCCTACTACAGTGCCTCGTCGTGGTTCAGCGAATACTACGTGCCGGCCGTCAACATCAGCCCCAAAGACGCAGAGGCTCGCGGTATTGTCACCGGTGACGACGTGCGCGTTTCCAACGACCGTGGCACCTTCATAGCTCAGGCCTTGGTTAACAATGCCATTCGAGAAGGCACGTTGTTCATGGCAGAAACCACCTACACGCGTTATTACAAGGAGGGCTTTCTCCAAAACGTTACCAACTCGGCTCGTAACGAGCGATGCTATCCGATGATCTATGGCCCGCAGATCCCGTTCAACGACACCCTGGTCGAGGTCCGCAAAGCCTCTGCGAGCGAAGGAGGCGCATCATGACCCGCCTTGCTATCATCATCAACCAGGACCGCTGCATCGGTTGCCAGACCTGCGCGAACGCCTGCAAGATGGAGAACAACGTGCCCATGGGCATGCTATGGAACCGCGTCATCACGGTGGGGGCGGAGGTCGTAGACGGGGCGGTCGGCACGTATCCCAATCTGACGCGCGAGTACCTGCCCATGGCCTGCCAGCACTGCGACAACCCGCAATGCCAGTTGGTCTGCCCCGTTGGGGCGACGTACACCGACGACAAGGGCCGCGTGCTCATCAACTACGACATCTGCATCGGCTGCCGCATCTGCATGGCATCGTGCCCCTATAACGCCCGCGTGTTCAACTGGGAGGAGCCGGTGCGCAACCCCGACTTCAACTACGGGCACAGGGACGTCCCCGTGCGGCCTCGCGGCACCACCGAGAAGTGCACGCTGTGCAAGGAGCGCACCGACGAAGGCCTGGAGCCGATGTGCGTGACCTGCTGCCCCACGAAAGCGCGCACCTTCGGCGACCTCGACGACCCCGAGAGCGCCGCATCCGTCCTTGTCCGCGAGAGGCAGGCCCATCAACTGTTGGCCGAGCTGGGCACCGAGCCCAAAGTCCACTATTTCAAGTAGGGAGTGGGATTATGACCAAGACGAAGGCGTTCCCCGCAGTTGTGGTGCTTGCGCTGCTTGTGCTGGCGGGCATCGGTGCCTGGGCCTATCAGCTTATAGGCGGCCTCGCCGTCACCGGCATGAACAACGGCACCTCGTGGGGCCTGTACATCACCTGCTTCATGTTCTTTGTGGGCCTCTCGGCCGGCGGTTTGATCGTGGCGAGCTCGGCGGCGGTGTTCGGCATCAAGGACTACAAGGCGGTGGCCCGGCCGGCCATCCTCCTGTCGACGGTGTGCATCGTCGCCGCAGCGGCGTTCGTCCTCGTCGACCTCGGCGGCATCCAGCGCGTGTTCAACCTTATCATCCATCCCAACCTCACCTCGCCTCTGATGTGGGACGTCATCGTCATCACGCTGTACCTCGTCATCAATATCGTCTATCTCGCGCTGATGGCCCGACCGTCTCCCAATGAGCGCGCGCTGGCGGTCACCTCGCGCTTCGCCCTGCCGGTGGCCATCCTCGTGCACTCGGTCACCGCCTGGATATTCGGCCTCCAGATTGCCAAGCTGGGCTGGTACTCCGCCATCATGGCACCGCTGTTCGTGGCCTCGGCGCTTGACTCGGGACTTGCCTTGCTGCTTATCGTGCTTGTTGCCCTCAATGTGACAGGCGTGTTCAAGACCGAGAAGCGCCTCCTTGCCAGTCTCGCCGGCCTGTTGGCGGCCTGCATCGCCATCGACGGCTTCATGGTGGGCTGCGAGGTGCTCACGATGGCCTATCCCGGTGCCGATGCGACGGTTCTCGCCGTGATGACCTCCGGGGCCACGGCACCCTTGTTCTGGGGCGAGATCGTCCTTGGACTCGTTGTGCCCTTCTGCCTGCTGGTGTTTCGCAGGATTCGTGAGAACATGGCTGCTGTGACCCTTGCCTCCGCCCTCGTGGTCGTCGGCGTGCTCTTCAAGCGCGCATGGCTGCTGCTCTCCTCCTTTGGGGCCCTGAACATCGAGGGGGCGCCCGGCGTGACCTACGGCCGCTCTGCCCTTAGCGGCACCGACATGTGGGAGCTTGTGGGTGCCTATGCGCCCACCTGGGTCGAGGGCGTGGTGGCGCTCGGCATCATTGCGCTCGCAGCGCTGCTGTTTGTGCTGCTTGCCCAGAGGGTCCTTGCTGCGGACAGGGCTTCAGTGACGGAGGGAGCAGAGGCCTCTGCAACAGCGGAGGCGGCGGGAATGGCGAGAGGGACGGGCGCCTCCTCAACGGCGGGGGCATCCTCCAAAGCTGCCGTTGCGGAGTAACGAATGGAGCCTTGCGGGCCGTCGGGAGCGGGAGTGACGTCGCCTCTAGCGGCTGCGGGGGCTGCGGGGGCTGCGTCGCCCGCGCCGCTCGCTTTGCTCCACATCCCCGAGCAGCGTTCCAGGCTCTACAGCTTTCTTGGGAACAGCCTGCTCAGGATTATGACAGCGGACACCGCCTTTGGGCTGGAACCGGACTTTTGGGAAGCCTTCGGAGATGCGTTTGCCCTTGACGCCGCAGGCGACTCGGCAGCAGACGCGCATATCGAGAAAGCGCAAGCCGACCTGCAACGTGTTGCAAACGAGCTCAAGGCCTTGGAGCGCTCCGTGGCCATTGAACGGGTGGGCGTCGAGTACACCCGCCTGTTCGTTGGGCCGGGCACACCTGCTGCCCCGCCGTGGGAGACCCTGTACCGCGAAGGCGGCACCGTGCTGTTCGGCCTGCCGACCTTCGACATGCGCCGCCTGTTCGGCGAGCAAGGCTACCGCGCCAGCCCCGAAAGCCACCAGTTCGAAGACCACATCGGATTCGAGCTCCTCTACCTCGCACTGCGCCTCTCGGAGGCCGAGGGGCCCGCCGGTGGGGTCGAGGGGCCCGCCAAGGATGCTTCAAGGGATTCCGTCGCCCCCACCGAGGATCCCGCTGGGGCCGCCGCCAACTCAGCCGGGCTCCCCCTCCCTCCCTTGGCAACGGAGATTCAGGAGTTCATTCGCACGCACCCCCTCTCCTTCATCGAGAAGCTCCATGCGAAGGCCTCCGCCTCCTGCACTGCACACCCAAACTCGCCGGGATACTACCCCGCCCTTATAGAGCTTGCTTGGGGCCTGCTGCTGCAGAACGCAGTCATGCCACAAGGATGCCTCGCAGCCGCCTCCTAGACAGTGCCGATGTAATCCCCTTCCTGTCCGACCGGATTGCTTCGCCTCGCTCGCAAAGACGGAATATATGAACATCTTGGCCGCTGCCAGAGATATACTGTCAAACATCGCAACGACAGCGGAGGCCCGATGGAAGACCCTACAGAGCAACCTCGCGCGAGGCAGCCCCGTGCGGAGCCACCTCGTACAGACCAGCAGGAGGCGAGAGCCGCCGGAACGTCCCCCGCAGAGGAGCACGGGCCTGAGACCGTCGTCTTCACCGAGGTCCAACGAAGCACCGGATGGTGGCATTGGCTCGTGGTCGCCCTTGCCCTTCTGTCGGTCGTGGGCATCCTCCTCTGGCTCGTATGGTGGATAAAACCGGGCAACGTGCTGCCGAACATCGCCGTCCTGCTCCCCGCCTTCATTGTCATAGGCCTCGTCGCCGTGCCCCTGGCGACGCTGAAACTGACCACCCGAATCACCGACCAAGCCATCTACGTGCGCCTCTCTCCCCCACCGCTTTACCGGATGCACCCGAGCCGCATCCCTTGGACATCCGTGAGGCAGGCATATGTCAGAGAGTACCACGAGTTCAAAGAGTACGGCGGCTTCGGCATCCGCTACGCCACCCCCTCGATCGGCGACGCAATCACCCTAAACGCCCACACCGGTCTACAGCTCGAACTGACCAACGGCAAGAAGCTCCTCATCAGCACCCGAAGGCCTGATGAGCTCGAAGCTGTGCTTGCAGGGCTGAAGGGGCGGGGGCTGACGGCTGAGTGAAGGTAGTGGTACAAGGGCAGAACAAGCAGTGCTTGAATTTGAGTTGGCGACACTCGACCGTGCCATCGCATATACCGCCACTAACCAGAGAGCAACCGAGACAACCCGAAGACGATAGAGCGTAATCGTTCTTCTGGCGATGCAATCAGCGTCTCACCGTCAGGGGCGGAGGGTTCGGGGCAGAGCCACAGAAGCAAAAGGCTGCGCCGTATTTACAAGATAGCGAAAGACAACGAGTTCGCAGAAGCAGACATGATCGTTTGGTACTAACAGTCACGAAAGAAGCCGCCATACGCCACGACACGAACCTTGCGTATCACACCTTGACTGAGGTTGTCGACACCTTGGGCACGTGGAGAACATGGCCTGCGCATGGGAGCGCACACCCGCGAACAGGTCAACTGCCAATTTGCTCCACACATACAGAGATAATCCTGAATCATGCCTGTCGCTCATACAAGGAAAAGTCCCCGACTTTAGAGAAGAAGGGAAGAAAGGAAGGCTTTTGAGTACATCTATTCCTAGGATGCCGAATGATGCTTCGAATAATTTCCATTTTCTGACAGTCTAGGAAACGGGGGATGGTATCATCACGTTTTGCTGCGGAAACTCGCGTCAGATTGCAGTAAGTGGCGAACCACCCTTTCCGTTTTAGGCCATTTGCCGCCAGCCTGGTT
>JAISGJ010000247.1 GCA_031263105.1 Coriobacteriales bacterium
AGCTCGCCCGCTTCCCACGAAGGAAAACGGAGTGCGGCGACTGATGCGTTACTGTGTTCACACCCCACTGTCATTGTCCGAGCTCCGCCGAGGAATCTTTGGGTCCGAGCGCCCGGAAACGCACCGCGTTTTCAGCGAGGACGGGCCGACAGGCCCACGGATCACGCAGTGTCCAACGGCAGGCCAGGGGGCCCTTCGACCTGCGGTCGACCGCTGGCGCGGTCGAGGATTCCTCGACAGGCTCGGAATGACAGTGGGGTGTGAACAGCAACACTGATGCGGCAACGGCCTGTGCGGGGGCAATTGGCACTCCAGATTGAAAATGGAAACTTTCTATATGATATATGAGGAGGTATGCAATTATGGAAGGTAGAGGATCGGCAAGCGGGATGTCGGACAAGGGCTATAGGTACGGAACGGAATACAAGGATTGGTAAAGTGGAGAGGATTTGGAGGCAGGAACATGAGAGATGAGAGCTTCTGGTACGACAGTGCGGATCCTGACAATATCCGTGAGATAACAATGCAAGGTGATGCGCTGCTTTTCACGTATCAGAATAGGGACTATTTTGTTGAGCGAGGAGCAAGTGGATTTTTGATTCAGAACCCACACATTGGGTCAGATGGGCTTGTGCGCAATGATGTTCCGTATGCGAACTATCCTGGACACGAAGACGCGAAAACGCCCGAAGGTTTTATGGCACTCCCCTTCCTTGACGGCAAGACGCTGTTTGAGCGTTTCGACGAGCTGTGTTTTTTCGAAGTGTAGGTAGAAATATCTTTGGTCTGTTGCGACGGTCTGTTGCAGTAGCCTTGGCTCGCTTCCCTCAAAGGAGTGATTCTGCTAGTATATGGCACAGAACGCATGGCTGTGCCAAACGCAATCAGGGCTTCCCTCTAGACGCAGAACGGACGACAGCATGAGCACACGAACAAGGGTCCTCTCCTTCCTCCTTGCCGGACTGCTTGCCTTCGGGCAGACGGGAGCCGTCTCCTTTGCCCTTGACCCTTCAGGGGCGGCGGACGCTGCAGGGGCGGCGGACGTTGGAAAGGGGGAGAACATCGGGCCGAACGGCGACACAGGCGACGCAGGCGCCACGGAGGGCATCCTTCCGGGTGACGCTGCGGGCATCCCCGACCCTGATGCCGACCCCGATGCCCCCGACGGCGGCACGGGCGGCACGGGCTTAGACCCCGACCCCGACACCTCCGGTGCCCCCGACGGCGGCACGGGCGGCACGGACACCGAAGGCCCCGAGGGCACCGGCACCGATGCAGACGACCCCCCCGACTCCGAAGGCCCCGATTCCCTTACCCCCGAAGGCCCTGACCCCTCCGCAATCGAGGGCGACCTCGCCCCCTCCGACCCCGCAGCCGAGGGCGACCTCGACCCCGATGCCCCCAAGCCCGCCCCCGCCCCCAAAGCGGCCCCCAAGCCCGCCGCCCCCGCCCCCAAGCCCGCCGCCCCCGCCCCCACAACGGACCTCTCGCTCCTGGCCGCACCCTTGGAGCCTCTGGCCACCTCGATAAGCGGCGTCTTCACCATCGCCAACAGCCGTGCCAAGAGCAGGGTGCTCGACATCAAGGCCGGCTCTGTGGAGAACGGGGCCGCGCTCCAGCTCTACACGTCCAACCGCACGCCTGCCCAGCGGTTCCGCATACAGCCGGTGAGCGGCGAGCCCGGCTACTACACCATCGTCAACGTGAAGTCGAACAAGGCCCTCGACGTTCCGGCCGCCCAGGCCAGGAGCAGGACCGTCATCCAACAGTACGCCCAGAACGGGACCGACGCGCAGAAGTGGGTCTTTGTCCCCACGGGCGACGCCGACGGCTCCTACGTCATCGCCCCCAAGCTCAACCGCAAGCTCTGCCTTGCCACGACGAGCGCATCCACGAGCAACGGGGCCTCCCTCAAGCTGTATGCCCGCAGCGGGGCCTTCGCGCAGACGTTCCTGCTCAACAAGATAGACCCTCTGGTGAAGAACGGCCTGTACACCATCCAGAGCGGGCTGGCGCAGAGCCGTGTCCTCGACGTGGCGAGCGCGTCCCTTGCCGACCGCGCCAACATCCAGATATACCAGTCCAACAACACCCTTGCACAGAAGTTCAGGCTCACCTACAACAAGAACTCGGGCTACTACCTCATCACGAGCAGCCTGTCGAACAAGCTGCTCGGCATCGAGGGCGCGAGTGGGGCCTCGGGATCGAACGTCATGGTCTCCAAGAGGAACAGGACCTATACGCAGATGTGGGCCATCGAGTCCGACGGCAAAGGGGCCTACGTCCTCTATGCGGCCTGTGGAGGCACGGCCCTCAACGTGCAGGGCGCGTCCACGAAGAACAAGACCAACGTCCAGGTGTACAAGCCGAACAAGGCGGCCGCGCAAAGCTGGACCTTCGCTCCCGCATCCGTGATGGACGACGGCATCTACCTGGTGACAAGCGCCTTGGGCACCACGCTCGACGCCAAGGCCGGGGGGACCGATCCCGGCACGAACATCCAGGCCTACGCGGTCAACCGCACACTTGCCCAGCGCTTC
This sequence comes from Coriobacteriales bacterium, assembly GCA_031263105.1. Classification (GTDB taxonomy): domain Bacteria; phylum Actinomycetota; class Coriobacteriia; order Coriobacteriales; family UBA8131; genus JAISGJ01. Next base: position 2,541 of record JAISGJ010000247.1, read on the forward strand.
TTCGTCAAGCACCAGGGCGGCGGCTACTACACGCTGGAATGCCTCAACTCAGGGCTCCTGGTGGCCGGTGTCGCCAAAAGCGGGAACGTGCAGCTCGAAGGCGCCAGCATCGACGACAGCAAGCTCTGGAAGCCCCTGCTCACGGGTGACGGGTATGTCAACCTGCAGAACAAGCTGACGGGCAAGGCACTGCATGTCAGGGGGGCGACGGCTGCTTCCGGGGCGAACGTGCAGCTTGCCACCGCAACCAAGACCGTTGCCCAAAAATGGACGCTCGCTGCGACAGTCCCGCTTCCCAGCGGCTACTACACGATGGCAAGCGCCCTGAACACGGGGCTCGTGGTCGATATCCCCGCTGCCTCACGCGAGAACGGTGCCGTGCCGCAGCTGTATGTCAGCAACGACACCGCCGCCCAGCGCTTCAACATCGTGGCTGCGACGGATGGCAGCTACACCATCGCAGCGGCGTGTTCGAACAAGCCCTTCGACGTCAAGGGTGGCGTCATCGACGCGTCGGGGGTCGCTGCCCTGCAGCAGAACGCGGCCAATGCGAGCAAGGCCCAGAAATGGCGCATCGACTACATCGGTGCCGGACGCTTCGTGGTGCGCAGCCTCCTCAGGGTGCGGTCGTGCCTCACGGTCCAAGGGCAGGTGGTCGATGGCGCCCCGTTGGCGCTCAACCTGTATTCCGCTGCCGCGAGCCAGCAGTTCGTCATCACGCCTGTCAGCAACGTCGCCTACGTCTCCTATAAGATAACGCTCGACCAGATGGCAGGCTACCAGAAGGCAGGCAATCCCTACCTCGGCGACTACAGCCTCGCCGAGATCCGCGACGCGCTCGACCCCGGCAAGCTCATCGGGACCGCCCCGTACCAGTTCGCCGACCTCCGCTCCTACTCCGGCCTCACCGCTGCGCAGATCAACGCCTATCTGGGCAGCACGGCGCTGGGGCGCACAGGCATACTCAAGCAGTACGGCGGCACCTTCGTCAAGGCCTCGCAGCAATACAAGATCAACGAGTGCTTCCTCGTCGCACACGCGATAAACGAGACCGGATGGGGCACCTCCACGCTCGCCAAGGGCTATTACTACGACGGCAAGACGGCCATAGAGGGCAGCTACTACCCTGCGGGCACCTACTACAACTTCTTCGGCATCGGGGCCTTCGACTCGAGTCCCCTCTCGGGCGGGCGCAGCATGGCCATCCAGAACGGCTGGAACACTCCCTCCAGGGCCATCGTGGGCGGGGCCGCATGGATAGCGAAGTACTACCTCTACGCGCCGTCCACCCCCCAGCCGACCGTGTACGACATGAAGTGGGACGTCGCCTACAGCAACCAGCACAAGACCTACGGCTTCCATCAGTACGCGACCGACCCCTTCTGGCCCTCGAAGAACAGCCGACTGATGAGCGAGTGCTACGCCTACAACAGCTTCACGCCGGGCATCCAGTACCTGATACCGGTCTATGCGTAAGCGGCCCCGGGCCGCAAGGCGCGTCGAGGAGCGCGCCGATAGAATGTGTTGAGAAGTGCGTGGGTCCAGGGAAGGCGCACGCGTCCCGTTGAGGTTCGCGGGACGCGTGGCTCGTCCCTTTGCCCCGTACTCGGCCCAAGGCCGATTGGACACGTGAGGGGACATGCGTGTGAAAGAGCGGTTGACAGCGTCGATAGTCGTCGCGATATTCGGGGTCGGCATCCTCGTCGGTGCCCCCTATGCGCTCGGCCTCATCGGCTCGCAGAGGGCCGAGGCCAGCTACACCGACGACTGGGGGACGACCTTCTCCGGCCTGTACGACGGCACGGGCTTCATCGGCCCCGTCGACTGCGGATTTCCCAACGGCAGCAGCTACAGCGGCGGCCTCGAACAGGGCTTCTTCGTCGGTGAGGGCCGCTACGTCTCCCTTGAGGGCTGGGGCTGCGAGGGGAGCTTCGAGAAGGGTCGGCTGGTGTCGGCGCACAGTTTCACCAGCCCGCGCGGCGACACCTATCGAGGAGGGGTACAGGACATCAACCCTCATGGCGAGGGCACCTATGTCAGCGTCGACGGTTGGAGCTATGAGGGGCAGTGGCACCAGGGGCTGCCCCAGGGCGAGGGCGTGTTCACCTATCCTGACGGCTCGGTCTATCGTGGGAGCCTCGTCGGCGGCCTTGCCGAGGGCCAAGGCGAGTTCACCGGCGCACAGGCGTGGTCGTATGCCGGAGGCTTCTCCGGTGGCTACCGCCAGGGGACGGGCGTGCTGACGCTTCCCGACGGAGAGCCCATCGAAGGAACATGGGAGTCCGGCCTCCTGGTCGAAGGGGCGGCGACGGATGAACCTTAGGTGGGTCTCTGCGCTCAGGGCGCTCGGGGTCGTCCTTGTCGTGGTCTACCACTTCTTCCCCTCGGTGCTGCCCGGGGGCTTCATCGGGGTCGATATCTTCTTCGTCTTCTCGGGATACCTCATCTGCTCGCTGCTCCTGCAGGAGTTCGAGCGCACCGACGGGCTCTCCCTGCTCCGCTTCTACCACAGGCGCATCCGCAGGCTTCTGCCTGCGGCGCTGTTCATGGTCATGGCGACCTTGCCGCTCCTTTTGCTCGTCTCCCCCGACTTCCGGGTGTCGATAGGCAGGCAGGCGGCAGCCGTGCTGGGATGGTGCACCAACTACTACGAGATAGCGACGGGGCAGTCATACGAGAACGCCCTGCTCCCGCATGTCTTCGTCCATACGTGGACGTTGGCGGTCGAGATGCACTTCTACCTGCTCTGGGGCGCCGTGGCGCTCCTCGGAACCGCCGCCGTGCGGGTGCTGGTCGGAAAGGCCGTTCCTGCCAGAGGCCCCAAGGATGGGGAGCGGCCTTCTGGCACCGAGGGGCCCGTGCAGGCAGCGGGGACGGAACGGAGGGAGAAGAGGCTGCGCCTCAGGAGGCAGAAGGCCCGCCTCCGGGCCTATAGGGGCTTCCTCGGCATCGTCGTGCTGGTGCTCATCGTGGCCTCGTACCTGGACATGCGTGCCGTCGCCCTCGCGTCGGACGACCCGTCGGTCGCCTACTTCGCCACGACCTCGCACATCTTCCCTCTGCTCATCGGTGCCGCCGCCGCCTTGGTGGCAGGCTTCTCCGAGACCTCCCTGATTCGCCTGCTGCAACGGCTTCCCTTCCGGGCGGCCGTCCTGCTTTCCGCAGCCTCCTTGGCAGCGGTCGTCGTCTGTGCCCTCACGCTCAGCTACGCCAGCAAGGCGACGTATGTCTTCGGCATCCTGCTCGTCGCGCTCTTCGTCGCGTTCTTCCTCATGCTTGTGCGAAGCATGCAGCCGAGGCTCCGTGACGAGCCGGCCCCGATACGCTATGTGGCCGACCGCTCCTACAGCATCTATCTCTTTCATTGGCCCCTCTATATCGTCATCGAGCAGCTTCTCACCATGAACGCCGTCGTTGCTCCCGGCACCTTCGTCGGGGGAGCGGTGGTGGGGACGGCTGCGCTCGTCGCGACGCTGGCATTCTCCGAGGTCTCGTATCGCCTTGTCGAGAAGCCGCTGCGGCTGCGTTCCGCACGGGGCGCCCCTGCCTCCCAAAGGCCGGATGCGGAGGTGGTGCCTCCGGCGGCTTCTCCGGCGTTCCCGGCGGCAGCTCCGGCAGCGGTGTCCCCTCTGTCGCCGCCGGCATGGGTGCCGGCGCGGCCACAGGCACGGCCGCGCCCTGTGGCGGCCCGGGCGGCCGTTGCCCTTGTCGTCGTCGCGGTGCTGGGCGCCTTCTCAGGACAGGCGCTCGCCACCGCGCCACAGACGTCCTTTATCCAGCAGGCATACGAGCACGAGGTCCTGTTCCTGAACGCCGGTCGGCTCGACGAGACCGGTGCGCGGCTCGCCTCCCTTGACTTCCAGCCCTTGGCCAACGCGGGAGCGGTCGGTGCCGTCTACCCTGCCGAGGACGCCGGACCCGACGCGTCCGACCCGCAAGGGCAGCAACAGGAGCCGCAGCTTGAGCGGGATCCGGCACACGGATCCGTCGAGGCCACGTATGGCTCGGTCACCGTCATCGGGGACTCGGTGGTCATGGGCGGCATCTCGGCTCTACAGGAGGCGTTGGGCGGCGGCTACATAGACACGGAGGGCAACCGTCGCGCCGAACAGGCCCTGCCCCTGCTCGAACAGCTTGAGGAGGACGGCCTGCTCGGCGAGTACGTGGTCATCGGGCTTTCCACCAATGTGTTCGACCCCGAGTCCTTGGACGGCGCGCGCCGCATCGCTGCCGACATCGGCCCGGGGCACCGCCTCGTCTTCATCACAGGCTATGGCCACAAGGGGGTCTTTGCGCTGAACGACGCGCTCTGGGACCTTGCCAGCGAGTACCCCTATGTCACCGTTGCGGATTGGTACAGCGTCGCCTCGAACGACCCCGAGCTGCTCTCCGGCGACCACATCCATATCGGAGGCAACGAGGCGGCCTGTGCCCTCTATGCCAACTGCGTGGTCGATGCGATAAAAGAAGCAAGCACAAAGCCCACCTCATAGGAGGAACTGTCCTTCCGAGCACACCACACCACACCACACCACACCACAGAACACCACACCACACCACAGAACACCACACCACACCACAGAACACCACACCACACCACAGAACACCACACCACACCACAGAACACCACACCACACCACA
>JAISGJ010000075.1 GCA_031263105.1 Coriobacteriales bacterium
TACGAGATTAGTGACCGTGACTGGAGTTCAGACGTGTGCTCTTCCGATCTTTCGGCCTGCGGTCGACCGCTTGCGCGGTCGAGGATCCCTCGGCAGGCTCGGGATGACAGTGGGGGCTCGGGATGACAGTGGGGTGTGAGCAGTAACGTCGGGGGGGGGGGGGGGGGGGTTGGCACGCAGCCTCCGCTGTCGCCGTCCCTGCTCAATCGTCTGGCAAGTAGGGTACAATGATCGGGGCGACGAACGGTGCCCAGGCGTGTTCCTTTGGCTGGGCCCTAGTAGACCGTTCGGCAAATAACTGGCCATTCCGGACGGCCTGTTCTCTGCCATGCTGCGTTGGAGAAGCACGCCGTTACTGCAAGCAGTGCCGCGCTTCTCCGCCTTGCCTGGCAAAGAATATGCTCGCCCGTAATGGCCAGTTATTTGCCGAACGGTCTACTAGACACTGTGCGGAGAGGTTGGGTATGGCGCAGTTCAGCGTCGGCGACATAGAGAGGCTGCTCTTTGAGGCGTATCCGGCGACGGATGCGTTGCCGGAAGACCGCTTTGGGCTGCTCGTCGGCGACCGGGCGGCTCCTGTAAGAAGAGTGGCCATCGCGCTCGACCAGAGCGTCCCTATGGTCGATGCCGCTGCCGCCGCAGGCTGCGACCTGTTGGTGGCGCATCATCCGGGCTTCTTCTCCATAGCTCCCGACAGCTTTTTGAAGGCGGCCTCGGCAGCCACTTCGAGCGGCGCCGTGGTCTATCGGGCTGCACAGAAAGGGGTCGCGCTGCTCGCCATGCACACGAACCTCGACTGCGCCCCTTCGGCGGCGTCCATGCTGCTTGCGCCCGTAGGGCTCGAATACCTCTCCCCGCTCAGACCGAACGGGGCAGGCTCGCTCGGGCAGATAGCGCGACCGGCGGCGGGACGCGCCTCTCTCCCGTTCGAAGAGCTCGTCGCTGCCTACCGGCACGCCTTCGGCGGCGTCGCCAAGGCCTGGGGCGACCCTGCACGACAGGTCGCCTCCGTAGCGGTGTGCTCGGGCGGAGCGGGCGAGGTGGTGCCCGACGTGGTGCGGGCAGGCGTCGACTGCTTCGTCACGGGGGAGCTGCGCCACCATGAGGCCGTCTGGCTCGCAGACGAGGGCATCGCGCTCATCGAGCTCGGGCACGACGTGTCGGAGGCACCGTATCGCTTCGAGCTGCAAAAGGCGCTCGTTGCCGCAGGGCTTCCTCCCACTGACACCGTCGTCCTTGAGCCGAGCGCACGTTGGTGGCAGCCGATGCCGCGCCCGTGGGAATGAGGCGCGTGGGAATGGGGCACAGAGAGACGAGACGCATGGAGACGAGGAGCGCCCGATGAGCGATGCGAACACCCTGCTCGAGATAACGGCAGCCGACTATGCCCTGCTCAAGCTCAAAAAACGCCTCGACAACCTGCCCCAAAGGGCACGGCTCCTCGAGATCCGCACCAAGCGCGCCGAGGTGGACACCCACGCCGCGCAGGTCGCGCAGATGCGCACGAGCTGCGACCAGGCCCTCAAGCTCCTGCAGGACGAGGAGGCCATGCTGCGGGAACGCACCCACGAGGTGCAGGCGCAGATCGACAAGACGAACAACTACAAGGAGGTCACCGCCCTCACAAACGAGCTCGAAAGCTTTTCCCGGCGCATGGAGAAGATCGAGTTCGACGAGCTCAGGCAGATGGAGCGCTCGGACAAGATAAGCCAGGTCGCCGAACAGGCGAGCGCTGCCCTGGCAAGGCTCACGGCACAGGACGAGAAGCTGCTGGCCTCGTATCAGGCACAGGCGGGAACCATCCAAAAGGAGGCGGCCCTCACCCAGCGTCTCCGCGAGAAGCTGGCAGCCGACCTGCCACCTGACCTGCTGAAGCGCTACGAGAAGGCCCGCGCGTCAAAGGGCGGCCAAGGTGCGGCGCATATCGAGGGCAACCATTGCAGCGTCTGTAGCGTGGAACTCACCGAAGGCCAGCTCGGCAAGCTCAGGAACGGGGGCGAGATCGGCGAGTGCCCCCATTGCCACCGCCTGCTGGTGGTGGACGCATGACCCCGCAGCCTTCGATAGAGCACGCACTGCTCAACACCGACGGCGGAAGCCGTGGCAACCCCGGCATCAGCGGCATCGGCTTCACGATACGCGTCGACGACGGACGCGGCCTTGCGACCGTCTGCCGTGGCGGGGCCTACATCGGCAGGGCGACGAACAACGTGGCCGAGTACCGCGCGCTCATCTGGGGGCTGCGCAACGCCCTTGCGCTCAAGGTGCGTCGAATCGACGTCCATGCGGACAGCGAGCTGCTCGTCAAACAGCTGCGGGGCGAGTACCGGGTAAAGAACGCGGGGATAAAACCGTTGTTCGGCGAGGCCAGACAGCTGCTCGCAGGCTTTGAGTCCCATCGCATCACACACGTCTACCGCGAGCAGAACAGCGCGGCCGACACGCTTGCGAACGAGGCGATGGACCTGCAAAGCATGGTGGGCGACTATGCCGTCGGCTATGAGGCAGCCGAGCTGTTCGACCCAGCGGACGGAAAGGAACGACAATGACCACGACAGACACGGGCACGGGCACGGAGGCGGAAGCGGCAGACACGGAGGAGGCGGGCGCAGGGGCGACGGGCGGGCGCACGACAGGCACGGGCACCTACACCCTGACGATAAAGGAGCATTTCGATGCGGCACATGCCCTCGTCGGTTATCCGGGGCAATGCCGGAACCTCCACGGGCACACCTGGGACGTCGAGGCAAGCGTGCGCGGCACCGAGCTCGACGAGGTGGGCATCGTCTACGACTTCCAAGCGCTCAAGCACCATCTCACAAGCGTCCTTGACCGCTACGACCACGCATACCTCAACGAGGTGCCGCCCTTCGACGCCATCAATGCGACGGCGGAGAACCTCGCGCGCGTGATCTTCGACCAGATAGAGGCGCTGCTGCCCGCAGGCGTGACCTTGGTCGAGGTCGCCGTCTGGGAGTCCCCTATCGCGCGGCTGGCCTATACGAGGTGAGTGCCGAGATGACGTTGGCGGAGGTGGAGGCGGAGGCACCGAAGATGGGCCCGACGGTCCTCCTCGGAGTGACGGGATGCGTTGCCGCCTACAAGGCATGCGAGGTCGTGCGCCTGCTCCAGAAGGCAGGCATACGCGTAAAGGTGGTGATGACGCCTGCGGGCGCAGAGTTCGTCACGCCGACGACCTTCAGGGCCCTGACGCACACCGAGGTCGCCTTGGCCCCCGTGGACGACGCAGGCGCGCCCGTCCACCACATCTCGCTTGCCCAAGAGGCGGACGTGTTCCTCATCGCACCTGCAACGGCGAACACCCTCAACAAGCTGGCAGGCGGAATCGCCGACAACCTCCTCACCACCACGGCGCTCGCGACAAGGGCGCCCCTGCTCGTCGCCCCCGCGATGAACGTGCGCATGTGGCGCGACGAGACCACCCAGGCCTCCCTCGGGCGCCTGCGCGAACGGGGCGTCGCCATCATCGAGCCCGAGGCGGGCTACCTTGCCTGCGGCGAGATCGGCGAGGGGCGCCTGGCGCCTGTCGAGGAGATCGTCGCATGGGTGCTGGAGGAGTGCAGGCGCGCGCACGACCTAGAAGGGCGGCGCATCCTCGTGACCGCCGGCGCGACCCGCGAGCACCTCGACCCGGTACGCTTCGTCTCCAACCCCTCAAGCGGCAGGACCGGCTACGCCATCGCCGAGGAGGCGGCGCGGCGCGGCGCCGACGTGGTGCTCGTCAGCGGGCCCACAACGCTGCCCGACCCCTTTGGGTGCACGGTCGTCCGCGTGACGAGCGCCCTTGAGATGCTCGCGGCGGCCGAGGCGGCCTTCGCGGGCGGGGTGTCAGGCAAGCCGGATGAATGCGACAGGGCGGGCGAGACGCCGGATGAGTGCGGGCGGGCGGGCGGGGCAGCGCCCCTCGCTGCCGCTGCGCCGCACGCCTTCGATGCCGCCATATTCACGGCCGCAGTCGCAGACTTCCGCCCTGCGAACCCCCAAGAGCACAAACTGAAGAAGGGGGAGCAGGAAGGGGGCCTCACGCTGCACCTTGTCCCCAACCCCGACATCCTCAAGACGCTCGCCCAAAACAGGGGAGGCGCCCTCATTGTGGGGTTTGCCGCCGAGACGCGCGAGGTCGTCGCCTCCGCACAACGCAAGCTCCACGAGAAAGGCGCCGACCTCATAGTCGCGAACGACGTGTCGTCAGCCGCGCTCGGCTTCGCAAGCACGCACAACCGCTGGCACTTCGTCGCGGACACAGGGGTCGAGACCACCGACGTGCTCCACAAGCGCACGCTTGCCTGCCTGCTGCTGGACCGACTGACACGCGCACTGGCCGCACGCTGAGGCGCGAGACGTCGAGGACGCCGCTCCTATGGGCCACCCGGCCACGAGGGCGGCAAGCGTGGGCAACGGCGCGGAAACCAACACCGGTGCCTATGGGCCACCCGGCCCGCAAGGGCGGCAAGGGGCAGCAACAAGGGCGGCAAGTGAGGTCTGTGCGATAGCTTTTGTCAGGGTTTGCTATACTGGACAGGTTGTTCTTAAGACCGCCTTGCCTGATAGCTGGTGAACAGGGGAACAGAGCCATTGGAACAAATTAAGGCATATATCAGAAGGATCGTGCTGTCCGACGAACTGACGTTCAACGAGCGCATCGTGAACATGGTCTGCCTGGTAGGAACCGCGTCGCTCCTGTTGTCGGCTGTCACCCGGGCGCTTTTGGGGGCGACCCTGACGGTCAATATCCTCACCTTCACCTTCTGCTTCGTCGGGGCGTTCTTCATCTATCTGACAAACCGGTACCACCTGTACAAGGTGACGCTTTGGATCCTGATTGTCGTAATATGCGACATCCTCCTGCCGACCCTGTTCTTCTTCATCGGCGGGGCGGACAGCGGAATCGCAGCCTTCGTCGTCATGAGCTCCACCTGCATCTTCCTGCTCTTGGAGGGGAAGCCGCGCATCATCATGCTCGCGATCCACCTGGCACTGATGGCGGGCTGCTTCGTCCTTGCTGCCTATCATCCTGAGCTGGTGGTTCCACTCGACCCCCGAAAACCCCTGCTACAGGCGCTCGACAACATCCAGTGCTTTGTCGTCTCCATAGTCTTCGTCGGCCTGGCCATCGTGTTCCAACGCCATATGTACTCGCAGGAACGGCGCAAGGTCGAGCGGGCCAAGGCAGAGCTCGAGAGCGAGCAGCAGGTCTCGTCCGCGTTCTTCAACTCGAACCCCCATATCAACGTACTGTTCGACGACAAGCTCCGGCCCATCAACTTCAATCCCACCGCCCTCAGCTTCGCGGGCAGCATAGGCAGCGAGGAGGAACTGAGGCACAACCTCTCCCCCTTGCTCGCCAAAGTGATACCGGAGGTCCAGCCGAACGGCAGGCCCTCTGCCGACGTGGAGACCTGGCTGAGGAGAACGCTGAAAGAGGGGGAGGTGAGCTTTGAGACGACCTTCATCCTGCGGGGCGTCGAGCACAACATCTCTGTGATGATGAAACGCATCCCCTATGCCGACAGCGTCGCTGTCGTCGCCTACCTGGTCGACAACAGCGAGTTCTACCGGATGCGCCGCGAGGCGCTCCTCAGCGCCCGGGCAAAGAGCGAGTTCCTCGCCAACATGAGCCACGAGATACGCACGCCGCTCAACGCCGTCATCAGCATGAACTCCATCGGCAGGGCGGCCGCAGACGTCGAGCGCAAGGACTACGCCTTCGACCAGATCGGAACCGCCGCCGACCATCTGCTCGGCATCATAAACGACATCCTCGACATGTCCAAGATCGAGGCGAACAAGCTCGAGCTCGACAAGAAGGCCTTTAACGTGGAGGACGTGCTGCGCCGTGTGGCGAACGTCATCAGCTTCAAGACGAGCGAGAAGCACCAGCAGTTCACCTTCGACATCGACGACAGCATGCCCGTCGGGATCGTCTCCGACGACCTGCGTCTGACACAGGTCATCACCAACCTGCTCTCCAACGCGGTGAAGTTCACGCCCGAACACGGCTCCATCGAGGTGTCGGCCAGGGCGCTGGAGCAGAAGGGCTCCCGGTGCACGCTGGAGTTCTCTGTCCGAGACACCGGAATCGGCATCCCCGAGGAGAACCTGGAGCGCATCTTCCATTCGTTCGAGCAGGTGGAGAGCAGCACGGCACGCAAGTTCGGCGGCACGGGGCTCGGGCTGACCATCTCGGCGAAGTTCGTCGAGCTGATGGGGGGCGCATTCACGGTCGTCTCCGAACCAGGGAAGGGCTCGACGTTCTCCTTCACCGTCAAGGTGGAACAGACGGAAAGCGTGCCCGGCATACCGCTTGACCCCACTATCGACCCTGCCAAGCTCCGCTGCCTGGTGGTCGGCAGCGAGGATGCCTCGCTCGAAAGCTGCGGGCGCATCGTCAGGGGCGTCGGCACCCCCTGTGACCTCGCATGCGGCAGAGAGCAGGTACAGCGGCTCCTTGCACAGGGCCGCTATGACCTCTGCCTCGTCAACTGGCGCACCGGCAGCGAGAAGGAAGGAGGCTGCGCCGACCTGGTGCGGCATCTGAAGGAGAACAACCTCGTCGACCATGTGGTGATAGCCATCTACCCCTTCGAGCTGGCAGAGGCAGAGGGGCAGCACACGATAGACACCCGGGACTGCTACCTCACCAAGCCCTTGTTCCGCAGCGACTACGTCGCGCTTCTCAACGACCTCTACGGCGAGTCCCCCTCCAAGGGACAGGCCGAGCCCTTGGAGGAGGAACAGGACTTCTCCGGAGTCAGGATACTGCTCGCCGAGGACATGGACGTCAACAAGGAGATCGTCTGTGCGCTGTTCGAGCCTTTGGGCTTCGAGATAGACTGGGCAAAGAACGGGCTGGAGGCCGTGGAGATGTTCGCAGGCGACCCCAGCAGCTACGACCTGATACTCATGGACATGCAGATGCCCGAGATGGACGGGCTGGAGGCGACCCGCCAGATACGCTCCCTGAGCGACTACCGGGCCCGCAAGGTGCCGATCATCGCCTTGACCGCAAACGTGTTCAAGGAGGATATCGACAACAGCCTTGCCGCCGGCATGAACGACCACATCGGCAAGCCGCTCGACTTCGACGAGGCGCTCGGCAAGATTGCCCGCCATCTCAAGAGCTGAATTTCCCGTTGCGCTCCGTGCCGACGGAGCTATGGCCTATAATGGAGCCGATGGACAGACGTGTCGTATCCCACTAGAAAGGGGTCACCACCATGGCAGGCTTTCCGGATCCGTATGCTGGCTCCAACCCTCCCAAGCTGACAAAGGCCGACCTTATCCAGGCCGTCCGTCTCGACATCGTCGGCGAGCTCGAGGCGATGTTCCTCTATGACGCGCACTCCCAGGCGACCGACGACCCTGTGGCCAAGAAGGTCCTCGCCGACATCCGCGACGAGGAGCGCGAGCATATGGGCGAGCTCATCACGCTGCTGCGCTATCTGGCGCCCGACGAGCTCGACCTGTTCTTGGAAGGCCAGGGCGAGGTCACCGAGATGATGGAGGAGCTCGGCATCGAGTTCAAGGCACCCGAGGGCAAGTAAGGGGCACCGACCAGCGCGCAGAACGGGCGGGGACGGGCGGCGCGGGAACAGATAGGGACACACATGGAGCTCACGCCCGAGAAGGACTACGTCCTCAAATCCATACAGAGCAACGACATCCACTTCATCCGGTTCTGGTTCACGGATGTCCTCGGATCGCTCAAGTCGTTCGCGGTCACGCCCTCGGAGATCGAGACCGCCTTTGACGAGGGGATGGGCTTCGACGGCTCGTCCATCGAGGGCTTCTCCCGTATCCAAGAGTCCGACATGCTCGCCTTCCCGGACGCATCGACGTTCCAGGCACTGCCGTGGCGGCCAGCGGAGAACGGCGTCGCCCGCATGTTCTGCGACATACGCACGCCGGAGGACGAGCCGTTCGAAGGCGACCCGCGCCATGCGCTCAAACGCATGCTCAAGAAGGCGGCCGACCAGGGCTTCGTCATGAACGTCGGCCCCGAGCTGGAGTTCTTCTACTTCGCGGACCAGGAGACGACCGTCCCGCTCGACAACGGCGGCTACTTCGACCTCACACCGCTCGACCTTGCCAGCGACATCCGACGCGACACGGTGCTCTCGCTCGAGAACATGGGGATCCCGGTGGAGTACTCCCATCACGAGGTCGCGCCGTCCCAACACGAGATCGACCTGCGCTACGACGATGCGCTCTCCATGGCCGACGCGGTGATGACCTACCGCCTCGTGGTCAAGGAGGTCGCGATGCAGCACGGCGCCTACGCGACCTTCATGCCCAAGCCCATCAGCGACCAGAACGGCAACGGCATGCACGTGCACCAGTCGCTGTTCACCGAGGAGGGGGACAACGCCTTCTTCGACACAGACGACCCGCAGGGCTACAACCTCTCCCCCCTCGCAAAGAGCTACATCGCCGGCATACTCAAGTACGCGCCGGAGTTCACGGCCATCACCAACCAGTTCGTCAACTCCTACAAGCGCCTCGTGCCCGGCTACGAGGCCCCTGTCTATGTGACCTGGGCGCGGCGCAACCGCTCCGCCCTGGTGCGCGTGCCGCTGTACAAGCCCGGCAAAGAGCAGGCGACACGCATCGAGGTGCGCAGCCCCGACCCCTCGTGCAACCCCTACCTCGCCTTCGCGGTCATGCTCGGCGCGGGCCTGGCCGGCATCGAGGAAGGGCTTGCCCTGCCCCCCGAGTTCACCTTGAACGCCTTTGCGCTGAGCGCCGAGGAGCGTGCGCAGGCAGGGATCGCGACACTGCCGGAGAACCTCGGGGCCGCCATCGATGCCTTTGAGCGCTCCACGCTCATGCGCGACGTCCTCGGCGAGCATATCCATAGTTACGTCGTGCGCAACAAGCGCGCCGAATGGGCCGAGTACGGCGCCTATGTCACCGATTGGGAGCTTTCCCGCTATCTTGCGACCCTGTAGACTGTAGTCCATGGAAAACCTGTTCGAGGGCGCGCCTTGGCATGCGCCTTGGCTTACGATCATCGCCGGGCATTACGGAGTCGGCAAGACCAACCTGTCGCTCAATGCGGTGCGCGACCTGCGCTGCCATGCCCCGCGCGACCTGCGTCCCACGCGCGTCACGCTCGTCGACCTCGACATCGTGAACCCGTACTTTCGCTCGACGGACAACCGGGCGTTCCTTGAGGCCCATGGCATCGAGGTCCTCGGGCCCGTGCACGGGGCCACCAACCTCGACACGCCCTCGCTCTCGCCGGGCATCGACGAGGCGATACGAAGCGCAGGGGCACAACATGCCGTGCTTGTCGACGTCGGTGGCGACGCGGACGGCGCACGTGCGCTCGGACGCTTTGCGGCGACCGTCGCCGCACGCCCCTACCGGATGGTGTTCGTCGTGAACCTGAGCAGGCCGGAGACGGCCTCCGTCGCCGCGAACCTCGAACTCCTCCACGACATAGAGGCTGCTTCGAGGCTTGTGGCCGGGGAGGTGTTCGGCAACACCCATCTCAAGGAGCTCACGACGGCCAGCGACATCGTTGCCGCCGCCGCCAGCACCCGCGCCGTCGCCGAGGCGGCCGCCCTCCCGCTCACCGGCGTCACCGCGCCCCGCGCCCTCGCCGCCGAGGTGGCTGCACGCCTCCCCGACGTCCCTGTCTACCCCATCGACCCCATCGTCGCGACTCCGTGGGAGAGGCAGACAAGGTAGACAGGGGGGATGTGAGCGGTGACCTTTGTGCTGCTTTTGTGCTGTGCGCTCAGCGGCGGGTGTTCTCGACGAAGCGGACGGTCTTGTCCTCTGCGTTCATGACGATCGAGCTTGTGGTGACGGAGCCGTCCTCGTCGATGCGCACGCCGTCGACCATCTCGCCGTCCGTGACGCCGCAGGCAATGAAGACTGCATCGTCGGAACGCACGAGCATGTCCTGCTCGAGCACGCCGTCAAGGTCGATGCCGGTGCCCTTGACCATCGCCTCGGCGCGCGTGCGCTTCTCTGTGGCCTTCTCGTCCGAGCCGAAGTCGAAGCGTCCTTGGAAGAAGCCGTCGATGGCCTTCAGGCCCGTTGCCGCCAAGACGCCCTCGGGGGAGCCTCCGCTCCCGAGATAGAGGTCGATGCCCGTGCCGGGCACGGCTGCCGCTATCGCGCCGAACACGTCCCCGTCGTCGATGAGGCGTATCCGTGCGCCTGCGTCGCGCACGGCCTGGATGAGCGCCTTGTGGCGGTCACGCAACAGGATGCAGACGTTGACCTCTTCGGCCGGCTTCCCCAGGGCCTCGGCAACCAACCGGATGTTCTCCGCCGGCGGCTTGTCGATGTGGAGCCTGCCTTTGAGCGCAGGGCCGGCGGCTATCTTGTCCATGTAGGTGTCGGGCGCAAACAGCAAGGCGCCGCGAGGCGCCACCGCGATGGTCGTGAGGGCGTTGGGGCGGTTGTAGGCGCACAGGTTGGTGCCTTCGAGCGGATCGACCGCGATGTCGATCTCCTCGCCGCCACGTCCCAGCTCCTCGCCTATATAGAGCATGGGCGCCTCGTCGCGCTCCCCTTCCCCTATGACGATGCGACCGGAGAAGTCGATGTTGTTGAAGGCCGTCCGCATGGCCTCGGTCGCCGCTGCGTCGGCTGCGACCTTGTCGCCACGCCCGTTCCACTTGGCAGCCTCGATGGCAGCGACCTCTGCGACTTCGAGTATCTGCATTATGCGAGCTATCTGCATGGGTTCCTCCATTTCCTAGCCTGTAGCCATCATACCACGCGAAAAGCACCGACCCTAGAGTCTTTCCCGCCTACCCATCTCCTCGCGGAGGGCACAGGCAAGCTGGTCGGGGCAGGAGCTGGGCCTTCTGCCGCAGGGCAGGCCTTCCAGCATCTCGACGAGCTCGCTGGCCGGACGTCCCTCTGCAAGCCGGGCGACACCCGCCGCGTTGCCCGGACAGCCCCCGACGAAGCCGATGCCATGCACCCGTCCCTCGTCGTCGATCTCAAAGTCTATCTGGGTCGCACAGACCCCCTTCGTCTTGAAGCTTGGCATGACGCTCCCTTTCTTTTCGCGAAATCCTGTTTCTTCTCTGTTCCTTAAGGCACCTGTCGGCGCACGAGCCTTGCCGCAAAGTGAGCATCGGGCGAGCCGGGGACAAGGGGCGGGCGGAACGGCTGCCCCTCCGGCTCCAAGGCAAATGCGTCGCCCTCCTTGCTGGCGAGGAAGGCCTCGACGACCTGCTCGTTCTCCTCGTTGAGGACGCTACAGGTGGAGTAGACCACCTGTCCGCCCGGCCCGATGTGGCAGGCGACCTCCTTGAGCATGGCCAGACCCTGCGCAGCCATCGCCGTGACCTTCTCGGGAGCGAGCCGCCAGCGTATCTCCGGGCGACGGCGCAGCGTGCCGGTGCCCGAGCACGGAGCGTCGATGAGCGCGGCACCGAAGAGGCGAGGAAGCTGCCCGGTCGCAACAATGCCCTCAAGCCGCGTGGCGTCGCCGACGAGGGGCGTGACCGTCTCAAGGCGGTACGCCTTGATGCGCTCCTGGAGGATGTCCTGTTTGAAGGCATGGAGGTCGAGCGCGAACAGCGGCATCTGCTGCCCGTGCAGGCGCAGGGCGTTGTGCTGCAGCAGGACGGTCTTGGTGCCGCGCCCGCTCCCCACCTCAAGGAAGGGGAGACCGGTCGGGGCGGTCGGGGCGGCGACGTGCCCAGCCGGGGACACAGGCAACGCAGGCGGCAGAGCGCGAAGCACGACCTCCTGCACCGAGGCATCGGCGATGATGCACTCCCCTGCCTCGATACGCGGCAGCCAGACGGGAAGCTCCGCAGGGACGACGCAGTGCACCGTACCCTGCACAAGCTCGATAACGAAGAGGGGCGCCGGAAGGTTGGAGGCTGTCATGAATTCCGTCGCCTGGCTCCAGCCCAGGTCGGCAACAAGGCGGTCGGCGAGCCACAAGGGGAAGGCCTCCTGGTGCGCAAGGGCCTCCAAGTCGCTGCCAGGGTCGCCGAAAGGGAAGTCCGCGCCGAACCTCGTTATCGTGCGCAGCGTCTTGTTGGCAAAGCCAGCGGCGTAGGGGTCGATGCTGCGAGCCAGCTCGACTCCTTGGCTCACCACGCAATACGACTCCTTGTGCAGAAAAATCAGTTCATAGACGCTGATACGGAAGGCGTCGCGCATCTTCGGCCTCACGCGAGTTCCCTGGGTCACAGCACGGTCGATGATGCAGTCGAGCTCTCCGAGGCAGGCAAGCACCCCCTGTATAAGGAGGGCGGCGAAGTCGCGCTCCTCCTGGGGAATGTCTGCGTTGCGCACCTGCGCATCGATGAGCGGCTGGGCGTAGGCATCGCGCTTGCGGATCTGCGCGAGAACCTCGAGGGCGAGGTGCCGTGCAGGGGTTGCCTTCGTTTTGTGTTCCGAACCAGAAGGCTGTTTGGCCACCTGCCGCTTCAGATCCGAATGTTTGGGGCTTCCCCATTTCCTCGGATGCGTCATGCGGGGTCACGCCCCCAAGTCGCAGCCGCATGGCCGGACGGAGCGATGCCCGCCGAGGCTTTGCCTTGGGCCTGCTGGGCCTGCTGGCCCCCCAGGGCCCGGTCCTGGAACTCCTTGATGCCGAGCGCAAAAGCGGCTGCGGGCATCTCCTTCTTCCCGTCGGGCTTGAGGGCGACAAGCTCAAAGGCGCCGTCGGCAGCAAAGAGGACGAGCCGCCCCTCAAGGAACACTGCGGTGCCCTGTGGGAGAAGTGCGCCACGCACGGGCCTCGCCTGCTCTCCCGCTTCCACAGCCGTTACCGGACGACCGGCCAGCACGCACCGGGCAGGGGCCTGAGAGGTCGAGGCACGTATCCTTCGCAGGTTCGTTGCCGCCGTGTCCGCAGGGTCGAGCGCAAGCTCGCGCTTCCCGACCTTCTCCGCATACGTCACCTGGGCCTCGTCCTGCTCCTGCCAAGGCGCATCGCCGGCAGCGATGCGCGGCAGGGCGTCCATCAGCAGCCCCGCGCCGAGCACGGCCAGCTCGCAGGTCAGCTCGCGGGCATCCTTCCCCGCAACAGGCGTCGAGGCCGCAGCGCAGAAGGGGCCCGTGTCGAGCCCCTCCTCCATCCGCATGATGCACACACCCGCCCGCTCGTCGCCTGCGAGGATGGCGCGTTGGATGGGGGCGGCCCCCCGCCAACGCGGCAGCAGGGAGGCATGGATGTTGACGCAGCCGTACCGGGGAAGTTCGAGCACCTGCCTGGGAAGGATCGCGCCGTATGCGGCAACAACGATGAAGTCCGGCCCTGCTGCCGCGATACGCGCGAGAAGTTCGGCATCGACAAGCCGCTCGCCGCGCATGTTGAACAGCGGCACCTTCCCTTGGCCCTCCTCGCGGCCCTCTGTGCTGCCCCGCGCCGCGCCGCCCGTCCCCGCCGCACCGCCTGCCGCTGCGTCGCCTTCCGCCGTGCGAAAGAAGCTGCGGGGCCGCAGGCAGGGGATGCCCAGCTCTTCGGCGCACCGGGCGACGGGCGAGGGCAACGGCGTCTTGCCGCGCCCCGAGGCGGCATCAGGGCGGGTGAGGACGAGCGGCACTGCAAAAGGCCCGCCCTTGTCCCCAGCCAAGGCCCGCAAGGCCGGAAGGGCGAAGGAGGGAGTGCCCGCGAAAACGACGTTCATGAGCCTTGGTGCGACTTGGCGGGAGCAGACGGCCCTGCGGGGGCCGCGTCTGCGAGGGCAGGGGCGGACGGCTTCGCAGGCGCGCCCTTGGGCTGCTCGACGCTCGTGTCCCCCGGCCTTGCGCCGGCCTTGAGGGCGGCCTCGTACTCCTTGAGCGCCTCGATGCGCTCGATGGGGTCGAGGTGCTCGAACATCGTCTTGCCCTCGAGGTGGTCGATCTCGTGCTGGAGCGCACGCGCGAAGAAGCCCTCCGCCTCGACGGCAAAGGGCTTGCCCTCAAGGTCGAGCGCCTCCACCTCGACGGTGCCGAAGCGCTCGATGGGAATCTGGATGCCGGGGATGGACAGGCAGCCCTCCTCGCAGACCTCCTTCTCGCCCCCCTGGCGCGTTATGACGGGGTTGATGAACACGAGGGGCTTCTTGTCGCGGACCTCCCCCTCGTCGTCCGGCTTCGTGACGTCGATGACGACGAGCCGCTTGGCGATGCCGACCTGCGGCGCGGCAAGGCCGCAGCCCTGGCTCCTGTACATGAGCTTCGCCATCTGCTTGACCGTGGAACGGAGCTTCTTGATCTCGTCAGGCGCAACCGGCTGGCACGTCTCGCGCAAGGCCGGATGAGGCGCAACGAGTATGCGCATGGTCTTGTCCCTACCCTACCGTGGCTCCGGCCCTACTGCGCCAGAAGCTCGTCCAGTCGACGGTTGACGAGTTGCGCAAGGAAGACCTGCATCGGCTCGACGCGGGGGTTGCCATCGAGCCCGTCATAGGCGTTGATCGCCTCGAAGTACGCCTGGCGGTCGTCGAGGGTGACGATGACGGGCGGATAGTCGAGCTGCTCGAGCATGATGTTGATGATGATGCGGCCGACACGGCCGTTGCCGTCGCCGAAGGGATGGATCTTCTCAAGCCGAAGGTGGAAGAACGCGATGCTCTCAAGGGGATGCCTGTTCTCCGAGGGCTTGGCCTCGCAGATCTGGAGCATCTTGTAGGGAACCTTCTCATACGAGGTGGGCCGGTGCCCATGGATCATGAGGTTGTAGTTGCGGTACTCGCCGCCGGCCTCCTGCTGGTCGATGAGCATCTTGGCGTGCAGCCGTTTGACCTCGTGCTCCGTGATGCGGGTGTTCTCGCTCACGTAGCGCTGCCCCAGCCGCAGGGCGTCGCGGTACCCAAGGACGGCAACGTGGTCGGAGAACGGCTTGCCCTCGACGACCTCGTTTGCCGCAAGGACGCGCTCGACATCCTGGCGCGTGAGTTTGTTGCCCTCTATCGCGTTCGAACAATAGATGCCCTCATACAGGAATCGCTCCCGGCACGCCTCTGCGTCCTCAGGAGCGAGTGCCGGCCTTACGCCAAGTTCGGCCTTCTTCCTATCGACTTCCCGGAGAAGCACATCCAGATCATCGCTCACTGCGGTCTCCCTTCGTACAACGACTGAGGCACGCGCCGCCATGCGTTCTGCCCTCATATCTACGCTGCTCCCATTGTAACGGCTTTGCCCTCCACGTGGGAGCTATGATTGCGAAGTTTTACGGCCTGTGGGAGAAGCGTGATAAAATAGAGGCATTATGAGCGGAAACGGGAAGGCAAGCGCCTCTATAGTCACCTTCAACAACCTCGCCCACGTTACCGAGCTCTTGGGCTCGATGCGGCGCTGCCTCGACCTCCAAAAGCTGGACGTCTTCATGAGCGACAACGCCTCCAGCGACGGCACGGTGGAGTTCGTCGAGGAGCGATACCCACAGATACGAGTGCTGCGCAACCCACGGAACCTCGGGTTCGGCGCGGCCCACAACCAGGTGCTGCCCCTGTTGCATTCGCAGTATCACGTGCTGATAAACCCCGACATCGTCTTTGTGGAGGATGCCCTCGCTCCCCTCTTCGCCTATCTCGACGACCACCCCGACGTGGCGATGGTCACCCCCTGCATACGCAACCCCGACGGCAGCGTGCAGGAGCTCCCACGCCTGCGTCCGCGCCTGAAGTACCTGCTCGCACGCAGGTTCGAGGGGCACTTTGCCTGGGCCAGGCACCTCTGCCGCGAGTATGTGCGTGCCGACGAGCGCTTTGAGGAGCCGACCGACATAGAGACCTGCACCGGCAGCTTCTGCGTGATCCGCACCGAGGTGTTCGAGCGGATAGGCGGCTTCGACGAGCGCTTCTTCCTCTACTTCGAGGACAACGACCTCAGCGAGCGAGCGAGCGAGTACGGACGCCTCGTCCTCTGCCCCCAGACACAGGTGATCCACCACTACCAACGCGCCGCCATGGTCAGCCGCCGCGCCCTAGCCTCCCAGATACGCTCCATGGTCCGCTACTTCAACAAGTACGGCTGGCGCTGAACGAGCCGGGCAGCACAGGAGAACGCAGGTTACTGTCACGGGGGGGGGGGGGGGGGGGGGGGGGGGGGGGGGGGGGGGGGGGGGGGGGGGGGGGGGG
>JAISGJ010000088.1 GCA_031263105.1 Coriobacteriales bacterium
GAATCTTTGGCTGCGAAGCAGCCAACTGGCCCGGTTGGGCGCTGATGCGCCCAAAGATTCCTCGGCGGAGTTTATCCTGAGCGCAGCCGAAGGACTCGGAATGACAGTAGGGTGTGAACAGTAACGAGGCATTCGGCGCAGGGAAGGGGCTGCGCACTACGGTGAGGGCGCCTTTCCCGTGGTATCATGAGCGCATGAACTACACGCTCATGCATAAGCGGCTGCCGGTGCTGGAGCTGGAGATCGATGAGGAGACCTCGGCCGTCATGGGGATCGGCGAGGTGCTGCGGCCCGAGCGCGTCCCGGTGGGCATCGAGACGGTCGGAGGCAGGCCCGTGCGCTCGGCACTCAACGCCTGGTGGATGGGCCGGGCGATACCGGCGAGCCGCTCGGGGCTGCGCGATGCCCTCCAGCTGATGAACGTGTCCTCGACGGGCCTGCTGCTGCTCAAATGCCTGGGACTGAGCCTGTCCGACCAGTACTGGGTCAACTCGCATGACAAGCCCTTGGCTTGGGACGACGTCAACTTCTTTGACAACGGGTTCTCCGAGGACGTGGGAAACGCCTTGTTCGGGCGCGCGGCAAGCAGCGGCGGCGAGCTCAACCTCGTCTCCCCTGACAACACCTCGGACGGCTGGCTCAAGAAGAAATGGGTGGTGGACGGCGGACGGCGCCTGCTGGTCAAGGGCGGCAGCAGCCCAGCCCATCAGGAGCCGCTCAACGAGGTCCTGGCCTCGTCCATCCTCGGACGCCTGGGTGTGCCTCACGCACGCTACGAGCTCGCCTGGGACGGGGACCGCCCGCTCAGCGTCTGCGAGGACTTCGTCGACACCTCGACCGAGCTCGTGAGCGCCTGGCACGTCTACCGCACGAAGAAGAAGCCGACCAACCACTCCTCGTACCAGCATTACCTCTCCTGCTGCGAGCGCCTCGGCATCCCCGGGGTGCAGGAGGGCCTCGACCATATGCTCGCACTCGACTACCTCGTCGTGAACAGCGACCGGCACTTCAACAACTTCGGCGCGGTGCGCGATGCCGAGAGCCTTGACTGGCTCGGCCCCGCCCCCGTCTTCGACAGCGGCACCTCGATGTGGCACAGCTCGGTGGCCCACCGGATAAACCCGAATGGGGACGCGCCGAGCAAGCCCTTCAACACGAAACACTCGGCGCAGGTCAGGCATATCAGCAGCTTCGACTGGCTCGACTTCTCGGCGCTTCGGGGCATCGAGGAGGAGTACGCAGCGCTGCTCGACCAAAGCGACTTCATCGACGACGCCCGCCGCGACGTCCTCTGTGCCGCGCTCGTCCGCCGGGTGGAGATGCTCGAGGCCATAGCCGCACGACGCCGCTGAGCCGACGGAGAGCAGTGAGGGAACCGGCTCCTGTCTGCGCCCCTGCCTACGGCCCTGCCCACGGCCCTGCCTACGGCCCTCCTTGCGCCCCTGCCCACGGCCCTGCCCACGGCCCTGCCTGCGGCCCTCCTTGCGGCCCTGCCCACGGCCCTGCCCACGGCCTTGCCTGCGGCCCGCTTCAGCCGATGCCGAGGAGCTGCATGGCGAGGAGGACGGCCGAGAGGAGGAGGACCACGAGGACCGTCAGGCCGGAGAGCAGGTTCGCAAGGCGGCCGTTGCGGTGGGCGCCCATGATGCGGCGGTCGTTGGCGATGCGCACGAGGAAGACGAGCAGCACCGGCAGCAGGATGCCGTTGACGAACTGCGCAGCGAGCATGACGCCCATGAGGTCGATGCCGGGGACGAGCACCACGATGCAGGAGACGACGATGATGAGGGTGAACAGGGTCTTGAAGGCAGGGGCCTCGGCCCAGCTGCGGGCGGCGCCGCGCTCCCAGCCGAAGGCCTCGCAGACGGCGTAGGCGGTCGTCAGCGGCAGCACGCAGGCCGCGAGGAAGGACGCGCCGACGAAGCCCGCGCCGAACAGCTGCCGCGCGTAGGGGCCCACGATGGGCGCGAGCGCGTTCGCGGCGCTCTCCGCGTCCGTCACCACGATGCCCTGCGAGTAGAGCACCGTCCCCGTCGTGACGATGATGAACCACACCACGAGGCAGGCGATGAACGCACCGGAGAACACGTCGATGCGCTGGGCGGCGAGGTCCTTGATCCCCACGCCCTTCTCCACCACGTTGCTCTGCCCGAAGAATATCATCCACGGGGCGATGGTCGTGCCGATGAGCATGATGACGAGCGCAAAGAAGCCCCGGTCGAAGACGAGACGGGGCACCACGGTGCTGCGGACGACCTCGCCCCAGTCGGGCTTCGCGATGAACGCGGCGACCACATAGGTGAGGAAGACGAGGCTCAGCACCATGAGCACCTTCTCGGTGCGCCGGTACGAGCCGCCCATGACGAGCACCCAGACCGCAAGCCCCGCGACGGGCACGCTGAGGTACGTGCTCACGCCGAAGAGCTCCATGCCGGCCGCGATGCCCGCGAACTCGCTGAGCGTGGTGCCGGTGTTCGCGACGAGCAGGGCGACCATGGCCAAGGCCGCAAGCCGGATGCCGAAGCGCTCGCGGATGAGCGCGGCGAAGCCCTTGCCCGTCTGCGCCCCCATGCGCGCGGCGCTCTCCTGCACCACCATGAGGAAGAGCATGGCGATAGGAACGGTCCACAGCGCCGCGTAGCCGAAGGAGGCCCCTGCGACCGAGAAGGTGGAGATGCCCCCTGCGTCGTTGCCCGCGAGCTCCGCGATGATGCCCGGCCCCATGGCCGCAAGCACGAGCCAGAGCTTGGATTTGCGCCGAGGCGCAGGGGGCGGAGCAGGTGACAGGGGCGGGGGGACACAGGGGGAGGGGACACAGGGGGACGGTTCTTTTGTGCTGCTGTAACGACTTCGAGTCCCCTCCGGCAGCACAAAAGAACCGTCCCCCTGTGTCCTACCCTGTGTCCTACGCTCCGGCAGCACAAAAGAACCGTCCCCCTGTGTCCGTGTCCCCTCCCCCTGTGTCCCAAACTCGTGTGCCATCGGAACCAGCCCCTAGGCGACCGGCCCGACGGTGCCGCCGTACACGAGCGCGACCTGCAGGCCCATCTGTACGACGAGTCCAAAGAGCATCATGAACAACGAGAGGGACGTGACGGAAAGCGGCCTGTCGTGGTCGAGCCTGCGCCGCGCTACGACGGTGACGAGCACGCTGAGCGCGATGACAGCAAAGCAGGCGACGACCGCAGGGAAGAAGCCTTCGAGAAGCATGGCCTGCAAGGGGTACAGCGTGGAGGACTCCGATGCCATCGGCGAGTCCGCAGGAGGTACGTCGCTGCCCATGGAGGCAAAGAGCAGCAGCCCCAGCAGTGCAGCGGCACCGGCCGTGAGGATGCTCGCGGCCACGTTGCGACCAAAGAGCCGCCCGATGGCGGGCGCGTCGTCCGCCGAACCGTACTCTATGAGGTCGTTTACCGCAAAGGCGACGACATCTGTGGCGATGAGCAGCACAAACGGCATAAAGACGAGCGAGGGCGCGAGCAGTTCGAGGTTGCCGCTCATCGTGACAAGGAAGGCAAGCACCGCCCAGACCACGAACCACAGCTCCTTGCGCAGCAGCCATACGAGCAGGTCGCCGAGCCCCTGCCGCTCGCTGTCGCGGCCCGTGCGGCCCGCACGGGCCAAGGAGCCCGCGCCCACGATCTGCAGGTCCTCGCTGTGCTCCTCCTCCAACACGTCGAGGGCATCGTCGACGGTGACGATGCCGAGCAGCACGCCGTTCTCGTCGACGACGGGCATGGCGAGCAGGTCGTATTTGGAGATGGCGTCGGCCACGTCCTCCTGGTCGTCGTCGGGCGCGACCGTGATGAGGTCGTGCGTCGCCAGCTCGCGCGCCTTCGTGTCGCCTGCGGCCAGCACCAGCGAGCGCAGCGAGAGCGCGCCCGTGAGCCTGGCCTGGCCGTCGAGGGTGTAGACGTAATGCACGCTCTCGAAATCCTCGTCGAGGCTGCGAAGGCGCTCGATGGTCTCCCCCACTGTGGCATCCTCGCCCACCGCGACGAACTCCGGCGTCATGATGCCCCCGGCGGTCTTCTCCTTGTAGCCCAGAAGCGAGCGGATGCGCCGCTGGTCCTGCACGCCCATGAGCCACAGCAGCTTCTCCGCCTTCTCGTAGGGCAAATCGCCGAGGATGTCGGCCGCGTCGTCGGGGTCCATCTGCGCGAGCAGCTCGCTGGCCTCGTGCTCGGTGAGGTCGTCGATCATGTCGGCCTGGTACTCGTCCTGAAGCTCGGAGAAGGTCTCGGCCGCCTGCTGCTTGTCGAGGTGGTCGAAGACGAGGCCGCGCTGCTTGGGGTCGAGCTGTTCGAGGATGTCCGCCACGTCCGCAGGGTGCAGCTCGGAGAGGCGCTTGTGGGTCATGGAGAGCTTGACGTTGGAGAGGTCGCGATCGACGAGCTCCATGTAGTTCCAGGCGATGATGTTCTCTTCGAGCCCGTGCCCGAAGACCTTGGTGAAGGAGAGCGCCACGCGCTCCAGCGCCGGGCTCAGGCCTCGCAGGATGCCGCGGATGCCCACCTCCGCGCCGAGCAGGCGCAGCTGGCGGCCGGAGGTCGAGAGCTTGAGGTCGTTGACGCGCACCACTTTGAGGCCCTGCGTGTCCACGATCTGCTTGTTGAGCAGATCGCGCGCAAGCAGGATCTCGTCGGGTTGCAGGTAGCTGAAGCGGACGTCCATGCCCGGCTTGTTGAGCAGGATGCGGCCGTCCTCGTAGCTCTCCACATACTTGCGCCACGACACCATGAAGGGCGTCTTCGACGGCCCGAGGAACGCGAGCGAGGTGATGCGCGGAAAGACCTCGCCGGTCTGGATGGCAAGGTCGCTGATGCGCCCGACCTCCTCGCCCTGGGAGTCGAGGACCGGCTTGCCGAGCATCTGGGAAAGGTACAGCATGGGTCTCCTCCTTTCTCATCACGCGCAGACGGAAACCCTGCCACAGCGGGGCGCTCCGACCGATATTCGCAGATGGTTCTGGCAGCCCTCACGGCCACCGGGGAGGAGACCGAACGGGCTAAGGTTTGTGAATGTGATCGCTACTATGAGGGTGATCGTTCACAAGGGCCCTTTCTCCTGGACAACAGTTCCACAGGGTCGGCGACGGAGGCATCCGGGCGGACGACCCTGCTGGTCGAGCAGCGGGCGGGCGCCCACAACGGCGGGGCTGTCGCCCACGACGGCGGGCAAGCGCCTGCAAGACCACAAGCCATTGTACGTGAGCGCTGCGAGAATGGCAAACTGCTTCTTCTGCTACGTGGACTCCCGGATGCGGGCTTTGAGTTTGCGGAACTCGATGAGCATGAGGATGCCGCAGGTGACGATGCTCAGGATGTCGGCGACGGGGTAGGCGTAGTAGACGCCGTCGAGCGGGGTGAGCGTGGGGAAGATGTGCGTGATGACCTTGGGGAGCAGGTAGATGAGCGGGATGAGGTAGAGGATCTGGCGCGTCGTCGAGAGTATCATCGACTTGAGGGGCTGGCCGCTCGATTGGAAGTACTGGACGGCGACCACCTGGAGGCCGATGAGCGGCATCATGAACACCTGCACCTTGAGCGCGCCGACGGTAAAGGCGAGCAGGTCGTCCTCCACCCCGAAAAGCATCACGATCGGGCCTGGGACGAGGTGCACCAGGACCCAGAAGAAGATGCCGATGGCCGTGACCCAGACCATCGCGATCTTGAAGGTCGCTATCACGCGGCGGTAGTTCTTCGCGCCGTAGTTGTAGCCGAACAGGGGCTGTGCCGCCATCGCGACGCCGAGGATGGGGAAGAAGGCGAACATCGCAACGCGGCCGACGAGGCCGATGGCGGCGAGCGCCCCGACGGAGCCTATGACGTGCTCCGCCCCGAGGGACTCCAGCTGGCCGTTGAGGACGAAGTTGATCACCGCGTTCGCGATCTGAAGCACGAAGGGCGCCGAGCCAAGGGCGAGGATGCCCCTGACGATGCGCCAGTCGAGCTTGAGGTTCGGGATGCGCAGCTTGAAGGGCGCCTTGCGCGAGAACGCGAAGTACCAGAACACCAGCACGGCGCTGACGCCCTGGCCGATGACGGTCGCCCAGGCGGAGCCCGCTATGCCCCAGCCGAGCACCATGACGAACAGCCAGTTGAGCACGATGCAGACCGCCGTGCCCGCGACCATGGTGTAGAGCGCGCGCCCGGGGTCGCCCGCCGTGCGGATGAAGTTGTTGAAGCCCATGCCGATGAACTGCAGGAACATGCCGCCGCCGATGATGCTCAGGAACACGTGGGCCGAGTCGCGCGTCTCGACGTTCGCCCCCGAGAGCGTAAGGACCGGGTCCATGAAGAGGAAGAGGGCGGCCGTGCACAGCAGGGAGGCGATGATGGTGAGCGAGAAGGTGACGCCCACGATCCGCTCGGCCTCGTCCCGCTTGCCGGCGCCGAGGCGCAGGGCCGTCAGCGCGTTGCCCCCCTGTCCGACGAGGATGGCGATGCCCATGCCGACGATCATGATGGGCAGCGCGATGGTCGCCGTGGCAAGGCCGATCGGGCCGACGCCGTGGCCCAGAAAGATGGAGTCGATGATGTTGTACAGCCCATTGACCACGAGGCCGATGATGGAGGGGATGGCGAACTCCCTCATGAGCCTCGTGACCTTTGCCGTTCCGAGGCGGTCGACCCGCGCTATGGCGTCCTGTGCCGGTTGCCCCTGTGCCGCCGCCTGTGCCGGCTCCGCCGCCGTCGGGCGCTGGGCGCGCTCGGGCTGCGGGGTGCTGTTCTGCTCGTCAGTTGCTATGGTAATGCCTCCTGTGCATACATAAGGAGCGATGGCGTGCGCGGGCATGCATTGGCATGCGCGGGATGAGCCATCGTCTCCCTTGGTGTCTTCCCTTGGTATTCTACCCTATTTGGGCGCAGGGGGGCGCAGGGTCACTTCTCCGGCGGATACGGCGGCGGTGCCGCGAGGGCCCGCAAGCAGAAGGCGGGCATCGTCGTCGATGCCTTGGACGATGCCTTGGGCGACCTCGGTGCCTGCGGCATCGCGCACGCAGACCTGCTCCCCTAACAGCGCCATATGCTCGCGGTACTCGGGCACGAAGGGGGCGAAGGAGCGCCCGGCAGCGCACCATGCCTCGTAGCGGTCGAGCAGCGCGTCAAGGGCGGCGGCGGCGATGGCCTCAAGGCACAGCGCATGCCCCAGCTCGTCGCTCAGGTACGCCGCTCCCGCAAACGCCCCTTCGGCCGGGCGGTTCACGTTGATGCCGACGCCGATGACGAGGCCG
>JAISGJ010000181.1 GCA_031263105.1 Coriobacteriales bacterium
CCACAGGCGCGCTCTGGTCACCGAGGGTCCGAGGGACGGTGACCGTGCCGTCGTTGCCCTCATAGTCGGTGACGTAGGCGCCGTCCCCGTACTCCGCCGCATCGCCGCTCCGAATCTCGTAGATAAGGCCGCTCTGCACCCGCACCTGCGGCAGGACCCTCTCCTCCCCAAAGAGGCCGACAAGGGTGGCTGTGTCGGTGTCATTGATGCGGTTGTTGCGGCAGGCGAAGTAGTCGGGGTCCAAGTACTCGGGGTCGTCCGAACCCCAGTAAGCAATCAGCGCGGTGCAGCCGGTCACATCCAGTGCCGCAAGCTTGTTGTCTGAGCAGTTCAGGGAGGTCAGCGCGGCACAGCCGGTCACAGCAAGCGAGGTGAGTCCGTTGCCATCGCAGTACAGCGAGCGCAGCAAGGCCCTGTTGGCCACGTTCAGCGTGACGAGGTCGTTGTAGGAGCAGGAGAGGTAGGTCAGCGCAGGATTGTTGGCGAGGTTCAGCGCGGTGAGGCTGTTGGAGGAGCAGAGGAGGCGTTCCAGCAAGGTGAGGGTGCCCACGTCCAGTGTGGCGAGGCTGTTGGAGGCGCAGTACAGTTCGGTCAAAGCGGTGTTGTTGGCCACGTTCAGCGTACCGAGATAGTAGTTGTAGGAGCAGTCCAGGTAGGTCAGCGCGGTGTTGCTATTCACATCAAGCGCATTGAGATTGGTGCTGGAACAGTCCAGGTGCTTCAGCTTGGTGTTACCGCTCACGTTCAATGTGTCGATGCCGACACTGGAGCAGTTCAGATACTCCAGATTGGTGTTGCTGCCTACGTTCAGCGTGTCGAGGTTCCAGTTCCAAGAGCAGCTCAGGTAGGTCAGCGCGGTGCAATTGGAGAGGTTCAGCGCGGCGAGCTTGTTGTCGGAGCAGTTCAAGTACTTCAGGTTGGCGTTGCCGCTCACGTTCAACGCGGTCAGGTCGTTGCTCCACAGATTGACGGAGACTACAGGTGTGTTCTGGGCACCGAGGGTCGCAGGGACGGTGACCGCCTTGCCCTCACCCTCGTAGCCGGTGACGTAGGCTCCGGGGCCGTACTCGCCGTCGTACTCGCCGCCGCTGCGAACCTCGTAGACGAGGCCGTTCGCCATCTGCACCTGCGGCAGGACATTCTCCTCCCCAAAGTAGCCGATGAGGGCCGTGGTGTCGGCGATGCGGTTGTAGCGGCAGCTGAAGTAGCCGCGCTGCTCGGGGTCGATCAGCGCGGTGCAGCCGGTCACGTCCAGCGCCGTGAGCTTGTTGCTGTAGCAGTCGAGGTAGGTCAGCGCGGTGTAGCCGGTCACGTTCAGCGAGGTAAGCTTGTTGTTGGCGCAGTCCAGCGAAACGAGCGCGACCCCGCTTGGCAGGCTCAGCGTGTCGAGGTCGTTGCCGTAACAGTCCAGATGGGCCAGATTGATGAGGGCGCCCACGTCCAAGGCGGTAAGGCGGTTATAGGGGCAGCGTAGCTCGGTCAACCCTATAGTACTGTTCAAGGCCAGCGTATCGAGGTTGTTATTGGAGCAGTCCAAATAGGTGAGATTGATGAGGGCGCCCACGTCCAAGGTGGCGAGACCGTTGTTGGAGCAACTCAAATGGGTCAGCGAGGTGAGGGCGCCCACGTCCAGCGTGTCGAGGTCCCAGTTCCAAGAGCAGTCCAGGTAGTCCAGCGGGGCGCTGCTGGGCAGGGTCAGCGAGGTGAGGCTGCTGTTCGCGCAGTCCAGGTAGGTCAGCGAGGTGAGGGCGCTCACGTCCAGCGTGCCGAGGGAGTAGTTGTAGGAGCAGTCCAGGTAGGCCAGCGGGGCGCTGCTGGGCAGGGTCAGCGTGCTGAGGTCGTTTCCTTCGCAGTTCAGGTAGGCCAGGCTGGTGCAGGCGCTCACATCCAGAGAGGTCAGTACGTCCGCCAGCTCTTCCTCGGGCAGACTGACGGAGACCACGTTCTGCCCGCCGAGGGTCTGAGGGACGGTGACCTCGGTGACCTCGCCCTCGTAGCCGATGACGTAGGCGCCGGCACCGTAGTCCGCCTCCCCGTCGCCGCCGCTGCGAATCTCATAGACGAGCTTCGTCGTATCGTCTGTCTGCTCCGCTCCCATCGGCTTAAGCGACTTCGCATCCGCCTCCGGTTTGGACGCAGGGGCCGCCTTGGAGGCATCGCCAGTGGAGGATGTGCCGTCTGTGTCACTCTTGGCATCGATACCGGTGCTGGAGACCTCGGTGCCGTCAGGGATCCCACCTTCAGAGGGCACAGGCTCATCGGGACCCACCGTCCCATCGGGAACCACCGCCTCGTCAGATGCCGCAGGCCCGTCAGGCACTGTCGCGTCGCCAGGCAGCCCGGCCTCGTCGGCCTCGGAGGCATCGCCTTCGACAGCGGCATCCTCGGCGACGGCTTCCTCCGCATCGGCGGCAGGCCCGGTGTTCTCCCCTGCATCGGCGGCCACATCCGGCCCTGCGTCGGCGGTCGCATCCGTGTCAGCAACCGCATCCGTCTCGACACCCGAGGCAGCACCCTGCCCGGCGCCGGCGGCTGCATCGGCAGCAACGTCCGCCTCCGCTCCGAAGGCCGCAGACAGGCCGCTCAAGGAGAAGGCCAACGCAACCGCCAGAAGACCGGCGAGCCCCTTGCGCAACGCAGCCCGAGTACGTGTCATGGTACGCGTCATGGTAGATCCCCGTTCTTCGTCGCGCCCCTCGGTGGGGCTGCCCCATAGAGGCACCGACCGCACGCACCCTGACGCGCGAACGACCGGCACCTCCCTAGCACCGCACATCGTTCCTGACGCATTATACTGTATATAAGGCCCTTACTCTGTCACGAGGCTCGATTGCGACCACTTCGACGACCTCGGCCGTTACAGTTCACACCCCCACTGTCATTCCGAGCCCCGCCGAGGAATCTTTGGACACGCAGTGTCCAACGGCAGGTCAGGGGACCCTTCGACCTGCGGTCGACCGCTTACGCGGTCGAGGATCCCTCGACAGGCTCGGGATGACAGTGGGGCTCGGGATGACAGTGGGGCTCGGGATGACAGTGGGGGTCGGGATGACAGTGGGGCCCGGGATGACAGTGGGGGTCGGGATGACAGTGGGGCCCGGGATGACAGTGGGGCCCGGGATGACAGTGGGGCTCGGGATGACAGTGGGGTGTGAGCAGTAACCCTCGGCCTTGTCTTCAAGAATCCTGATTCAGCCTCGCAGTCGTGAGTTGGGACGGGCAGAGCAGAGGAGACGGGAAGCATGACATACAGCTCCTGCGCCTTTGTCGGCGGCAGCCTCTTGACCAGCTCCAACAATGCAGAGTCCGTCATTTTCCTCGCCTCCTTCTCGAAACTCGTGCGGTAACCACTGGAACTGACAGTATGCCAGCTAGCGCGACAATACGCGTACCCGCAGCTTGGACAGACCGACATCGCCGAGACGTCCCGTCGATCGTCGAGCGAGCGGCATTCCTTCTCGACCGCCTTGCCGCAGAGCCGAACGCCCGTTCAAACGCTATCGCACCTTCTTCCAGTGCGCGTAGTACGTGACGGACTTTCTGACTTTCGTTGTGGCCCCCACCTTCTTGCCCTTGCTCTGGGCCTTGGCGGTGTACCAGCCGAGGAACTTGTAGCCCGTGCGCTTGGGGGCAGGGAGCTTGCCGAGCTTCGAGGCGTGGGACCTCTTGACGGAGGAGGCGGAGGCCTTGCCCACCTTGCCGAGCTTGTCCACCCTGCTCACCTTGCCGCCGTTGGCGTTGAGCTTGACGGTGTAGGTGTTGGCCTTCCAGTGCGCGTAGAGCGTGACGTTCTTGGTGGCCTTCGTGGTGGTGACGACCTTCTCGCCCCTCACCTTGCCGGTGTACCAGCCGAGGAACTGGTAGCCGGTGCGCTTGGGGGCAGGGAGTTTGCCGAGCTTCGAGGCGTGGGACCTCTTGACGAACGTCGGCGCGGCCTTGTCCAGCCTGCCGCCGTTGGCGCTGAGCCTCACGGTGTAGGTGTTGGCCTTCCAGTGGGCCCAGTAGGTGGCATCCGCTTTGACCACCATGTCGGCAGCGACCCGCATGCCGTCCGTCTTGGCTGTGTGCCAGCCGAGGAACTGGTGGCCGGTGCGGGACGCCGCAGGGAGTGCACCGAGGACAGAGCCGTAGTCCGCCTTCACGGAAGCCGACACGGCATTGCCCACCTTGCCGCCGTTGGCGTCGAACAGCATCGTGTGGACGTTGGCCTTCCATTGCGCATAGAAGGTCACATTGCTGGTGATCTTTGTTTGGCCGCCGACCCGTGTGCCGCCCGACGGTGCGGTGAACCAGCCTTGGAAACCGTATCCGCTGCGCGTGGGCATGCTGGGGAGACTCAAGGACGTGCCGTCCAGATACGACTGCTTCGAGGAGGCCCGTCCGTTCTGGCTGTCGAACGTGACGACGAACACGTCCACGTCCTGCGGCAGAACGGATCCCTCATGGAAGCGCTCGATGAGCGCACGGCGAGCCTCGGAGTCGGGGATGCGGTTGTGGATACAGTACAGATCGAACAGCGCAGGGTTCTTGCTCACATCCAATGCGGTGAGCTTGTTGCCGTAGCAGTACAGCACGGTCATTGCGACACAGTCGCTCACGTCCAAAGCAGTAAGGGCGTTGTTCTCGCAGCTCAGACCGAGCAGCAGGGAGCAGCCGCTCAGGTTCAGTGTGGTGATATCGTTACGACCGCAGCGCAACTGGGTCAGCGCTGCCTTGTTGCTCACGTCCAATGCAGTGAGCCGGTTGCCGCCACAAGACAGGTCCTTCAGCTGGGCGTTGCTTCCCACGTCCAGAGTGGCAAGGCTGTTGTTGGCGCAGAACAGCCAGGTCAGTGCGGTGTTCTTGCTGACGTCAAGGGCGGCGATCCTGTTGTTGGCGCAGTCCAGGTTTGTCAGCGCAACGTTCTTGCCGACGTTCAGCGCGGCGAGCCTGTTCTCGTCGCAGCCCAGACGCTCCAGCGCGGTGTTGTTGCTTATATCCAACACTGTGAGGCTGTTCTCTGAGCAGACCAGAGAGAGCAGCGCGGTGTTGCTGCGCACGTCCAAGGAGGCGAGGCTGTTCTCCGAGCAGTTCAGGGATGTCAGGGCGGTGTTGCTGCTCAGATCCAAGGAGACGAGGCTGTTCAAGGAGCAATTCAAGGATGCCAGCGCGGTGTTACCCCTCAGGTTCAGCACCGAGAGCTTATTGCTTGAGCAGTCCAGATGCTTCAGGTTGGTGCCGCAGTCCGCCACGTTCAAGGAAGTCAGATCACTGGAGGGCACAGAGAGGTAGACCACAGGCTCGGGCCGCTCGCCGAGGGTCGCGGGGACGACAACGGGCTCGGAGGGATCGCCCTCGTAGTCGACGACATAGGCCCCGTCCCCGTATCGGGCTGCGGTTCCGCTCCGAACCTCATAGACGAAGCCCTGCTCCACCTGCTCCTGCGGCAGAACCTTGCCCTCCCCGAACCGGGCGATGAGGGCATCACGGGCCTCGGAATCGGGGATACGGTTGTAGCGGAAGTCGGTCTGCCCCCTGGAACCGCTCAGTGCCGTGCAGCCGCTCAAGTCAAGCTCGACAAGCTTGTTCCTGGAGCAGCTCAAGGTGGTCAGCACGGAGTTGTTGCCCAAGGTCAAGGTGGTGAGCGAACCGGTGGAGCAGAACAGCGAAGTCAGCGCGGTGTTGCTGCTCACGTCCAGCGTGGTGATGCCGCTACGGGAGCAGGTCAGGCCGGTCAGCGCGGTGTTGTTGCTCAGGTCCAGTGCGGTGAGCCTGTTCATAGAGCAATCCAGGTAAATCAATTCGGTGTTCCTGCTCACGTCCAGCGTGGTAAGCCTGCTGTCGGAGCAATCCAGGTATTTCAGGTCGATGCCACAAGCCGTCACGTCCAAGGAGTGAGGACGGCCCTCTTGCCCGTCCACATGCTTCCAGGCCAACTTGACGTAGACCACGGGCTCCTCGTCGAGGGTCGCAGGGACGACAACAGCTCGGGAGTCGCCTGCATAGCCAGTGATATAGATTCCGGGGCCGTAATCCACGCCTGCATCGCGAAACGCGTAAATGAAGCCCTCGGGGCTTACCTGCGTCGTTGCAGCCGCCCCAAGCGACGTTGCGGTCGCATCGAGCGCCCCGGACGTCTCGTTCGTCTCGGGCGGCTCGTTCGTCTCGGGCGGCATCACGTCCTCCTCCACACCGAAAGCCGCAGGCAGGCCGCTTAAGGACAAAGCCAGCACGACTGCCAGAGAGCCGACGAGGCCCTTGCGCAACGCCACCCGTACACGCATCATGATAGTCTCCTTTTCTATCTCCTGCCAGTCTCCTCCTCCCTTTTGGAAAACGCCGAAACGTCGCCTGTGCCCAACGTGGCACACCGACGCGCACTCAGCACTTTTCCAGAACCACACGCTTTTGAAACCTCATACTGTAAAGATAGTATATCATCTTCCTCCCTCACTGGCAAGAGGATATGCCACCCCTGTCGCCTGCTGGTCACTGATCGTTACTGTGTCCACACCCCCACTGACATCCCGCGCCTGCCGAGGGATCCTCGACCGCGCCCGCGGTCGACCGCAGGCCGAGAGGCCCCCTGACCTGCCGTTGGACACTGCGTGTCCAAGGATTCCTCGGCGGAGCTCGGAATGACAGTGGGGGTGTGGACAGTAACCACTGATCCCCTCTGTCATTCTGAGCCTGTCAAGGATTCCTCGGCTCCGGCGCTGCCGGAGGCAGCGCCGGAGCCTGCCCTGAGCGCAGCCGAAGGGCTCGGGGTGTGGACAGCAGCCTTGCTGTCACTTGCGGCGCTTGCATGGATGCTGCTCACGGGACGCCCCTCCCACGAAGTGCCCCGCCCTTCTCGCCCCGCACTGACACCCCTCGCCCTGCACACCGTGCGCGCTGCGTGACAGATGTGCGGGGATACAGGATAATGGAGGGCATCTCCCTGCCCTTTGCAAGGAGCAGGGCCGTGTGCTGGTGGAGCGTCCATGGACGAGTGAGAGACAGGTACCCTGATGCAGGATTCCCTTCCGTCGAGGCTGATAAGCGTCGAGGACGCACGGGCCACCGTGCTCGGGCATATACGGCAGATGCCCACCGAACGGGTGGCGCTCATCGAGAGCCACGGGCGCATACTCGCCCAGGATGCGGCCAGCGACATCGACATCAGCCCCTTCGACAACAGCGCCATGGACGGCTTTGCCGTGCGCTTCGCGGACTTCGAGGCCGCAAGCGTGAGCGCGGACGCGCCCCTGACCCTCGACATCGTCGGCGTGATCGGGGCGGGCGCCGTCTACGAGGGCACCCTGCAGCAAGGACAGGCCCTGCGCATCATGACGGGTGCGCCCCTGCCCCAAGGCGCCGACACCGTCGTCAAAATCGAGGAGACGACCGTCGACGGCGCAGACGCCGGCTGTCCCGAAGGACGCCGGGTCGCCTTCAGGGCCATGCCGCAGCGCGGCGAGCACATACGGCCCCGTGGCATGGAGGCCCGCAAGGGGGACGTGCTGCTCCGCGTGGGGGAGAGGATCAGCCCCCCGGGAGTCGGCCTGCTCGCCTCGACCGGCAATGCCGAGGTGCAGGTCTACCGCCGCCCCCGTGTGGCGATCCTTGCCACGGGCAACGAGCTGGTGGACGTGACCTCAGTGCCCGGGCCGGGCCAGATCCGCAACTCCAACAACTATGCGCTCGCCGCCGCCGTCATCGAGGCGGGCGGCATCCCCACCGTCATGCCCTCCGTCGAGGACACGCGCGAGGCGCTGGTCGAGGCGCTCCTGGCCGCCCTTGCCGCGCACGACTTCGTTGTCACGAGCGGCGGCGCGGCGGAAGGCGACTACGACTTCATCACCCCCGTCGTCCGTCAGCTCGGCGAGCTGTTCTTCAACAAGGTCAACATGAGGCCCGGCAAGGCACAGACCTTCGGCATCATCGAAGGCACGCCCGTCTTCGGGCTGCCGGGCAACCCCGGTGCCGCGTTCGTGGGCTTCGAGGTGCTCGTCCGCCCTGCGCTGCGCTTCATGCAGGGCCTGCACGAGCTCGACCGCCCCTTCACCATGGCCGTCCTCACACAGGACGTCAAAAAGAAGGGAGAGGAGCGGCGGTGCTACCTGCGGGCCCGCCTTGAGCGGGGCGGCGGCGAGCGGGGCGAGGGCGAGCGGCAGGGCGGGGGCGGGACCTACTGCGTCACACCGGAGCCGAACCAGTCCTCTGCCCTCCTTGGTGCGCTCAACCGCAGCAACTGCCTCCTCGTGGTCCCGGAAGGCCCCGACCCCCTTGCCGTCGGCAGCCTTGCCTGCTGCCTGCGCCTCGACAGGGAGGAAGGCACGGTCTGATGGGCATCGACCAGCATGGGCGCACGATAGACTACCTGCGCATCTCCGTCACCGACCGTTGCAACCTCCGCTGTCTGTACTGTATGCCCGAGGAGGGCGTCGCTTGGAGGCCCCACGACGCCATGCTCTCCTTGGAGGAGATTGCCCGCCTCGTCGCCATCGCCGCCAAGGAGGGCTTCTCGCGCATCCGCCTGACCGGCGGCGAGCCGCTGGTACGCCTTGGCATCGTCGACCTGGTGCGCGACCTGTCGCAGACACCGGGCATCGAGCGGGTCGCCATGACCACGAACGGCATCCTGCTCCCCCGCTACGCCGACGCGCTGCGCACGGCGGGCCTGAGCCGCGTGAACATCTCGCTCGACACGCTCGACCCCGCCCAGTTCACCCACATCACACGCTGGGGCAACATCGACGACGTGTACCGTGGCATCGATGCGGCCCTCAAGACGGGCTTCGACCCCGTGAAAATCAACGCCGTCGTGGTGCGCAGCCTCGACCAGGACCTCCTCGCCTTCGCGCGGCTCTCCCTCGACCGTCCGCTGCACGTGCGCTTCATCGAGTACATGCCCGTGGGCGACCCTCAAGGCGAGGACGGGCTCGGCTGGACCCGGGCGGACACCATCCCCAACGAAGAGCTCATACGCAGCCTCGACGCACGCGCCGAAGCGGCGGGGCTCGGCAGGCTCATGCCGCTTCACCAGGCCGCGAGGCCCGAGGGCTGGGGGCCTGCGCAGTACTATCAGTTCAAGGGCGCGCAAGGGACGGTGGGCTTCATCTCCGCCCTCTCACGCCACTTTTGCAGCGAATGCAACCGCCTGCGCATGACCGCAGAGGGCAAACTGCGTCCCTGCCTGTTCAGCGACCAGGAGTTCGACGTGAAGGATGCCCTGCGGACGGGCGATGACAGCGAGGTGCGGCGCGTCCTCGCCGAGGCCTTGGGCGCCAAGCCCGACGAGCACCACAGCCAGGTGGGCACCGAACGCCTGATGTCGCAGATCGGAGGATAGTATGGCAAACACCCTGACGCATCTCGACGAGAAGGGCGCTGCCCGCATGGTGGATGTCGGCGCCAAGAGCAGCACCGTGCGCCTCGCGGTCGCCGAGGGCTTCATCGCCATGGCCCCCGCCACGCTTGCGATGATCGTCGAGGGCACGGCACCGAAGGGCGACGTGCTCGCCGTCGCACGGGTGGCGGGCATCATGGCGAGCAAGCAGACCTCCGCACTCATTCCCCTGTGCCACCCGCTCAACATCACGAAGGCGGCCGTGGAGCTTGTGCCGGTGCCCGCAGGAGAGCGGGCGGACGGACGTGTGGGCATCCACGTGCAGGCCACACTCGGCGTCACCGGCCAGACGGGCATCGAGATGGAGGCGCTCACCGCCGCATCGGTCGCCTGCCTCGCCGTCTACGATATGTGCAAGGCGGTGGACCGAGGCATGGAGATCGGCGAGGTGCGCCTGCTGCACAAATCCGGCGGCAAGAGCGGGTTGTGGGAGCGGTAAGAAGGTTGCCGTCGCATCCTCACTGTCATTCCGAGTGCAGGAGCGAAGCTCCGGAACCGAGGAATCCTCGACAGTGGGGTGTCGGCAGCTCACTGTCATTCCGAGTGCAGGAGCGAAGCTCCGGAACCGAGGAATCCTCGACAGTGGGGTGTCGGCAGCATAGAAAACGATAGGGAGAAACGGCCATGGACGTCAGGTTCGCGATAGTCACGTGCTCGAGCACGCGCAGCTATGAGGAGGACACCGCAGGGGCGGCGCTGGAGGAGCGCATCCGTGCGAACGGCTGGACGCCGCTCGGCCGCGTCGTGGTGCCGGACGACCGCGCGCGCATAGGCGACGCCATCATCGAGGCGGCGGCCGAGGGTGCGGACATCGTGCTGACCTGCGGGGGCAGCGGGCTTTCGCAGGCGGACGTGACGCCCGAGGCGACCGCAGACGTATGCGAGCGCAACGTCCCCGGCATCGCCGAGGCCATGCGGGCGACCTCGCTCAAGGTCACGGGGCGCGCCATGCTCTCACGCGCCGTCTGCATGCAACGCGGGAGCACCTTGGTCGTCAACCTCCCCGGAAGCCTCAAGGCGGCAACCGAGTGCTTCGACGCAGTCTACGAGCAGTTCGAGCACGCTGTCCAAATGACCGCCGGCGGAGGGCACTGAGCGAGAACGCAGGGTTCGGCTGCGGTTGGCCGCTTCGCGGCCAAAGATCCTTCGACTCCGGGGCTTCGCCCCTCCGCTCAGGATGACAGGGGGCACTCCTTCGGCGAGGGTAACGCTGACAAGATTCTTGCAGCCGCGAAACGCGCTTGAATCGACGAGCTTGACGCTACCGGGGACGGTGACGCTGGTAAGCGCCGTACGCAGGAACGCCG
>JAISGJ010000065.1 GCA_031263105.1 Coriobacteriales bacterium
GTGACCCCGATGTTACTGAGGTCACACCCTCGCTGTCATTCCGAGCCTGCCGAGGGATCTTTGGCTGCGGAGCAGCCAACTGACCCTGTTGGACACTGCGTGTCCAAAGATTCCTCGGCGGAGCTCGGAATGACAGTGGGGTCTGTACAGTAACACCCCAGTAACACCCCGATTGTGCCGCGCCGCTCCCGGTCGAACAGATGTTTGATTTTCTCTCCGGCATGCCCTATACTGTCTGAAGCCGCGATTACGGGGCGATGATTGGAGCAACGATGACAGCCGATGCCGGACTATCCGAACGCCAGCAGGATATCCTCGACTTCCTTGAGGGGTTTATCGCAAAGAACGGGTACCCGCCCTCCGTCCGTGAGATAGGCGAGGCGGTCGGGCTCTCGTCGTCGTCCACCGTCCACTCGCACCTAAACACGCTCGAGAACAAGGGCTTCATCAGGCGTGACCCTTCCTCGGCACGCGCACTGACGATCACCGGGCAGGGCGGGAGGAGGGCGGGAGGCAGAAGGCCGTCCGAAGCGGAAGGCCATAGGGCGGACGGACAAGGAGCGTCCCTCGACCGCCTGCCGCGCAATGTGGTCGAGCTGCCCGTCGTCGGACGCGTTGCCGCCGGTGCGCCCATCCTTGCGGAGCAGAACGTCGAGGAGTCCTTCGTCCTGCCGACACAGGTGGTCGGCGACACGGGCTCCTTCCTCCTGACGGTCAAGGGCGAGTCCATGATAGAGGCGGGAATCCTCGACGGCGACTACGTGGTGGTCAAAGAACAGCCGACGGCCAACAACGGGGAGATCGTGGTCGCGCTCCTCGACGACGAGGCGACCGTCAAGACCTTCTATCGGGAGCCGGACCGCATCCGCCTACAGCCCGAGAACCCGAACATGGCACCTATCTATACCCGTGACGTCACCATCCTTGGCAAGGTCATAGCACTGTTGAGGACGCTGTAGCGAGGGAGGCGGGGGCGGCGTTCATGGACGGCAGAGGGGTGCAGAGGCAGAGGGGCGGAGAAGCGCAGGAGTCCGTATGAAAGAGTTCGTCGAGGAGTTCAAGGAGTTCATCTCCCGTGGCAACGTCATGGATCTGGCGGTCGCCGTTATCGTGGGCGGTGCCTTCAGCGCCATCGTGAACTCGCTGGTCGGCGACCTGATAACCCCCTTGCTCTCCCTGTTCACCGGCGGCATCGACTTCGGCCACCTCGTGGTACGCCTCGGCGAGGGCGCAGGGGCGGCGGAGTTCCACTACGGCAACTTCATCCAGGCGCTCATCAACTTCCTCGTCATATCGTTCATAGTCTTCCTGTTCATAAAGGGCATCGGCAAGGTGCTCCGCCGCAAGAAAGACGAAGCGCCCCCCACCAAGGCCTGCCCCTTCTGTGCGCAGGACATCCCCGCAGCGGCCGTCCGCTGCCCCTCCTGCACCACGATCCTCGACGAGGACGCCGTCCCCCAGAACCTGCGATAAACGGGCGGGCGGCGGGCGGAGCGGACAACAGGCAAGGCAGGCAGCGACAGGGCGGCGGGCGGGACAAGCAGCAGGACGGTCGCCCTCTACACCGTGTAGGCCTCGAAGCGCGATACCAACGCAGGAGGGGCCTGGAGCTGCAGCGCCACGCCGTCCTCCGTGAAGTGCTCGCTGACGACGCTGCATCTCTCGTGCGCCAGCTGGACGAGGCTCCCTGACGCATAGGGAACCAGCACACTCAGCAAGACGCTCGCCGCAGCCATCACCTGCTCTATGCGCGTCGTCAGCCCATCGATTCCCTCTCCGGTCAACGCGCTGACGAACACCGCCTGGGGGAAGCGTGCCGCAAGGGTCTCCCGGACGTCCTCGTCCAGAAGGTCGCATTTGTTGAACACGAGGACCTGCGCAAGGCCGTGTGCGCCGATCTGCTCCAACACCTCCTGCACCGCCTGCATCTGCGCGTCGCGCTGGGGCGCGCTGACGTCCACCATGTGCAGGATGAGGTCGGCCTGGGATATCTCGTCAAGGGTCGACTTGAACGCCTCGACCAACGTGGTCGGGAGCTTCTGGATGAAGCCGACCGTGTCGGTCAGCGTTATCTCGCGCCCCTCGGGGAGCACGAGCCTGCGCGTCGTCGAGTCGAGCGTCGCGAACAGCTTGTCATATGCAAGCACATCGGCCCCTGTCAGGGCGTTGAGCAGGCTCGACTTCCCCGCGTTCGTGTATCCTGCAAGGGCGACCTTGAAGAGCGCGGAGGCCATGCGCGCCTTGCGCTGGGTCACCCGCTCGCCCTGCACCTTCCCGAGCTCCGCCTTGATGCTTCCGATCCGTTTGCGCACCATGCGACGGTCGACCTCGAGCTGGCTCTCGCCCTCGCCGAAGCGCGAGCCGACTCCGCCGCCCATACGGTTCGACGCGAGGTGCGACCACATGCCGCGCAGGCGCGGCAGAAGGTACTGGCTCTGCGCGAGCCTCACCTGCAGGCGTCCCTCCCTGCTGGTCGCATGCAGGGCGAAGATGTCGAGGATGAGCGCGGTGCGGTCGATGATCTTGACGTCGCCGATCTCCTTCTCGAGGTTCGACTGCTGGGTAGGACTCAGCTCGTCGTCGAAGACGACGACGTCGGCCGCGAGCGCGCGTGCGGCAGTCGCGACCTCGACGACCTTGCCTTTGCCGATAAAGGTCCGTGCGTTAGGGGTGGAGAGCCTCTGCGAGAGCGTGCCGACGACCTCGGCGCCGTCGGTGTCGACCAGGCGCCCCAACTCGGCGAGGGACTCTTCCAAGGGCCACTCGGCCGCGCCACGGTCTATGCCGACCAGGAGCGCCCGCTCCGCAGGCACTGCGGTGTCATGCATCGGTTCTTTTATGGGTGCCTCCTCTCGCCTTTCGGACCGTCCTGCAAGGTGTCGAACTATTGTAAGATACTTCAATGTCCAAAACACTGAAAAACGCGCTCTTGGTCTTTGCCGGCGGCTGGTGCTACGGCGTCATGGTGCCCTTGGTGCACGTCGCCCATTCCATGGGGTACGACACGCTCCAGATAATGGTGGCCCAATACCTCGTCGGCGCGCTCGCGTTAGGGCTCGCCGTCGCGCTCTTCTCCCGCCGCCGCGTGCCGCTGGGGCAGGCCCTTCGCCTGGCGGGCGTCGGTGCCGTCGCGGCGGGAACAAGCTTCGGATACTATCACGCGCTCGCCCTGCTCTCCTCTGCTGCGGCCCTCACCCTGCTCTTCCAGTTCGTCTGGATGGGCGTGCTTCTCCAAGCCGTCCTTGAGCGGAAGCCGCCTGACCGCATGACCGCCCTGTCCATGGTGCTGGTCTTGGGAGGAACCGTCTTCGCCGCCGGCCTCCTTGAGTGGAACGAGAGCCCCCTCGACCCCCTCGGAATCTTCTACGGGCTGCTCTCTGCGGTATGCTACACCGCGTTCCTGCACCTGAGCAGCAGGGTCGCCACCGACCTGCCGACCGTGAACCGCACCTTCTTCACGAGCACGGGCAGCCTCGTCGCCTCGCTCTGCATCGCACCCGCCTTCATCTCGACCGCCGTGCCCTCGGGGGACTTCCTTTGGTTCACGGTCCCCCTCGCGCTCATCGGCATCGTCTTGCCGGTGTTCCTCATCCAGAAGGGGTCCACAGAGATTCCCGGCAGCGTGACCACCATCATGGCCTCAAGCGAGCTGCCCAGCGGCATTATCATGGGGGCGCTCTTCGTCAACGACCTGGTCACCCTCCCCGAGGTGCTCGGCGTCGTCGTCATCCTCGGAGGCATCGTCCTCTCCCAACTCGACGAGCTGCGCGGCCGACGGGCTGCCTCCCCCTGACCGGACACGCCGCCCTGTCATAGGGAAGCGCCGAGCACGTGCCTGTGCGTCAGCTGTGCGTCAGCTGTTCGTCACCCGCATGCCTTCTCAAGGGAGCCTTGGTAGATCCCGGCCAGCTCGGCAAGGGGGAGGGAGATTCTGCCTGCGACCCTGAGCGCCGTGCCGCCCACCTCGCCGATGACGCTGTAGGGAACCTTCGCGTCGGCGAGCATCCCGAGGAAGACATCGACGTCTGCGTCCGCGACGCTGACGAGGATGCGGCTCTGCGACTCGGAGAACAGCGACGCGACGGACGGCAGGGCATCGTCCAGCACGACCTCGGCACCGATGCCGCCCGCGATGCAGCACTCCGCCAAGGCGACCGCCACGCCTCCGTCGCTACAGTCGTGGGCGCTCGCGAGCAGGCTGCGGCGCACGGCAGTGCGCACGAGGCACTGCACGTCGCCCTCCAGTTCGAGGTCGAGGGCGGGCGGGCGGCCCGCAACGCAGCCATGCAGCACCTTGAGGTACTCGCTGCCGCCCAGCTCGTCGCCGGTCTCACCCACCAAGACGATGGTATCGCCCGCCTGCTTGAAGGCCGTCGTCGCAAGGGCCCGCACGTCCTCCACCAGGCCCACGATGCCCACGACAGGCGTCGGATAGATGGCATGGCCGAAGCTCTCGTTATAGAAGCTCACGTTGCCGCTGACGACCGGGATGCCGTACTGCGCACAGGCGTCCGCCAGGCCTCGCACCGCCTCGCGGAAGGTCCAGAAGACCTCGGGCTTCTCCGGGTTGCCGAAGTTCAGGCAGTCCGTGATGGCCGCAGGCTCGGCACCGACGCAGGCAAGGTTGCGTGCGGCCTCCGCAAGGGCGATCTGCGCGCCCACGTAAGGGTCGAGGTAGCAGTAGCGCCCGTTGCCGTCGGTCGAGGCCGCGATGCCGCGCGTGCTCGTCTCGCCGCGCCCCGTCTCGCCGATGCGCAGCACGGCCGCATCGGAACCGGGCAGCACCGCCGTGTTGTTCATGACCTGATGGTCGTACTGGCGCCAGACCCATGCCTTGGAGGCGATGTTGGGGCTGGCGAGCAGGGCGAGAAGCGCGGCGTTGAACGGCGCGGAATCCGAGGCGGCATCCGAGGCGGCGCCCGCAGCGCCCGAGAGGGCGGCATCCGAGGCGGCGCCCGAGAGGGCGGCGGCCCCGGCGGCGGCATCCGCACGACCTACATCCGCAGGCATATCCGCAGGCACGCCCACGAGCCCACGCTCGACGAGGCAGCCATGAAGCAACGCCGCATCCGCCGCCGTCTCATAGACGAAGCCGAGGTCGTAGCCCTGGAGTCCGTCGAGATAGGCGGGACGCACCGCCACGGGGTCGTATTCCGGCGCAGACTCCGCCAGCATCTCGGCCGGCATGTCCGCAACGATGTCGGCACCGACGGGCAGCTCGGAGTCGCGCACCACGAAGCGCCCCGTCCCCGTGATGGTGCCGATGGCCGTGCAGGCCACGCCCCAACGCAGGCAGGCCTCCTCCACGGCGCCGTAGTCTGCGGGGCGCACCACCGCGAGCATGCGCTCCTGCGACTCGCTCACCATGATCTCGAAAGGCTGCATCGCCGTCTCGCGCTGCGGCACCTTGCGCACGTCGATGTCGATTCCCACGCCGCCACGGCTCGCCATCTCGGAGGCCGAGCTCGTCAGCCCTGCTGCGCCGAGGTCGCCCAGGGCGACGAACAGGCCGCGCCTCAGAAGCTCGAGGCAGACCTCGATGAGCAGCTTCTCCTCGACGGGGTCGCCCACCTGCACGGCAGGCCGCTTGTTCTCCGCCGCCTCGTCGAACTCCTGGCTCGCCAGCACGCTCGCGCCGCCGATGCCGTCGCGCCCCGTCGAGGAGCCGATGAGCACCACGAGGTTGCCGGGGCCGGAGCCGACGGCACGCGTCAGGTCCTCCTCGCGCATCAGGCCGATGGCCATGGCATTGATGAGGCAGTTGCCCTCGTAGGCCTCCTCGAAGCAGACCTCGCCGCCGACGGTCGGCACACCGAGGCAGTTGCCGTATGAGCCGATGCCCGCGACCGCCCCCTCGAAGAGGTAGCGCTGTCTCGGCTTGTCGAGTGTGCCGAAGCGCAGCGAGTCGAGGCTTGCGATAGGGCGTGCGCCCATGGTGAAGATGTCGCGGATGATGCCGCCCACACCGGTCGCCGCGCCCTCGAAGGGCTCGATGGCGCTCGGATGGTTGTGCGACTCCATCTTGAAGGCGACCGCCCAGCCGTCGCCCACACGTATCACGCCGGCGTTCTCGCCGGGCCCTTGCAGCACGTGCTCCCCTTCGCTCGCAAAGCGCCGCAGCTGCTTCTTGGAATGCTTGTAGGAGCAGTGCTCGCTCCACATG
This sequence comes from Coriobacteriales bacterium, assembly GCA_031263105.1. Lineage (GTDB taxonomy): Bacteria > Actinomycetota > Coriobacteriia > Coriobacteriales > UBA8131 > JAISGJ01. The sequence continues at coordinate 6,164 of JAISGJ010000065.1, forward strand.
AGCGAATAGATGTACAGCTCGGTGAGGGAGGGCACACGTCCCTGCGTGGCCACCACCCTCTCGTACTCGTCCAGGCTGAGCCCCAGACGCACCGCGACCTCGGGGGCGAGGGCCGCGTCGAGCGTGACGACCGTGTCCGTCACAGGTGCGGGGATACCGGCAGGCGGGGCAGTCGCGGTGGTGTCGCTCATCATCCCAGCACCTTTCGGACGGAGGAGGCGATCGCGGTGAAGAAGGCGGCGCCGTCGGTGGCACGCCCGCCTGAGAGGCCGTCGCACACGCGCTCAGGGTGGGGCATGAGGCCGAAGACGTTGCCGCGCTCGTTGCAGATGCCGGCGATGTCGTCGAACGCGCCGTTGGGAGCGCTGCCGTCCGGGGCGCGGCTTCCGTCCGGGGCACAGTAGCGCAGGACTATCTGTCCGTTGCCCTCAAGCCGCGCACGCGTCGCATCGTCGCAGAAGTAGTTGCCCTCGTTGTGGTTGATGGGGACATCGACCACCGTGCCCGGCGCAAGGTCGAGCCATTCGCAGACGCTTTGCTCGACCCGCAGGTGGACGCTCTCGCAGATGAACTTCATCCCCGCATTGCGCAGCAGCGCGCCGGGGAGAAGATGGGCCTCCGTGAGTATCTGAAAGCCGTTGCAGATGCCGATGACAGGGCGCCCTGCACGCGCGTAGGCAATCACGGACTCCATCACGGGCGAGAAGCGGGCGATGGCGCCGCAGCGCAGGTAGTCCCCGTAAGAGAAGCCGCCGGGCAGCACCACGGCATCGAAGGGGTCGAGGTCGGTGTCCTGGTGCCAGACGTAACGGGCATCGAAGCCAAGGAAGCGCAGGGCGTATGCGACGTCCTGCTCGCAGTTGGAGCCGGGAAACACCACCACCCCGAAGCGCGCGGCGCCCGTGCCCAACCCCGCAGCGCCCGCCGCCGAACCTGCTCCCATGCCCACCGAACCTGCTCCCGCCGCCGTGCCCACGCCCACGCCGCCGCCTGCACCCGCAGCACGGCTCGCGCTCACAGTTCCACCTGTTCGATGCGGAAGTCCTCGATGATGGGATTGGCGAGCAGCTTCTCGCACATCTCGGTCACCTCCTCCAAGCCGACGCCATCCTCGCACCTCATCTGGATGAACTTGCCGATCTTGAGGTCGGCCACCCCTTCGTAGCCGAGGTTCTCCAAGGCGTTCTGGGCCGTCTTGCCTGCCGGGTCGAAGATGCCCTGCTTTCCCGTGACGAAGATCCGATACTCTTTCATGGGCCTCTCCTCCAAGGTCTGTCCCTGCAACCGGCGCTCGCCTCCGGGCGTGAGCGTGTCCCTACGATGGGCCTTCGTCCCCGGGCGTGAGCGTGTCCTTGCGCACCTTGCGCCGGGACGACTTCTTGGCAATGCGCGCCGCCTTGCGAGCGGCCTCGATGGCCTCGGCGCGCTCCTTCGCCTCCTGTTCGTGCTTGAGCTGCTTGGGGGACTTGTTGGCACCGGCGCTTGCCTGGTGCGCCTTTATCAGCGGCCGCACCTTCCTGAAATCGACGACAAGGGCGGAGATGATGGGCACATAGGCAACGGCGAGGAAGAACATCCAGTTCTGCGGGCTGAGGGCCTGCGCTATGAAGGCGACGACCACCGCAACCGCGCCGATGCCGAGGAGCACCCAATAGACCTTGCGCCACTTCTTGTATTCCGCAGACGTCGGCATGTTGGGAGGCGGCGCGACGAGCTTTCCAAAGAAGCCCTTTGGCTGGGACAGCTGGGACGGCACGATTGCCTTGGCCCCCTTGCCTTCCTTGCCCTCTTCGCCCCCGCTGCTCTCCAGCTTTGCCTTCTCTGCCTGCTTGCGGGCCCTCTCCCCGGCCTTGAGTTCCGCCTCCCTCTCACGGGCCTTCCGGGCGGCACGCTTCTCGCCGGCTGTCTGGGGCTTCTTCTTGATATGGACGGACGAGGCCGCCTGGGCTGCCGGTTTCGCCCGGGCCGCCGACTTGCGTGTCTGCCCGCCGGGCCCGTCGCCCTGATAGCGCTCGTTCATGGGGTTCCTCTGTGCCATATGCCTTATCTCCTTTGAGTAAATAGCCCTGTCCACTATACCAAAAGGCCACTGCAAGAGGGACGCGAACGGCGAGACGGGGCAAGACGGGGCGAGACGGGCGAGCGGCAGATCAAGCCGTGAGAGGCACGAAGGGGGTGCCGGTCAGGCGCTCGAAGGCCTGGATGTACTTCGCGGAGGTGGCCTCGACCACGTCGGCGGGGAGGCGGGGAGGCGTGCCCTGCATGTCCCAGTTCGCGGAGAGCCAGTCGCGCACGAACTGCTTGTCGAAGCTCGCCTGGGGCCTGCCGGGCGCATAGGCGTCCAGCGGCCAGAAGCGCGACGAGTCCGGCGTGAGCACCTCGTCGGCAAGCACCATCTGCCCGTCAGGCAGACGGCCGAACTCGAACTTCGTGTCCGCTATGACGATGCCGCGCTCCTGTGCGTAGTCGTGGGCGGCACGGTATACCGCAAGCGAGCGCTCGCGGAGCTGCCCGGCCTCGTCTGAACCCAGCATCTCGACCGTGCGGGCAAAGCTCACGTTCTCGTCGTGGTCGCCGACTGCGGCCTTGGTGGAGGGCGTGTACAGGGGCTCGTCGAGGCGACTGGACTCCACGAGCCCTTCCGGCAGCGGGATGCCGCACGCCGTCCCTCGCTCCCGGTACTCCTTCAGCGCACTGCCGGCAAGATAGCCTCGGACGATGCACTCGACGGGAGACATCCGGGCCTTCCTGACGAGCATGAAACGCCCCGCAAGCTGCGAGGCAAAGGGGGCGAAGCGCAGAGGGAGGTCGCCTGTCTCGATGCTGAGCAGGTGGTTTGCCGTGACGTCCGCCAGCAGGTCGAACCAGAACAGCGACAGGCGCGTCAATATCTCCCCTTTGAAGGGGATGGTGTCCTCGAGTACATAGTCGAACGCCGAGAGGCGGTCCGACGCGACGAACAGGAGGCTGTCCCCCAGGTCGTAGAGGTCGCGGACCTTGCCCTGCGCGTCCGGCCTGATCGCCTCGCGCAACGTCTTCTGCCGTGCCATCATCCACCTTTCCTTTGTGCGGGCGCCCCGGCTGCGGGCGCTTGACCTGCGGTCGCCCCGGCTGCGGTCGCCTCGGTTGCGGGCGCCCCGGCTGCAGGCGCCCCGGCCGGCCGGACAGCGCTATGCCGCCGGGCCGAACACCCTCACCACCGTCGCCTCCACGTGGTTGTCGTCTTCCGCCAGGCGCTGAGAGGAGGTGACGAAGCGCTCCTGCGTGCCGCAACCGACGAGCACCTCGCCGAAGTCAGGGCACTGCGGCGGGGCATCGACGACGAAGTACCTCTGCTGCGCGGAGTCGAAGCCGACGATATTGACGGTGGACTTGACGATGAGCCAGTCCCCCAGACGGACGACGGGGCACAGTGGCTGTCGGCTCACGTGCAGGTACCTGCCGTCCGCAAGCTCCTGGTAGGTCCCGAAGCGGGAGATTCCACCTGCATAGTCGTAGTTGTCCTCGATGCAGAAGGAGAACGCCCCGCCCACGTAGAGCGCATGGGAGACCCTGAGCGACTGTGGCAGCACCCTGAAGTCGACCGACCGGTCGTCTGCGCAGTTCAGCGCCGTGAGCTGGTAGTAGATGTTCGCGGTGTCGACACGGGGGACAAAGGTCACGACCCCCTCGGTGACAAGCGGGTTGGTGAGCATCCTCCCATGAGAGGTGAGGACGGTATAGGGCTCGCCCGGACGAACGCCGTCCTCTCCTTGGAGGGAGCCTGTCGGGGAGAAGGCGAGCGCCCGCAGGAAGGAGTCCTCCTGGTTCGCAGGGCCGGTCGCAAGGGGCATGACCGTCCAGTAGGCCTTGTCTCCCGCAACCGCAAGCATCGGCGGCTCGTAGTCGGCGCTGTTCTCCCCCACCAAGCGCGCCTCGCCGAGCGCGACCTGGGCAGCCCCTTGGCCGCCCAGCTGCGCAACGTACACCCACCACCGGAAGTCGCCCAGATCGAGCTCGACCCAGATGAGGACGTCCTTGCTGGCACGGGCATCATAGATGACGACGTTCCTGCCTTTGTTGACGGGTCCCTCGACCATCGTCGTTGCCGCACCGGTGCCCAGGTCGAGCATTCCGAGCTTCCGCAGGCTCTCGCCCTCCCCTCCCGGAAGCAGCGCGAGCGCAGCCGTCGCGTCAACCTGATGGACAAGGCTGCCGGACGGCAGGTCCCAGGTCGCCTCGAGCCTCACATGCTCCGCGAACGGCACTTCCTCGAACGCTGCCGCCTCGAGCACCTGCTCGGACGCGACATCGAGGGTCACGATGTCCTCGTCCTCGACAGCCTTGAGGACCATGTCCTCGGCCTTCGGCTCCTTGGCGGAGGCGCATCCGCCCAAGGCGGCCGCTCCCCCCATGGCGACGGCGGCCATCCCGCCAGCGGCGGCAACCGTCCGCGCCACGAAGTCACGGCGCGAGAGCGTGGGCGCCTGCAGGGGGTCATTTTGTTCTTTGTCCGTCACCTGTGTACTCGTTGTCCGTGTTGTTACTGTTCACACCCCACTGTCATCCCGGCCCCACTGTCATCCCGGCCCCCACTGTCATCCCGAGCCTGCCGAGGGATCCTCGGCCGCGCAAGCGGTCGACCGCAGCTCGAAGGGCCCTCTGGCCTGCCGTTGGACACTGCGTGTTCCGTGGGCCTGTCGGTTCCATGGGCTCACCCGCTGCTTCGCAGCTTCGCCCCGCGACAGCCCACTGGGCTGTCGCGCCGTCCTCGCTGAAAACGCGGTGCGTTTTCCGGGCGCTCGGACCCAAGGATTCCTCGGCGGAGCTCGGAATGACAGTGGGAGTGCGAACTCCGTGTTCCGATCATGTGCCGTGCGCCGAACCTTCCTAAAGCACGACCCTGTATATGGTACAGTAAGCCTAGACCTGATGTGCGAAGCGTTGCAGAACAATCATCAAGTGCCACAACTGACACCCGGACAGGACAGAAGGGCGGCATTCCTCTTCCATGAGACCCCTCATAACCATCAGCAGGCAGTACGGAAGCGGCGGACGTGAGATCGGCGAGCGTGTCGCCACGCTGCTCGGTTACGCCTATTACGACCATGAGCTTATCAAGCGCGCCGCCCAGGAAGGCGATTTTGACGAGGACCTCGTTCGAGAGGACGGCGAGGGGGTCTTCGGCAGGCTCTCAAGCCTGCTGTCCTATGCGCACACCGTCGTCGGCAAGGACGAGGACACCCTGCCCCTCCCCGACAGGATGTTCCTGGTACAGTCACGCATCATCAAGCAGATAGCCGACGAGGGCCCCTGCGTCATCATAGGGCACAGCGCCGACTACCTCCTTGCGGACCGCCCCGGGCTGCTCAACGTCTATGTCCATTCCGACTGGGACGTCCGCGTCGCCCGCGTCATGGCGCGCAACGGGCTGAGCGAGCACGATGCCGTTGCCCGCATCAGGAAGATCGACCGCCAGCGGTCGGTGTTCTACGAGCAGCACACCGGGCAGAAGTGGGGAGCGACGGAAAGCTGCCACCTCTCGCTCTCAAGCTCGTACTTCGGCATCGAGGGCGCCACCGCCCTGATCGTCGCAGTCGCAACGGGGGCGGGCGACGCCCCGTGACGCCTGCTGACGCACAGACAGCGAACGTCAGCTCAGGCTCATCATCAGAACGGTCAGCGCAAGACAGATGGCGATGAACGCGATCAGCACCGCGTAGACGAGCTTTTTGCTGTCGAAGAAGCGTTCCGCACGTGAGTAGGGACGGATGACACGGCCTTCGTTGTCGATGACGTTCCCGTCGACGACCGTGATCTTGAGGGCCTCCTTGCGCTTGAGCCTTGCCTCCCTCTTGGCCTCCTCGGCGGCTTTCTCCGCTGCCTGTGCCGCAGCCCTTTTGGCCTTCTTGTTTTCATGCTTGGCCTTGTTGAGGGCCTTTTTCGCGTCCTTCCTGTCCTCGGAGGTGAGGTACAGCGGCTGTGCGCTGTCCTGTGGCGGCTGCGGCGGCGCGGGCGGCTGCGGGCCGCCCTGCGGCTGCAGGTCGCTGCCCGGGCCGTCTTGCGGCGACATGCCGCCCTGCGGTGCGTCCTGCGGCGGCCGTACGCCGCCCGGCAGGCTCACTCCCACTTCCAGGCGGTGAGGTACGCCTCGTCGCCTTTGGGGACACGGGCCCAGTAGCGCTCCTCGCCGGGGATGACACGGCGTGCGTCCGAATAGACGATGAGGAAGCGCAGGAGGAGCCCCGTCGCCAGCACGAGGACAGGCGCGACCGCCTCAGCCATGAGGCCGCCGGTCAGGTACGAGCAGAACGGCACGAACAGGCCCACGACTATCATGCCTCCCCAGAACGGCAGGGCGAACGGGCCGCGCAGCCACTTCGTCGCGACCGCACGCGCGGTCACGTCTCCGGCACCGTACATCATGAGCACGTAGACGACGAGCACGACGATCTCGGTGATGACGAGCACCGCATCGATGCTGTGCAGGTTCTCGACGATGACCTCGGTCACCGCGTGGGCCTCGACGGGCGCGAACGCGAAGGCGGTCGCCGGCCACATCCCCGCCGTGAGCGCGATGAGCGCCGTCGCCGTCGAGAGCGCCGAGACCGTGAACAGCACCGGCAGGGCCGGGGTGTTCCAGAACGGCTTGGACTTCATGCTCGAGAGCAGCACGCCCGTGTAGATCATCACGCTCGCCCCGAAGAGCATCATGCAGAAGCAGCAGATGTCGCGCAGCCATGTCCAGCTGTAGTAGAACAGGTTCCACTCGGGCGGCAGAAAGAACAGGAAGTAGACGAAGCCGAAGCCCATCGCGAGAATAAGCAGGCAGGCCCCGTACTTGATGATGGCCGTGCGGGAGAGGAAGACGCGCAGGAACACCTTGGGCTGCCCCAGCTCGAAGATGAGCAGGAACGACCCTATCCCTAAAAAGGCAACGGCAGCGAAGACGGCAAGGGCGAAGACGGCACCGACCTCCGGCAAGGGGCCGGAGGACACGCCTTCCACCTCCACCCCTCTCCTGAACACGAAGTCGAGGACCCCAGCGACGGTAAGGGTGCCGCCCCCGAGGCCGCCGAGGAAGAGGTACCAGGCGATGGGCCAGACCCAGTAATGCTTGGTGAGCTTGTTGTTGTTGACGTGGCTCATTTGCGACCTCCCAGGTCGGGGATGTAGAAGACGTGAGGCGAGGTGTTCAGCTCAGGGAAGATACGCTCGGCCTTCAGGCTGTTGAGCAGCTGGGAGACCTCGCTTTGCGGGTCGTCAAGGTCGCCGAAGATACGTGCCTTCTGATGGCAGGTCTGCACACAGTAGGGCTGGTCGCCCTCGCGCACGCGGTCCTTGCAGAACGTGCACTTGCGCACGAAGCCCTCCTTGTGGTTCACGTCGCGCGCACCGTAAGGGCAGGAGTTCACACAGACCTTGCAGCCCATGCACTTGGTCTCGTCGACCCAGACGATGCCGTCCGGCTCCTGCTGCGACGCGTTGCAGGGGCAGCAGATGGTGCAGGGCGGGTTGTCGCAGTGCATGCAGATGAGCGGGGTGAAGGTCTGATGGACGTTGGGGTATATGCCTTGGACGCCCTCGGTCACAACGGGATTGTAGATGATGTCGAGAGGCAGCTCGTTCCAGGTCCGGCAGGCGACCGTGCAGCTTTGGCAGCCGATGCAGCGGCGCTGGTCCATGATCATGGCGTAGCGGGTCATGTTCACTCCCCTCCTTCGCTGCCGGTGGGCGGCTCGGCGGCGATCGTGCCGGCCCGCCATCCCGTGGCGGCGGGTGCCTCCTCGGCGGCGGCGGACCCGACCTCCTCCACAGGCGCGACCTCGACGGCAGCCTCGGCGACGCTGCCCACAGGCGCCTCGGCGGCGATGGTTCCCATCTCGTCGCCTATCGGCTGCTTGGTGGTCATGTCAAAGCGCCGGCCGGTCGCCTCGTCGAGCAGGGTCTCGGTGCTGGCGTCGTAGGCGTACTTTGTCTCGAGGTCGTAGTAGACCATGGTCTCGGGATGATACAGCCAGCCGGACTCGGGGTCCCAGGCAAGCCCCAGCTCGAGCTCCCAGGCCAGGTTGGTCGCCGCATCCCAAGTCAGCCCTTCCGGCAGCTCGAAGGGTGCGCCCGGAGGCTCATAGGGGATGGGCTCGTAGGCGAGCTTCTGCTGCGAGGGCGGCACGGTCACGCCCGGCTCGGAGGAGGAGCCCGGTATCGAGAACTGCGTGTCCACGTCCTCGTCCCCATGCCTCACCTTGTAGACGCGGCACAACAGGCCTCGGTTCGCCCAGCTCCCTCCTATGGGGTCGCAGTGCTCGTCGTCGACGGAGGAGAGCACGTTGACGTTGGAGACGAGGCAGCCGTAGGGCTCTGCGCCCTCGGGGCCGCGCTCGGGATACCACCACCCGCGCTGCGCGAAGATGACCTGCGGATGCACGCTCGGCTCCACGTTTGCGCGCTGCTTGATGCGGCCACGCCGCGTCTCTATCCAGCACCAGTCGCCCTCGTCGATGCGCAGCTCGGCGGCCTTCTCGGGGTTGATGGTGAAGAAGGGGTCGGAGCGCAGGAAGCGCACCGGGGTCATGTTGAAATGCTCCGAGTGGTGGTACGGCATGAAGCCCCCGCCCGTGGTGAGCACCAGCGGGTACTCGCGCGCGACCTCGGGGTCGTCGATCTCGTTCTCCGCAGGGCCGACGTAGGTGGGCAGCGCGGGGTATCCCAGGCGCTCGAGGATGGAGCTCTTGAGCTCGACGCGGCCCGAGGGGGTGGCAAATCCGTTGGCACCGTATTTGAAGTAGTGCAACGGCGGGTAATAGAAGCGGTAGGTCTCGACGAACTCGTCATAGCTCGAGACCGGCAGCCCCAGCGGGTAGAGGACGTAGTAGAAGACCTCCTCCTCGTTCTGCCACGGCCACTGCTCGGGGTCCTGGCCGGTGGCAAGCGCGAGGTCGCGCCAGAACGTGTAGTCGGTATGGCGCTCATACAAAGGCTGGATGGCCCGCTGGGAGCCGAGCAGCGAGTCGGTCACGCCGTAGTTGGTGTGCAGCGTCGGACGCTCAAGGGCACCGGCGATGGGCATGACGTAGTCGCTGTACAGCGCGGCAGAGGTCATGAAGTACTCGCAGGTGACGAGGAACTCCACCTGTTTGAGCGCCTCGAGCGTCATCTTGGAGTCGCCGTAGGAGTTCACAGGATTGGTCGCCGAGACGATGAGCGCGCGCACCTGGTAGGGGTCGCCGGTGAGGATGGCCTTGAACACGCTCGGGCCGTGCGCCTCGCACATCCACTCCGCCGTGGGCGCCTTGCCCCACTTCTCCTTGGCGGTGTCCGAGATGATCTGATAGCCGGGCCATGAGGTGAGCTTGAACTTGTCCGATCCTATCTGCTTGGCCTTCTGCTCCTCGGGCAGCCAGTCGTTGGCCTCCAGCTCCTCGTCGCAGAGGAAGGTCATGGACGGCCCGGGCATGAGGTCGCCGCCCGGACAGTCGAGGTTGCCCGTGATGGCGCGCATGATGGCACGCACGTGCATGCCGACGCCCGAGGCCTTGCCGAGCTGGTCGGCCGTGCAGCCCCACTGGATGTTGCCCGGCTTGTTGCCGGCGTACATGCGGGCGGCATTGCGGATAAGCTCGGCATCGACCCAGGTTATCTCCGACGCCCACTCAGGCGTGTACTCGGACATATGCTCCCACAGCTCCTCGAAGCCGGTGCACCAGTTGTTGACGAAATCCTGGTCGTAGAGCATCTCGTACATGATGGTCTGGAGCATCGCGAGCGCGAGCGCCGTGTCCGAGCCGGGACGCAAGGGCAACCAGATGTCGGCGTGCGCCGCGGTCTCGGAATAGCGGGGATCGACCACGATGATCTTCAGGCCCGCCTTCTGCAGGTCGTAATAGCCGTGCATGCCGGGCATGGAGGCAGCGCCCGGATTGACGCCCCACAGGATGAGGACCTTGCTTGCCCCGAGGTCGGTCTCGAAAGGGCTCCAGCCGCTGACGGCCGTCTCCACCATGAAGGTGGGTATCCAGCACAGCAGCGCGTTGTGGAAGGAGTTGGGGCTGCCGAACAGGTTCATGAAGCGCCGCCGCGACCAGTCCTCGGTCCTCAACGTGCCGCCCGCCGTCGCGACCGCCTCGGCCCCGCTCTCCTCTTTTATCTGGTTGAGGCGCTCGGCGATCTCCGCTATCGCCTGGTCCCACGGGATCCGCTCCCATTCGTTTGCGCCCTTCGCGCCCGTGCGTTTGAGCGGATGGTTGATGCGTGCAGGGTGACGCAGGTGGAGAAGTGCGATGTTGCCCCGGCAACACAGCCCTCCCGTGTTGGTGGGATGGCTGGGGTCGCCCTCGATCTTGAGGACCTCTCCATCCTTGACATAGGCAAGAACGCCGCAGTTCTGATGGCAGAAGTAGCAGGCTGACTTCTTGACCTCGACCCCAGGAGCGTGGATGTCCACTGTTTCGGTCACGTTCCCCTTCTTTCTCTCCTTCGACGCCGCGCACAGGCGATGCGTCACTCCTATGATGCCTGTCACCGCCGAAGCCTCGACGGTGTCCTCACGGCCTTCACAGCACTCTTTCGCAACAGTAAGAATAGCAAAAGCGCAACGGACGACATTGTCTGAAAAAGCTGATTAGGGCGAATGGTGTAATACGGGGATAATGATTTTGCGCAAAACCCGGCATATCCTTGAGGGATGCGAGAGGGAAGGTGCGGCGGACGGTGGGTGCAGAAGGGTGAACGGCGAGGCGCGGTGCAAGGGCGGGCGGGGCGATGCGGCGGACTTCCGGCAAGCGCCTCAGCCGAGCGTCAGGCGAAGGCCGTCGAAGGCGAGCCCGATGTCACCGCCATATGGCCCGAGCTTCTCCTCAAGCTCTGCACGGGTTATCGGCTCGTCGTAGTGCATCGTCAGATGGGTGAGGTACGTATGGCGCACACCGAGCCCGTGCGCCAGGGCGATGGCCTCGTCTATCGTGTGGTGCGAGGAGGGCATCCAGTTCCTCCCGTTGAAGGTCGCGTCGATGATGAGGACGTCGAGGCCGTCGAGGCGTTCCCTCGTCTGTGGGGGGAGCGGCCCCGTGTCGGGGAAGTACGCGACCTTTTGCGCAGTCTCGATGAGGAAGCCGAAGGCGCCCTCGCTGTGGGCTGCGGGCAACGGCGTGTAGACGACGCCGTCGAACTCCACCGTTGCGAATGCCTCCAAGAGGTGCGGCTCGAGCACGTCCGACATGAAGCCGAAGCACCTCTCGACGGCCGCAAGGGTCTGCGCCCCCGCATACAGGGGGAGCGGAGGCCGAGGGCCGAGGCGCACGAGGAACTCGAGCTGTGGGATGCCGCCGATATGGTCAAAGTGCTCATGGGTGAGGAGGAGCCGGTCGATATGCCCGACGCGCTCCCGTATGAGCTGCGTGCGGAGCTCGGGGGCGGCATCGATGAGCGTATGCTGCGCACCTACGACGAGCAGATCCGAGCAGTCGCGCGCCGCCCGTGGGTCGTCCCGCGCCTCCTCGCAGGCCTTGCAGCCACAATAGAAGCTCGGCACCCCGCACGAGGCGCCCGTGCCCAAAAAGACCAGGCTGTGCCCCGCTGTGTGCCCCGCTGTGTGCTCTGCTCCGCTCATGCCCTCAGTCTACCACTCGACGGGAGGCCCGAGAGCGACAAGAGGGCAGGAAGCGGAGCAGGGGTGCTTCTCTAATACCCGATCTCCTCCTCGCTTATCCTGCCACGGAAGGTGCGATAGATGACGACGTGGTAGAACAGCACGATGGGGAGGGCGATACAGGTGATGATGGTCATGGCCGTCAGGCAGAGCTCCGAGTTGGCCGCATTGAACACCGTGATGGAGTTGGCCGCGATGTCGGCCCCCGGCACGAGGAAGTACGTGACGGCGCCGACAGGGTTGTCTGCCGCAGGGATGAGGTTGGGGAACAGCGATGCCGCCGTTATCCCTATCAGGCCGACCGGCAGAAGGCTGGTGGCGAGGAAGCTCAACAGGTCGTTGCCCTTGTTCATGAACAGACGGGCGAGCAGCCAACCCACGACGACGATCGCAGCGAAGACGACGGCGACGGGCAGACCGATGCGCTCCGGGCCGAAGCCAGGAAGGACCGCGAGGAAGAAGAACGCCGAGACCAGCACGAACGCCACGATGCAGGCGATGTTGAGCACCGAGCGCAGCTTGACGGCACGCTGGCGCAGCGGGCTGTTGACGGGCGCCTTGAGGGCGATCCATGAGGCGCCCTGGGTGAGGAACACCACGAGGCCCATGACCGCACAGAGCAGCGCGAAGGGGTTGAGCAGGGAGAAGAAGCCTCCGACGTAGTCGCCTGCCACAAGGCCTTTGGCGAGAAGATCGGTATCGGCGGCACCGACCAGCGCCACGCCACCGATGATGTTGCCGATGGCGGCACCGAAGAGCAGCGCGGGCAGGAAGCTGCCGACACAGAAGGCCACATCCCAGAACTTCGCCCATTTGGGGTCGCGGTCACGGTACTCGATGGATATGGCACGGAAGATAAGGCCGAACAGCACCAGCATGATCGCGAGATAGAAGCCCGAGAAGCTTGTAGCGTAGGCAGGCGCAAAGGCCGCAAAGAGCGCACCGCCCGCCGTGAGGAGCCACACCTCGTTGCCGTCCCACAGAGGGCCGATGGCACGACGCACGAGCGCCTTCTCCTTCTCCCCTTTTGCGACCAAGGGGTACAGCACGCCCGCACCCAGGTCGAATCCGTCGAGGATGAAATAGCCAAGCATAAGAACAGCGATCAACAGGAACCAAAGGACGGCCAGAACCTCGTGTACCGGTGTCATGCTCACTCACCACCTTTCGAGGCAGCAACGGCCTTTGAGGCGACGGCCCTCTCGGAGGCGTCGTCTTCCAAGGCGGCGCCTTGCGGCGTAACGGAACCTGCGGAAGCCTCGTCGGTCTGCGGGCCCTTCTTGATCTGGCCGAGCACCAGGCGCAGCCATGCAATGAAGAGCACGAGATAGAAGGCGACGAACAAGACGATGGTGATGAGGAGCTCAGGGGCGCTTACGACCGGGGAGACCGCATCGCTCGTGCTCAGGAGGTTGTAGACGACCCACGGCTGACGACCGACCTCGGCGACCATCCAGCCTGCCTGGATGCAGAGGAAGGGCACGAGCGGGCCGAAGACCAACAGGTAGAGCACGGCCTTGCGGGGCGCCTTGCCCCTGTTGGCGGCCCTGAGCGTGAAGCCTGCTATGAGCAGCCAGACGATGAGCAGCGCATAGAACGCGACCATGAGGTGATACGCCTGGAAGGTGAGGTTGACAGGCGGGTTGCCCCCCTGATAGCTCTCGGCCTTGACGCCCGGATACGCACCGAAGTCGGCCACCTCGTCGGTCGTCGTGTTGAGGCCGGGATAGACCGTCTCGGTGTCAAAGGACGCAAGAAGGCTGGTGAAGCCGGGGATCGCAGGGCCGACCGTGGTCTGGGAGTCCTCGTCCACCCAACCGAAGAAGGTGAAGGGAACAGGCCCGTCGTCCCACTGCCCTTCCATCGCCGCAAGCTTTGCCGGCTGCTGCTCGGCGACGACGCTCGCCTGCATGTGCGCAAACGGGAGCATGAGGACGACCGTGACGATGCCGACGACGAGGCCGGTCTTGAGGAACTTCTTGGCGGAATCGACGTGCCTGTTGCGCAGCAGGTAATAGGCGCCTACCGCCATGACACAGAACGCCCCGAGGATGATGACCGAATCGACCGTATGCAGGTAACGGGCAAGCGTGGAGGGGTTGAGTGCGGCACCCCAGAAATCGGTTATCTCCGCCTTGGTGCCAAGGTCCTTGAAGCCGGCCGGGGTCTGCATCCAAGAGTTGGCGATGAGTATCCACAGCGCCGAGAGCGCCGAGCCGACCCACACGAGCCAGGTGGACACCAGATATAGCTTGGGGGATATCTTCTCACGCGCGAACAGCACTATCCCCAGGAACACCGACTCGAGGAAGAAGGCGAGCAGCGCCTCGGCAGCAAGGGGGGCACCGAAGATGTCGCCGACATAGCGCGAGTAGTTCGCCCAGTTGGTGCCGAAGCTGAACTCCATGGTGATTCCTGTGGCAACGCCGATGATGAAGGTCGTGGTGAATATCTTCGCCCAAAACTTCGTCGCCGCCTTGTCCTTGGGATCCTTGCTCCGATAGTACCGCGTCTCGGCCAAGGCAACGAAGAGGCCAAGACCGATGGACAGGGGAACAAAGAGGAAATGGAAGATGATGCAGATGGCGAACTGGAGACGCGCCAATGCCACTACATCGGTGAACAGCTCCATAGTCCCCTCCTTTCTGTCGCGCCAACTACCCGTTGGCAATGTGCCGCGCAAACAACAGACGGTTTTCCATATGTTACCCATTAAGTAACATTTGAAACCGTTGCCAGTATACTCCCCCTTATTGGACGAAGTAAAGACCTGAATTTCAATTTTCGCATATTTCTTTCAAAGATGGTACGCCCGCATGCGTCAGGGCAGAACGGGGCAGGCAGGGCGTTACAGTTCACACCCCCACTGTCATTCCGAGCTCCGCCGAGGAATCTTTGGACACGCAGTGTCCAACGGCAGGTCGGGGGGCCCTTCGGCCTACGGTCGACCGCTGGCGCGGTCGAAGATCCCTCGGCAGGCGCGGGATGACCGGGGGGGCCCGGGATGGCGGTGGGGGTGTGACGTGTAACCCGGTCGGCGCTCTTTTCCGCCCTGCAAAGCAGCTCGCGTTGACCAATGCGGCCCCTGCGGCAGTTTGTCAAGGACTTCTTAACCGCGGGGCAAAAATCTTTTCAACGCAAGGGGTGGGCTTGGCCAGCTACCAGCGGATTCGCTTCGTTTCAAAATGCGCTTGCCTATGGTAAAGTATCATAAAGACAGTTGCAGAGGACATTTGACGATGGACGCACAGGAAAAATACGATTATTGGCTCGACATAGCGCAGTACGACCTTGAGACCGCAAGCGCGATGTTCGACAGCGGGCGGTGGCTCTATGTCGTGTTCATGTGCGAACAGGCGGTAGAAAAACTCGTCAAGGGATTGTATGTGCTATACATTGATGACAACATCCCCCGTGTCCATGTCATCCGCCAGGTCATAAAAAAGTATGACGGCAAACTGCCCGCTCCCGTGAACGAAGGCCGTTACAGGTTTTTCGACAAACTCTCGGCGTTTTACCTTGAGGGCCGGTATGCGGATTACAAGCAAAAGTTGAGTGCACTTGTCGACAAGCAGGAGGCCGAAAACGTGTTGGAGCAAACGAGGGAGGTGTTCGCATGGCTGTTGACCTTGAAACCGTGAACTCAGTCGTAAGGAATTACGCCGACGACGTGCGGCGCGTCATGCCCGTTGACAGGGCTGTGCTTTACGGCTCCTACGCCAAGGGCAGCGCGACGGAACACAGCGATGTCGACATCTGCTTCTTCCTCGGGAGTTTCGACGGAAAGCGCAGGGTGGACGTCATCGCAGAACTTCTCGGATTGACCGACAAATATTCCGATGTGTTCATCGAGCCGATAGCATTCCCTGTCTCTGAGCTGCAAAACGACAATCCTTTCGTAAAAGAAATAGTGCGAACGGGCAGGGAAATCTAACGCACGTATATCTGCGTCCTGCCCTGTGCTAGATTGTATATACGTTAATGATAGACTCACCCTTTTATTTCATTCTGAATCTCGGCAAGCGCCTCCAAGTCGATCGGAACGAAGGCCGTGAGCACCTCGGACAGCTCTTGGTAAAAGGAGGCCCCATGCTTCGCCCTGCCCAGTGCGGCGGCAAACAGGCCGGCCCATCTCATGAGGTGCCCACGCAGAAACGCCTCGGAAGCATCAAGGGCGTCAAGGGCGTCAAGGGCCTTGCCTGCGTCGTCGTCCGTCCAGGCCTCTTCGGCGCGCTCGGCCAGCTTGGCGAGGAAATCCAGCTCTATCGCCATGTGGTCGTCCGAGACGCTCGGGTATGCCTGTGGGATGAGGCCTTGGGCGACGTAGGCCTTGCGGACCTCGAGCGTCACCCCCTGTCGGATGGCCTTGTCCGTATTGAGGTAGAAGGACTCCCAGGGGTTGCCCTCCGTTCCCCCGGGACCCACGAACAGACGGGTGAAGCGGCCCTCTAGTGCAGAGAGCGCCTCATCGCCGCCCTCGAGATGCTCTGCAGAGACGGCAAGAAGGCTCTCGACGGCCTCACGGTACCCCTTCTGGCCCGTGTCGAACAACAGGAGGACGCCTTGGGCAGCATCCCCTGTGAGCTGCTCGAGCATCTCCCTTGAAGGTTCGTTCCCCAGGGCGTTCTGCAGGGTGCGGTACACGCCTGCTCTCGCAGAGAGCAAGACCCGCACGTTGTCCATGTCTGGCATCACAGCTCCTTTGGGAGGCATGTCGTCAGGGAAGCACCGATTGATTCCGTCATTGCGAGCGAAGCGAGGCAATCCAGTCAAAGCCCCGCAGGTCACAGATGGATTGCTTCGTCGCTTCGCTCCTCGCAATGACGGGAAAGGGGTTGAATCGGCACGTTTCTATAGGGACGTCTCCTCGAACGTCTCGGAGACTATCTCCTCGGGCGCGTTGCGCACCTCGCCCGGCAACGCCCCGTCAGGGTTCATGCGGTGACGGGAATAGAGGGAGGAGGGCGTCGTGCCTGCGTCTTCCGGCAAGGGGGCCAGCACATCGACGGCATCGGGATGGGCTGCCCTCAGGTCCTCGAGCTCGCCGTACTCCAGGCAGCGGATCTGGCAGGACTGGACGCAGACAGGGTTCTCGCCGCTGTCGATGAGGTCTTTGCAGAAATCGCACTTCCGTGCGGCACTCCTCGCCTTGCTCACATAAGGCGCATTGAAGGGGCAGGCGGTGGCACAGGCGCCGCATCCTATGCAGGTCTCCTCGTCTATCCAGACGATCCCGTCCTCGCGTTTCTCGATGGCGCCTGCCGGGCATGCGGCAAAGCAGGCAGGCAATGCGCAATGGTGGCATCCTGAGGTCACGGCATAGGAGAACAGGCCGGACGCGCTCATGACGCCGTTCTCGTCAACGGTCCATGAGCCGCCGCTGTAGTCGTAGACGCGCCTGAACTTCTCGCCCGCCGGAAGGTCGTTCTTGTCTTTGCAGGAGATGATGCACATCCTGCAACCGAGACACTCGTTCGTGTTGACGTAAAAGCCGTATTGGGCAACCATGTCGTACCCCTCCTTAATCGGCGATCGGAACATAGATCGGACGTTGGTAGTCGGGCAGCATCGCCGGCCCGGTATAGGGCTCAAGCTTCAGGAGCACCGTGTTGTAGGCCTGATAGCCGTTCCCCAACAGGTGCGGGCGCGTGAGGGTGTTGGCGTTCCCGCCGATGTCGATGCCCGTCTCGTGGTCGATGACCCGCCAGTTGCCCTCGCCGAGTATCGCCACGCCGGGCGCGATGGTCGGAAGCACGGCAATCCGGCGGACGATCTGGCCCGCGTCCAGTCCGCTCACCAACGCCCAGTCCCCATGGGTGAAGCCCTCTCGCTCCGCATCATAGGTGCTGATGAGCAGGTCGTTCGGGAACACCTCGTTCAAAGAGCGGTCGTTCGCCCACACGCTGTGCAGCTGGCGAAGGTGATGGGGCGTCACCATCTGGAACCTGTAGTCGGGGTGGTTCTGTATGTCCTCGTACCCGTGCGGGGCCGGCCTGTACTTCGGTATCGGGTCGATGTCGTGCAGCTGGCACAGGTCGTACCAGTCTGCGAGGGACTGGCAGTATATCTCCAGCTTGCCAGAGGGGGTCTCGAGCGGGTTCGCCTCGGGATCCTTGACAAAGTCCTCGAGCGGAACGGCCAGGAAGTTGTCGTCGGGCCTGCGTTCGACGCGGTAGATGCCCGTCTCCATGAAGTCGGCAAACGAGGTCCGCCCCTCCTGCGGCTCGAAGTTCACCTCATATTTGTCGATGTCTTCCTGGGTGATGGTGAACAGGGTCTCGTACTCCTCGCCGTCCTCTTTGATGACCTGCGCATTGCCCAGCTGCTCGAACATGTTCTGCTTGACGGACGTGCGCGGCGCGATGTCCTCGCCGAAACCGAGGGCGTCGCAGAGCGTGAAGTATATCTCGATGTCGTCTTTGCACTCATAGAACTGGGGGAACGCGTTCGTCCCCATGATGAGCGCGTCGTCCGGCTGCTTGTTGCGAAGCGCGAACTCCAGCTCGGGATGACAGGTGACCGGCAGGACGATGTCGGAGTACATCGGGCCGACCTTCATGAACATCTCCTGGTGGACGACGAATTCGACCTTCCGGTATGCTTCGACAGAGAGGTAGTTGCCCGTTTGCGCGTTGCTGCCGTTTCGGGCGTTCTCGCACATGATGCATTTGATGTCGCAGGCACGCTTCTCGTTCCTGGGGTTGGGCAGCGTGTACTCGCCTTCGACGATCGCCTTGTGCCATTCGGAGAAGGCGATGCCGTACTCTTTGTTGGGATCGAAGCCGCCGAACGTCGTCTCGTCAGAGGCGCGCGGCTCGGAACATATGGGGTTCTTCGGATACTTCCAGGAGTTCTTCCCCCGATGGACCAGCTCCTCTCCGTTCTTCACTCCCCAGGTGCCGGTCAGAAGGGCGTTGTCGGTGCCCACGACGCCGAGGTTCCCCGTCATCCATCCCAAGGTGTAGAACAGCTGGGCAAGGCGGTTCCCGTACCAGCAGCGCGTCAGCCCTCGGGAGCCTTTGAGCGACATGGGCTTGATCGTGCCCATGTCCTGGGCCAGCTGCCGTATCGTCTCGACGGGAACCCCGGTTAAGGGGCTTGCCCATTCGGGCGTCTTCGGCAGGCCGTCGTAGGCTCCGAGGATGTAGTCCCTGAAGTTCTCGTTCACCTTTGCATCGGCCGGCATATGGCCGGCATCGAAACCTACGGTGCAACGGTCGAGGAAGTCCTGGTCGACAAGGCCGTTGACGATCAGCTCGTGGGCCACCGCCTCCATGAGCGCACCGTCGGTGCTCGGGCGAATGGGGATCCACTGATCGACGTAACTCTGCGCCGTGGGGTTGAACCATACGTCGATAAGGACGACCTTCGTGTCGGCCTGCTTCTTCGCGGTGAGGAGGTCGTATTGATTGGCCGCCCCGTCGCACCAAGCCGAGTTGAAGCCCCAAAGCACCTGAAGCTTCGTATGACGTTGGGCCATCTTGTCCATGCCGTTGGTAAGCCCGCTGTCATAAAAGCCCCACATCAGATAACTCGGCACCGGGGCGCCCCCGTCGCTTTGTTCCCCGAAGGTGGTGAGGCATCCGCCGAGCATGTTGAGTATCCCGCTGCCGATCTTGCCGCCGCACATCTTGCGTTCGTCCTGGCCTGTCGCAAGAAAGGCACGTGGGCCGTAGGTGTCCATTATCCTTCTGTACTCATCGGCGATATAGCCCGTTGCCTCGTCCCAGGTGATCCTCTCCCATTCGTCGACGCCGCGGAGATGCCCATTGACGTTGGAGCCGCCGCCGGGCTGCCAGCCCTTGCGTTTCATGGGGTACTTGAGACGATCGGCGGCCGTGACGGTCCTGCGGATGCTTCTTCCCTTGATACAGGAGCGATACTGGGGATTGTCGGGGGTGTCGGGAACAAGCTCGTCCGTCCTCTGGCGGACGACGACGCCGTCGACCACGTAGGCCTGGTTCAGGCAGCCCCTGTTGCAGCCGTCCTGCGGGCACGCGACGGTCACCCACTTCCCGTTCGACAGGGTCTCGATGGTCGGGCTCTCCTCCGTCGTCTCGGTCAACGTGTTGTCGCAGCCGGTAAGCCCCAGATTGGCGACGATGCCGACAGAGGCAGCCAGCGCGACGAACTCCCGTCTGTCCATCCCTGACGCCCCGATCCTTTCCAACAATTCTGCCATCTCCTGCTCCTTCCTTTGTGCGATCTCTCTCACTTGTCTTTTGATTCCGCAGGGGCCAGTCAACAAAAGTTCACTGTTCCCGCCCCCACTGTCATTTCCCGCCCCCACTGTCATCCCGAGCCTGCCGAGGGATCCTCGACCGCGCAGCGGTCGATTACGACCGGAAGGCGCCTCGACCTGCGGTCGGCTGCTTCGCGTCCCGTGGGCCTGTCGGTTCCATGGGCTCACCCGCTCAGGGGCTCACCCGCTCAGGGGCTCACCCGCTCAGGGGCTCACCCGCTGCTTCGCAGCTTCGCCCGGAAACAGCACACTGTGCTG
>JAISGJ010000096.1 GCA_031263105.1 Coriobacteriales bacterium
GGCGCCGCGACGGACGACATGGCCGTATCTCGTTCCCATGGTGTTGCTCCCTACGCCCGCTTATGACCCTTTTTACTGCATTCACTGCACCCGCATGCTGGCCGCAAGGCGGCCCAGTCCTGTTCAGAATACCACGTTATCCTGCCCCCCGCAACGGCAGATTGCCCGCCCTGCCCGCCCTGCCCTGCACGCCCGCCCTGCCCCGCCATTCACCCGGATAGGCGACCGATGATTACCGTTCACACCCACTGTCATTCTGAGCGGAGCGCCCGCAAGGAAGGTCCTCACGCTGTGCTCAGGATAAACTCCGCGTGAGAATCCTCGGGCACGCAGTGCCCGACTGGCCCGGTTGGACGCTGGCGCGACCAAGGATTCCTCGGCTGCGGCGCGGCCTCCGGCAGCGCCTCCGCTCGGAATGACAGTGGGGCGCGGCGGACGGGGGCAGCGGGGCGCGGCGAGCGGGAGCGGCGGGGCGCGGACGGGGGCAGCGGGGTGCGGCGGACGGGAGCAGCGGGGCGCGGACGGGAGCCGTCCCCTTTTGTCCTGCCCCCCTCTGTGCTTACATCCCTTTCTACAACGTCGCCTTGATGCGGCGGACGGCCTCGAGGAGCTGGTCGTCGGGGGTGGTGAGCGAGATGCGGATGTAGCCCTCGCCGTCGGGGCCGTAGCCGCTGCCGGGGGTGACGATGACGTGGGCCTCGGTGAGGAGCTTCTCCGTGAACTCCGCCGACGTGAGGCCTGCGGGCACCTTCGCCCATATATAGATGGTCGCCTTGGGCGCCTCGCATGCGATGCCGATGGCCGCCAGGGCGTCCAGGACGAGGTCGCGGCGGCCCTCGTAGAGCGCGCACATATCCGCGACGCACTGCTGGTCGCCTGCGAGCGCCGCTATCGCCGCGTCCTGCACCGCCGTGAACTGGCCCGAGTCGAGGTTGTTCTTCACGGTGCCGAGCGCACGCACCGCCTGTGCGTTCCCACAGGCGAAGGCGATGCGCCAGCCGGTCATGTTGTAGGTCTTGGAGAGCGAGAACATCTCCAGGCACACGTCCTTCGCGCCGGGGCGTTCGAGGATGGAGGGCGCGACGTAGCCGTCGAAGGCGATCTCGGAATAGGCGTTGTCGTGCACGAGGAGCAGGTCGTGCTCCCGGCAGAAGGCGATCGCCTCGTCGAAGTACTCCGGCGTGGCGACGGCCCCCGTGGGGTTGTTGGGGTAGCCGAGGAACAGGATGCGGGCCTTCTCCAACACCTCGCCCGGCACGCCCTGAAGCTCCGCGAGCCAGCCGTTCTCCGCGCTCATCCGCAGGAAGTGCGTGTGCGCGTACATGAGGGTCGCGCCGCCCGAGTACACGGGGTAGCCGATGCTCGGGGCGAGCACGTACTCGCCGGGGCCCACGAAGGCGGTGTGGACGTGGGCGATGCCCTCCTTGCTGCCGATGAGGGCGAGCACCTCGGTCTTGGGGTCGAGCGCCACGCCGAAGCGGCGGCGCATCCAGTCGGCACAGGCCGCGCGGTAGGCGAGCGAGCCGGCGTAGTCCGGGTAGC
The DNA here is from genome assembly GCA_031263105.1 of Coriobacteriales bacterium. GTDB lineage: Bacteria > Actinomycetota > Coriobacteriia > Coriobacteriales > UBA8131 > JAISGJ01. The sequence goes on from JAISGJ010000096.1 coordinate 1,543, forward strand.
GGTGGTTCGCGGGCCTGCGGATCGCCTCCGCCATGGCATCGACGATATGCGTCGGCGTGGGGAGGTCGGGGTCGCCTATGCCGAGCGAGATGACCTCGATGCCCTGGGCTCGCAGGGCGTCGCGCTTCGCGTCTATCTGGGCGAACAGGTACGGGGGCAGATGGTCGAGGTTGTGTGCAGCTCTCACAGTCGTATGGTCCCTTCGTAAACGGTGGCCGCAGGGCCGGTCATAAGAACATGGTCGTCGTCGCGCCACCCCACCAGGAGGTCGCCGCCGCGCAGGTGCACGAGGGCCGTGGCCCTAGGGCCGGGACGACTGTCGCCCTCCGCGATGCGCCCGGTGAGCGTTGCGGCCACGACGGCGGCGCAGGTGCCGGTGCCGCAGGCAAGGGTCTCCCCCACGCCGCGCTCCCATACGCGGAGGTGCATCTCGGCCCTCTGGCCGTCGCCGCCGGGGGCCGTCACTTCGGCGAAGCCGATGTTCGCCTTCTCGGGGAAGGCCTCGTGGGTCTCCAGCAGGGGGCCTGCCGCAGCGAGGTCGAGGGCATCGAGGGCGGGGGCGCCTCCCGGCTGCGGCTGGTCGCTTTGCGACCAAGGATTCCTCGGCTTCGCTTCGCTGCGCTCGGAATGACAGTGAGATGTGGACAGCAGGCGGAGCGGAGCGGAGGGATCCATTCCGGGCGCCCGAACCCAAGGATTCCTCGGCTTCGCTTCGCTGCGCTCGGAATGACAGTGAGATGTGGACAGCAGGCGGAGCGGAGCGGAGGGATCTTCAAGGGCGACGGTGTCGAGGGCGTCGACGAAGGTGACGGCGTGGGGGTTGCCCATGTTCACGCAGGTGAGGTCGAACTCGCCGAGCGGGGTCGCGAGGGGGGCCTCCACCACCGCGTCGGTCGCGAGGGCGCCCTCCCCCACCGTGGTGGTCGCCTGGAGGGCCGTGGGTATCCGGGCGGGCTCGAAGGCGGGCTCGCCCATGTCGACGGTCGCGCAGGCCAGCGTGCCGTCGGGGCCCGTCTCGAAGGCGACGGCTCGCGGGCCCGCGAGCGTGTCCAGCACGAGACGGCCCTCGTGCGCAGGGACGATGCCCTTGTCCACCAGGTACTTCGCAAGGCAGCGCACGCCGTTCCCGCACATCTCGGCCAGGGAGCCGTCGTCGTTGAGGTAGTGCATGTACGCGGCGCTGCCCGCGTTTCGCGGCGGACGGACGAGGATGAGGCCGTCGGCCCCTATGCCGAAGTGCCGGTCGCAGAGCAGGCGCACCTGCCCCTCGCTCAGGTCGAGCCCCTCGGAGCGGTCGTCGATGAGGACGAAGTCGTTGCCCGCCCCGTGCATCTTCGTGAAGTGCAGTTCCATGAACCTCCTTCGGTTCTCGTGTACGGTACTCATTGTAGCAGCGTTGTCGCTCACACCCCCACTGTCATTCCGAGCCTGCCGAGGAATCCTCGACTGCGGAGCAGTCGACCGCAGGTCGAAGCGCCTTCCGGCCACAGTCGACCGCTTGCGCGGTCGAAGATCCCTCGGCAAGCTCGGGATGACAGTGGGGGCCGGGGCGGCAGCGGGGCCGGGGCGGCAGCGGGGCCGGGGCGGCAGCGAGGGCCGGGCGGCAGCGGGGGCCGGGCGGCAGCGGGGGTGTGAGCGGTAACGTAGCAGCACAAGACGGGGCGCAGCCTATGACGGCACGAGCTTTGAGAGGGCGCGCTCTTGGAGGCGGCGGGCGAAGTCGGCGGGGCCGAGGGCGCCTTCGAGCACCAGGCGGTGCAGGTCGCTCACGTCCATCCACTCGATGCGCGCGTCGCGCCTGAACCAGGTGCGCTGCCGCTTCGCGTAGCGGCGGGTCGCCTGCTTCACCTGTGCTGCGGCCTCCTCCAACGAGCATCTGCCCTCCACCACCGGCACGAGCTCCTTGTAGCCGATCGCCTGTTGCGCCGTGGCCGCCTCGCGAAACCCCCTCTCCATGAGCCCGCGCACCTCGTCGAGCAGGCCGGCCGCCACCATGGCATCGACCCGCCGCTCGATCGCCTGAGAGAGCAGCTTCGGCTCGACGGCCAGGCCGATGAGGCGCGTGGGGTACACCGAGCGAAACGTCGCGAAGCCCTCGTGCTGCGCCGCATAGCTCGTCCCCTGCTCAAGGAGCTCGAAGGCCCGGACCACCCTGCGCACGTTATGGGGGTGGATGAGCGCGGCGCTTTGCGGGTCGCGCGCGGCGAGCAGCGCGTGGAAGCCCTCGGCGCCGAGCTCTTCGGCCTCGGCCGTCAGGCGCTCGCGGAGCGTGCTCGGGGCCCGCGTGTGACAGTGGGGACGGTACTGTTTTGTCTCAGCCCCCCCCAGGGCGGGCGGGGCCAAAACAGTAACCGCCCCACAGTCACAACCCGGCCGGGGCGGCACACCACCGG
>JAISGJ010000210.1 GCA_031263105.1 Coriobacteriales bacterium
GGGTACCTGGAGCTTGAGAACGCCTCTGTCGTGAAGATGGCCAAGCTCCTCGGCGTGTTCACGGCCATCGACCTCTACTTCTTCGCCTGCGACCTGTTGACCTCCGGGTTTCCCGGCGGGGAGGGCGGCGAGGTGGTCGCGATGCTTGCCGTCGGCCCTCTTGCGCCCTTCTTCTGGGCGGAGCTCGCCTTTGGGGTCGTCACCCTGCTCGTCGCCTTCATGCCCTCGCTGCGAAGGCCGGGGGCTGTCGTAGGGGTGGCCGTGCTTTCCGTGCTGGCAATCCTCTGCAAACGCATACAGCTGCTGATAGGCGGGTTCCAGCAGCCGAACCTCGACTACGCCGCCCTGACGAGCGGCCCTGCGCTCACCGACGCGGGCGCAGGCCTCGCCGGGCTGGCGCCGGCCCTGGTGTACGTCCCCGCACCCTTGGAGCTCGGCATCGTGACGGGCGTGCTGGGACTCGGCGCAGCGCTGCTGCTCGTGGGGCTGCGCGCCCTGCCGCTCAGGGCGACCGCCGCGCCCAAGTAGCCGGTTCGCGCCGATGAGGGGCCTGCGATGAGGAAGCTCGTCCTCACACTTGCTGTGTTCGCCTTGATGGCCGTCCTCGTCTTTATGGCGGGGACGGCTGCCTCGCCCGAGGGCGCAGCGCTGCCCGAACGCATCACCGCAGAGACGGCGTGCCCCGTTGCAGGCTGCACGCAACCGGACGGCAGCTGCCATGCGGCGGCCCCGGCACCCGAGCCGAACGGCAGCTTCGAGATGCTATGCCCCGTGCGCACAGGGTGCGCCGACGTGTCGTGCCACGCCTGGGACAGGATAGGCGCCACGCGCTCCAAACCCATCGACGCCGCCATGAATCTCTGGATACTTGCACCCGTGGTGTTCACGGCTTTTGGCTGTCATTCGTCCTCCAAAAATACAATCTAGAAAGCTGCATTGCTTGAGATTACAACTTTTAGAATTGCATTGCAAGCGATAAATTGGTATTTTTTTCAAAACTTCTAGGAATTACGTTTTGAATGGTGGTAAGATACACAACAGAAAGGGAGTTGATAGTCTTGAAGTACTCAAACAGACTAAGAGAGGCTAGGAAGAAACTAGGGTTCAACCAAACCGAGATGGGAGAGTTCCTCGGGACGGTCATGCAAAACTATCAGAAATACGAATACGGCGACCGTCAGCTCCGCTCCGATCAAATAGCAAAGGTGTGTGGGGCTGTAGGCTGCTCGTCCGATTGGCTCATCATGAACGACAGCCTCCCCAAAGGCGCCATCGTCCCCACGCCCGTCGAGACGGTGCCCGTCCCCGTCTACGGGCGCATAGCGGCCGGGGAGCCCTTGGAGATGTGCGAGCTCGTCGAGGAGGTGGATGCGCCCGTCACGAAGCGCGAGAGGCACCCCTACGCGTACTTCCTCATCGTCTCGGGCGACAGCATGAACAACGAGATACTGGACGGGCACCTCGCCCTCATAGACCCGAAGGCGGAGGTCAAGAACGGCGACACCGTGGCGGTCAACGTAAACGGCTACGACGCGACGCTGAAGGTCTGGCACAGGACGTCCAACAGCGTCATCCTGTCCCCCAACTCCACCAACCCGGAGCACAGGGACATCGTGATAGACGAGACGAGCCCCGACGCGCCCAACCTGCGCGTCCTGGGCAAGAAGGTATGGGCGATGTACCCGGAGTGAGGGGGTGGGGCAGAAGGCAACAGGCCGTAGGCAAGGAGAAAGGGAGCAAGACATGAACGAGCAGGGACAGTATCCGCAACCGGCGCAGCAGGGACAGCCTTGGCCGCCTCCGGCGCAGCCCCCGAAGAAGCCGAAAAGGACGCTGCTTATCGTCCTCATAGTGGTCGGTGCCCTTGTCCTGTGCGGGGCAGTCTCGTCGCTGCTCTCGCCGTCGACGGATGCGTCGAACGGCAGCGACCCGGATGCGAGCAACGAGGCACCGGCGGCGACGCCCGACCCAGAGCCCGATTTGGAACCTGAACCAGAGACAGGGCCGGAACCAGAGCCAGAACCCGAACCGGAAGTCGTTGCGGAAACGGAAGAAGAGTATAAGGCCAAGTGCGAGGAGATTGCCTATACGGACATCATGAGAAGCCCGGCGTCCTTCGACGGGAAATATGTCGTTTTCACCGGCCGCATCGTCCAGACCGTCAACACCGACCATCTGTTCGGCGACACAGAGTACGGATTCAGGGCCTATACGGCAAAAGATGACTATCTCGACGACTACTACGAAGACGCGGTCTATATGTCCTATGTCTACGGCGACGGCGAGCCGCTGTTTCTTGAGGATGACATCGTGACCGCCTACGGAGTCTGCAAGGGAACCGTCGAGTACGAGACCGTTTTAGGCGATAAGGCAAGCGTCCCGAACATCGAGGCGAAGTACATCGTCCTACAAGGGCAGTAGCCCCGGGGCCGCAGCGGGCGAGGGGGAGGGGGCGCGGAGGGGCCGGAAGGCGGAGAAGAGAGAGGGAGAATGGGCGAGAAGGACTACGGCAGGTGGATGCCCGTCAAGGCGGGGATACACAACGCCCCGCACCGTCTCATCGGGTACAAGGAGCGCGACATCTGGATATGCAGCCTCGGAGAGAACATAGGGTTCGAGGAGGACGGGAAAGGCGGCGGGTTCCGTCGCCCGGTGCTTGTCCTGAAGATCTACAACAAGGCGTTCTGCCACGTCGTCCCCTTGTCCACGACGGACAGGCGGGGCGCCTACTACCACCCGTTCGACGGGCACACGGGAAAGACCAGCGTGGCGCTCCTGAGCCAGTCGAGGGCGGTGGACTCGGCAAGGCTGAGGCAGAAGGTCGGGTATGCGTCGGAGGGGGACTTCGCCGAGATAAAGCGGAGGCTCATGGAGATCCTGGGCTAGAGAAAGTTCGCCCCCGCCGAGGCGGGGGCAGTATCCCGAAGGAATTTGTACGAGGATTGTAGCACGGGAGCGGGGGGCGTGTCAAAGCACACGCACGCCCATGCACGCCCATGCACGCCGGCGGACGACAGGAAGGGAGCGGCACGCGATGTCCATACAGGAGTACGCCGACAAGGCGGGGCGGACGCGCTGGCGCGCGCACCTGGAGGTGGGCAGGCGCCTCGACGGCACGCCGGACCGGCGGTCGAAGGTGTGCGACACGCTCAAGGAGGCGCAGCGGGCGGAGCGGGGGCTCTACATCGTCAGGGACGGGCTCGCGGGGCGCTCGGACAGGGACACGTTCGGGGCCTACGTCGCCGAGCACTACCTCCCGGCGAAGCGCAGGGAGCTCCGGGGGCTGACCGTCAGGGGGTACGAGAGCGTCATCGACAACCACCTCCTGCCCACGCTGGGCGGCCACAGGATGGGCGAGATAAACCGCGCCGTGGTGCAGTCCCTGATCACGGGCCGCAGCAGCAACAAGGTGGCGAGGAACGCCCGCGACGTCCTGCGGCAGATACTGGGGCACGCCTGCGACAACGGCGTGATCAGGTCGAACCCTGCGGCGGGGAGGTTCAACTTCCCGGCGAGGGCCGCGACCGACCGCGACAACTCGGGCGCGGTCGTCACCGACCTCTCCGAGCACCGCCGCATCATACGGCTCGCCCGCGACGGCGGCGAGCCCGTCCTGCCCGTGCTCGTGCTGGGGCTCTGCCTCGGGATGCGCAAGGAGGAGGTGCTGGGCACGGACTGCTCCCACGTGGACCTCGGGGCACGGAGGCTCGACGTGCGGCAGTCCTACCTCCACGTGGGCGGGCAGGACAGGCTCGAGCGCCTGAAGAACGAGCACTCGTACCGGACGCTGCCCGTGCCCGCCCTGGCGCTCGAGCACCTCGCGCCGCTCTGCAGGGACCGGGTCGGCCCCGTGTGCGTCCACAGGGGGCAGCGCATGACGCAGCACCAGGCGCAGAAGCTCATGCGGGGGTTCGTGGAGAGGCACGGCCTGCCCCGGCTCACCTGCCAGTCGCTCAGGCACTCGTTCGCCACGGCCGCCCTGAAGGCGGGGGTGCCGGTCGAGCTGGTGTCGAGGATGCTGGGGCACAGCTCCATCACCACCACCTACAACCGCTACGTCAGGCCCACGAAGGACGACGTCATGCAGGTCGCAGAGATGCTCGACAAGGCGTCCGGCATATGACGGATAATCTGCCGCATCTATTCACTTTCATGCATAAGGGGGACTGCCCCGGAAAGCCGCTTTGCACATCCGATGCACATCGCAACCTGTCTGAGCAGGTGAAGTTGGTGTCGGCGGAGGGATTTGAACCCTCACGTCCATTCGGACACTAGCCCCTCAAGCTAGCGCGTCTGCCGTTCCGCCACGCCGACATCTAAACTCTGCGGCCCAGGGCTGCCCAGCCGCCATGCAATCTGCCCTGTAAGAAACATGATCCAACCGCTCCTTCGCCGCAGCTATGAGGCGATCGAACCCTGGGGGTAAAGCAACATCAAAACGAGGAGGGTGACGAAGAACACGGCCGCGAACACGACGGTGATGCGGTCGAGGTTCTTCTCCACCAGGCTCGTGCCGGTCGTGTTGTTGTACACGGAGCCTGCGATGATGTCCGAAAGGCCCGTTCCCTTGCCGGAATGGAGCAGCACGAACAGGATCAATCCGACACCGGATATGAACCAGATCACGAGCAGGGCTATCAGAAGCGGACTCAAGGTATCACCCTTCCATCAAAAACATGCGGACATGTATGGTACTACAAACAGCCCTGACAGGTAAAGGGGTCAATACGCCACGGGAAACTCGTCGCCGAACACATCGAGGGCAAGGGTGACGAGAGAGTCGCGTGAGAGCCCCTTAGGCGCCAGCATATGCTCCTGTGCAAGGTCGTCGGTGTAGTCCCTGAGCAGGTAGGCCTTGTAGCCATGCCAGCCTGGAAGTATCTGGGTCACCGTCGGTCGTATCTCGACGTCCTCAAAGGAAAGGCTGCCGTCTACGTCATCGAGACGAATGGTCCATGACGCCATCTCGCCCAACATGCGCTCCGGCTCGTCCTGCGCGGAGATGAAGTTGCCGAGCGAGTAGATCACCAGGGTCTGGTTGCCCTGCCCGCCCGTTATCATCGTGGTGGGCTGTATCACGTGAGGGTGCGCACCGATGACGACATCGACGCCCAGGTCGCTCAGGAAGTACGCAAGCTCGACCTGTCCGTCGCTCGGCACGTGGCTGTACTCGTCGCCCCAGTGCATGCTCACGATCTGCACATCGCTGAGCTGCACAAGGCGCTCGACATCCTGTACGATCCTCGGGGTGTCGATGAGGTCGACGAGGTACTCCCCGCCCTCCGGCAGGACAAAGCCGTTGAGTCCGTAGGTATAGCTCGCCAGACCTATCAGGACTCCGTTCGCCTCGATGACGGTCGGCTGCTGCGCGTCGTCCCACGAGCGATGGGTCCCGGTCTCGGTCAGGCCGGGGAGGGTGTCGAGGTGCGCAAGCTGCGACCGTATCCCCGCCTCGCCCACATCGAACGAATGGTTGCTGGCCGTGTTTATCCAGTCGAAGCCCGCCGCCTGCACCGCGTCGAGAATCTCGAAGGGGCTGTTGAAGCAGGGGTAGTCCGCCAAGCCCAGCCCGGTGCCGCCGCAGACGGTCTCCTGATTGAGGTAGGCCACGTCGGCCTCTTGGACGGTGGCAGCAACGGAGTCGTACATATCGTCGAAGCTGTAGGCGCCGTCTCCCGTCGCATGGCTTTTGTAGATGGATGCGTGGATAAGGTTGTCGCCGACGGCGATGAAGCTCACCGTCTTGTGCCGCGTGTCCGACACGGCGTCTTGGGCAGCGCCCTGAGCCGCATCCTGCGCAGACGCCGCATCGTGCTGAGTGAGCGCGGCCCCCTCGTCGAAGGCGGTTGCCTTGCCTGCCTCGCCCGCATTGTCCGCGAGGCTGAGGCTGTCTGGGTCCTGGAACGGAGCAGTGCAGGCAACGAGAAGCAGCAGCACCGTGAGCGCCGCCAGCACGGACGCCGCCCGCCGCGCGACAAGGCGGCTCTGCCGCATGCCCCCGCTCCCCCGCCAAGCGCCCCCTGTACACCTCATGCCCATGCGCCCGCCGTTCTCTCCCTTGTATACTTGACGTGACGATGTGACGATTATACCGCATGGGAAACCCTTAATATTTCGCCAAGACTTCCATAAGGAAAAGTGACGAGAAACGGCATGGATATTCCACGGGCAGGCCCCTAGACTGGGAGGCTGTGCGGCACCTGTGCGGCATGGTCTGTGCACCATGACCTGTGCGACAGGGCCCCATCGGCAGGAGGAACCGAACGAGAGGAGAAGCAATGAGTCCCGATACATCCACGGCATCACCTTCAGCGCCAGGTATCGATCGGCGCTCCTTTGTCGCCTGGTGCGGCATCCTGGGAGCGGGAGTGGGAGCGGGCGCGGCCTTGAGCGCCTGTACGCCCAGCACTGCCCCGAAGGACGGGGAGGAGGACGAGGGAGCGACCGTGCGCGCGTTCGACTACGACACGGTCACGTGGTCGGGCTGCCACGTGAACTGCGGCAGCCGCTGTCCCCTCAAGGTGTTCGTCAAGGACGGCACCGTCGTCCGCATAGGAAACGACAACGACGGCACGGACGGCTTCGGCCCCGGCGAGCTGTCGCAGATGCGCTCCTGCGTGCGCGGGCGCACCAACCGTCAGCGCATCTACAACGAGACCCGCGTCCAGAAGCCCCTGCGCCGCGTCGAGGGGACCAAGCGCGGAGAGGGCAAGTACGAGGAGATCACGTGGGAGGAGGCCATCGCAGACATCGCAAAGACGATGACCGAGATAAAGGAGGAGTACGGCAACGACGCCTTCTACATCCAGTACGGCACCGGGCAGCTGGGCGGCACCGTCGCGAAGTCGTGGCACCCCGACTCCACGATGTTCGCCCGCCTGATGAACCTTTGGGGCGGCTACCTGCGCATGTACTGCGACTACTCGACCGGGCAGATCACCTGGGAGCTTCCTTTGCTCAACGGAGACGCCTGGTCGAACAACGAGGTCACCGACCTCGTGAACTCCAAGAACATCGTGCTGTTCGGCAACAACCCCGCGAACACGCGCATGAGCGGCTCGGCCATGGTCTACCTCCTCACGCAGGTGCGCCTGCAGAACCCCGACGCGCGCATCGTCGTGGTCGACCCGCACCTCTCGGACACCGCCGTGGGCGTGGCGAACCAGTGGGTGCCCATCCGGCCCGGAACCGACATGGCGCTCGTCTCCGGCATGCTCCATCACCTCCTCAGCTCCGGCAAGCTCGACGAGGCCTTCATCCGTGAGAAGTGCATCGGCTTTTACAGCGACACCTTCGTCGAGGAGATAAAGCAGGGAGAGCCCCAGGCGCCCACCTTCATGGGGCTCGACACGTCCGGCACCCTCGCCATCACCGAGGACATGTCCTACGAGGCCTACCTCAGAGGGAGCGGCGCCTACGAAGGCAGCGGCGAGAAGACCCCCGAGTGGGCGGCGGCCATCACCGGCGTCTCCGCAGACGTCATCCGCGGGCTCGCCGACCTCTACGTCGACGGCCCCACCGCGACCATCCAAGGCTGGGGCCCCCAGCGCCACAGCAACGGCGGCAACAACACCCGGGCGATCGGCCTTATCGCCACGCTCACCGGCAACGTCGGCATCAGCGGCGGCGGCACCGGTGCGCGGGAGGGCACGGGCGGCGTCTCCTACGCCGTCTCCACGGCGCTCGACTGCTTCCCCGAGAAGAACACCGTCGAGACCCAGGTCTCGTTCTTCGACTGGTACCAGGCCATCGAGGACTACCGGTCCATGAGCGACACCACCTGGGGCGTGCGCTGGGCAGGCAAGGACCACGAGTATGCGGAGACCCCCGGCGAGATCACGCTGAAGGCCCCCATCAAGTTCATCTGGAACTATGCCTCCAACGTGATGCTCGGGCAGCACGCGGACCTCAACGACTCCCTGCGCATCTACAACCTGCCTGACGAGAAGGAGAGCGGCCTGCGCATGGTCGTGACCGTCGACTGCTATCTGACGCCCACCGCCCTGGTCTCCGACATCATCCTGCCGGGCACCACCTCCTTCGAGGAGGACGACATCATCACGGGCGGCGGCGGCTGGACCGGCTTCGTGTGCTGCGAGAGCGCCGCCATCCCGCCGCTGTTCGAGTCGAAGCCCGTGTACGAGATATGCACGCTCCTCGCGGAGCAGCTGGGAATCAAGGACGAGTTCACCGAGGGCAAGACGCAGCTCGACTGGGTGCAGTGGTGCTACGAGCAGGGCATCGCCGGCGGGGACGAGCTGCCCGCCACCTTCGAGGAGTTCCGTTCGCAGGGGCTCTTCAAGCAGACCGACACCCACACGCCGGCCGTCGCCACGCACGAGGAGATCGCCACGCCGTCCGGCAAGTACGAGGTCTTCTCGAAGCAGGCATACAACCTCTCGAAGCAGTGGGACGTCACGGGCGGCGGCTACATCCCCGCCGACGGCCTCGACCAGATAACCGGGCTGCCCATCTATTACGAGAACTTCGAGGGCTTCGGCGACAGCGCGACCCGGGCGGAGTACCCCTTCCAGCTGATCGGCCACCACGTCAAGACGCGCACGCACTCCTCGTATGGGAACGTCGAGTGGCTGAAGTCCGTCGCCCCCCAGCAGTGCTGGATAAACGACGGCGACGCCGCAGCCCTGGGTGTTGAGAACGGCGACGACCTCCTCGTCTCGACCAGGCGCGGCAAGACGCGCATCTCTGCCAAGGTGACCCCGCGCATCATGCCGGGCGTCGTGTCGATCCCGCAGGGCGCATGGTACGAGCCCGAGAGCCGCGACGCTGCCAGCATCGGCAGCAAGGACGTCCTCGACACGGGCGGCTGCATATCGGTGCTCACCTCGTCACGCCCGACGCCCCTCTCGAAGGGCAACGGCGTCCACTCAAACCTCTGCAAGATCGAGAAGGCATAAGGAGGCGCCTGATGGAACAGTACGGATTCTATGTGAACACCGAGATATGCACCGGCTGCAAGGCCTGCATGACCGCCTGCTTCGACCGCAACGACCTGGAGGTTCCCCAGAAGTTCCGCAAGGTCTACGAGTTCGGCGGCGGCGCCTGGGAGCAGGGCGCGGACGGCAGCTTTGCCACTACCGCGTTCACCTACTACGCCTCCCTCACCTGCTGCCACTGCGACACGCCCGCCTGCGTGGCCAAATGCCCCACCGGCGCCATGCTGAAGAACACGGAGACGGGCATCGTCAGCATCGACAAGGAGATATGCATCGGCTGCATGACCTGCGAGACGAGCTGCCCCTACAACCATCCCGTCAAGCTGGAAGACAACCTCGCACATAAGTGCGTCCTTTGTAGCGACGAGAACGACGAGGGGATACCGGATCCGGTCTGCGCCCTTGCGTGTCCCGTCCGTGCCCTGGAGTTCGGCCTGATGGAGGATCTGCGCTCGAAGTACGGCGACAACGTGAAGATCGGCGATTTGGGGGACACGACCTCCCCCAACGTCGTCATAGGCCTCCACCGCGATGCCAGCAAGGGCGGCAAGCGCCTCAACCCGCTCGAGACAAGCCACTGACCTTGGGCCTGTCGATGGAGACGGCGAAGGCCTGTCAGGTGCTCTGCGCCTTCTGTTCCCGCCTGCTATACGAGAGTCCCAGCACCTCTTGGGCAGGGCAGCTGCGCGAGCAGCGCGCCCTGCTTTTGGAGGAGCCGTTCTCGTCCGTCGCGCCGACGGCAGCAGGCGAGCTCGAGCGCCTGCTTGCCGGGGCGGGCGCGGGCGGCGGGGCGGCGGGCGGCGGGGCTGAGAGCAGCGCGGTGGCAGGCGGCGCGGTGGCAGGCGGCTGTGCCGGGGGCGAGGCGGGCGGGGCAGATGCTGCCCCTGCGGGCGGCGGGGCGGCGGGCGGCAAGGATGGCGTGAGCGACACCTTCCTCACCGCCATCCATCAGGACCACACCTACCTGTTCTACCTCGTGAGCATCAGCCACACCTCGCCGTATGAGTCGGTCTATCGGACGGAGACGCGCGAGATGTTCGGGCCCACCACACTGGAGGTCCGCGAGCAGTACCGCGAGCAGGGCCTTGCCGTCTCCGCCGAAGGCTCCCTGCCCGACGACCACATCGGCCTCGAGCTCGACTTCCTGGGACGGCTGTTCGCACGCCTGGCGCAGGAGGCGGAAGCAGGCGACCACGCGGCCGCAGACGCAACCGAAGATACGATCCGCCGCTTCCTGGGCGAGCACCTGCTCGTGTTCGCGCCCACATACCTCCGCAATCTCCAGGAACGCGCACGAACCCCTTGGTACCGCGCGACAGGCGCACTGACCCAAGCCGTCATCGACCTGCTCGCCCGGCAGATGGATGCACAGGCGACCGATGCCCCGGTGGGCGGGGCACCTGCCGACTGAACCCCACGGGCCGCAGCTACGACCGCACCGCAGCACCTCAGCTCCCACTGTCATTCCGAGCGCAGCGAAGCGGAGCCGAGGAATCTTCGACTGCCTTGCAGTCGACTGCGGTTTTGGGGATTCCTCGGCCTGCGGTCGGCTGCTTCGCGTTCCGCGGGCCTGTCGGCCCGTTCTCGCTGAAAACGCGCTGCGTTTTCCGGGCGCTCGAACCCGAAGATCCCTCGGCAGGCTCGGGATGACAGTACCGTCCCCCTTGCCACGCCGTCCCTGCCCCAGTCCACAGAACGTGAAGGAGAACACATGATGCGTACAGACAAGACGATGCGAGCCGGAGGGCGCGGGGCATGGGGGAGAGGGGCGGCGATGGGGCTGGCCGCACTTCTCCTCATCTTCCTTATGGGGCTTGTGGTGCCCCGGACGGCCCTTGGCATACCGGAGGGCGGGGCGAGCGCCGACACGCCGGGCACCTATGCCGAGGTCTCGCCCAAGGAGCTGAGGCCGGGGGCGACCATCCAGTTTGCGGTCTCGGGGTATCCGGCCGGTGAGGTGCTCAACGTCAAGATCGACGACGGGCTTGGGTACAGCGACCAGACGCAGGAGGGCACCGGCGTGATACATACGCAGGTCATCGGGGCGGACGGCTCGACCTCCGGCTCGCTGAAACTGCCGAGCGACGTTGCGGAGGGTTGGCATTGGCTGCGCTTCCTGGCTTCCGAGGTGGTTGAGGGCAAGGGCGTTTTGGGCTATACCAACGGGGCGGGCGCCGCCTCGAACACCGAGCATCCCACGGCGTTCCAGGTCGTCGGCGAGACCTTGGGAGGGGCGACTGCGGCCGAGAGCGTCGTCGAGGGGTCGTCGCCGAGTCTGGACGATGCGGGCACGGGCACGGGCGGCAGCTCGGGAGGCGCGGGCACGGGGAGCACCACGGGTGGTTCGAGCGGCGGCACGGGCGGCGGCACGGGCGGCACGGGTGACGGCTCGGGCGGCACGGCGACCGGCGGCACGGGGAGCGGCAGTACCACCGGCGGCACGGCGACCGGCGGCACGGGGAGCGGCACGGAGACCGGCGGCACCACCGGCACCACCGGCGACGGCTCGGGCGGCACGGCGGGCGCTGCGGGCGGCACGGGCAGCGCTGCGGGCGGCGGCACCGGCACGGGCACCGACGGCGGCGCGCTGGGCGACGACGGGGAGCCCATGACCGAGGAGGAGGCCGCAGCCGCAGCCGACGCTGCGCTCCTGAACAAGAACGCGCAGGGCGCTGCGCAGAGCACGGCGGGCAGCCGCATGCTGGGCAACAGTGCCGACTCCACAGGCGCAGGCACCGCCGGTGCCTTTGGCGGCCTGCCGATTCCCGGCCTCATCACGCTCGGCGCCGCCGTGCTTCTGGGGGTCGCCGCGCTGCTCTTCGTGACGCTGAAGAAGCCCCGGCCCGTTGCGGCCGTTGCGGCGGCAGGTGTCGGAGCGGCGGGGGCGACCTTGGGCAACGGGGCGTCGGGGACGCCGCCCCCTGCGGCCCCCGCGCCCGCAACGGTGCCTGCGGCCGCGCCCGCCGCGCCCGCCCCCACCGCCCCCGAGGCCGCCCCCGCCCCCGACGCTCCGCCGCCTGCCGAGGCCCCGCCCGCTCCGCCCGCATGAGCACGGGTTCCGCCAGCGCAGGTTCCGCCAGCGTCGCCCGCACCCCACGGCTGCCGCTCAGGAGGAGCGCCCGAATCCGATGGGCCGCACTTGTCGCCACCTGCGGCGTCCTGCTCCTTGCCGTCCTGCTCAGCCTGTCGCTGGGCTCGAAGGACATCCCGCTCGGGCAGACCTGGGCGCTGCTGCTTGCCCCCGACGGCTCCACGGACAGCACGGTGCTGCACGAGCTGCGGGTGCCGCGCACCTTTATGGCGCTCGTCTGCGGCGCCGCCCTCGGCGTGGCGGGCGCGCTCATGCAGTCCCTGACGCGCAACCCCCTGGCCGACCCCGGCATCCTCGGCATCAATGCGGGCGCGAGCCTGGCCGTGGTGCTCTCGGTCGCTCTTATCGGCATAGGCTCCATCTTCGTCTACCTGTGGTTCGCCTTCCTGGGCGCCGCCGCCGCCTCGCTCGCCGTCTACCTGCTCGGTGCCGCAGGCAGGCAGTCCGCCACCCCCACGAGGCTGGCGTTGGCAGGCGTGGCGATAAGCGCGGCGCTCTCGGCGCTCACAGAGGCGGTGGTGCTTGCGGACCAGGCCGTGTTCAACGAGTTTCGGCTCTGGGTCGCAGGCTCGCTCGAAGGGCGCTCCTTCGACATCCTCCTCGTCGTGCTGCCCTTCGTCGCCGGCGGGCTTTTGCTTGCGCTCCTGCTCGCCCCTTCGCTCAACGCGCTTGCCCTTGGTATGGAGAAGGGGCGCTCGCTCGGCGTCAACGTCAGGCGCGTGCAGGTGCTCACGATGGTCGCCGTGACGCTGCTCGCCGGCTCGGCCACCGCAGCGATAGGCCCGGTGGGCTTCGTCGGGTTGGCGGTGCCGTTTCTGGCGCGCGGCCTTGTGGGCTCCGACCAGCGCTGGGTGACGGCCCTCAGCATCCTTCTGGGCGCGGCCTGGCTCCTGTGCGCCGACGTGATTGCCCGCATCGTCGTGCGGCCCGAGGAGGTGCAGGTCGGCATCGTCGCCGCACTGCTCGGGGCCCCCTTCTTCGTCGCGCTCGTGCGTCGCAGGAAGATACCGGCGCTATGAGGGGCGACGTGCGTCAGGGGGGCGGTGACAGGAGGGACGGCACGGTTCGTGACAGTGGGGACGGCACTGTTCCGTCGCGGCCCGCGCATGAGTGTGACAGTGGGGACGGTACTGTTCTGTCACGGCCCCCCTGACGCACGTCGCCCCTCATAGCGCCGGTATCTTCCTGCGACGCACGAGCGCGACGAAGAAGGGGGCCCCGAGCAGTGCGGCGACG